>JBAPYK010000508.1:0-3150 GCA_049284695.1 Rhodoplanes sp. | reverse complement strand
TGGCGGCGTCGTTATTTTAGGCTCAGATCTCAACGCAAATTCTGGAAGCACTGTGGAAGCAAGAGGGTGCGTAATCGTAGGCAGATCAGCGAATTAGCACGCAGGTTCCAGCGAGAGTAAACGTCACAGGCATTGACCCATGGAGGGCCGCGGTGAGCCGTTATTATCCTTCACGCTCGCCGGTCAGGCCGAGCAGAAGCTGAAAGATATTGATGAAGTTCAGATAAAGCGACAGCGCGCCCCAGACGGCGAGCTTCGAGTTCGATTCGGAGCCATGCGCCTCAGCATACTGCTCCTTGATGTTCTGCGTGTCGTAGGCGGTGAGGCCCGTGAATACGAGCACGCCGATGACGGAGATCGCGAACTGAAGCGCGCTCGAGCCGATGAATAGGTTCACCAGGGATGCGATGATCACGCCGATGAGCCCCATGAACAGGAAGGACCCCATGGTGGAGAGGTTGCGCTTCGTCGTGTAGCCGTAGAAACTAGTCGCGCCGAACATCGCCGCCGTGATGAAGAAGGTTCGGGCGATGCTCGCCCCGGTGAAGACAAGGAAAACGGATGCGAGGGATAGCCCGAGCAGGGCGCAGAACGCCCAGAAGAGAGTCTGTGCCGTCGCCGCTGAGATCGCTTGAATGCGGAATGAGAAGAAGAAGATGAACGCCAAAGGCGCCAGCATCACCACCCATTTCAGGGGCGTGCCGAAGATCGGCTGGTAGATCGCCGGCGTCGACGCGACCAGGAACGCCACGATTCCGGTAAGGACGAGCCCAAGGCCCATGTAGTTGTAAACTCGCAGCATGTGCTGCCGCAGGCCCTCGTCCAGGTAGGCCTCCGCAGTCGGGGCGCGCGTTTGCCACGCATTAGGTGCGATCATCGGTTTCCTCATCATCACAATTTGGCAGCGAAGGCTGCGCTGGCGACCACGGTAGATTTTTGCTTGGTATTCCCGCCGTACTGATACCGTCTGAAATATAGGCGTGTGGACCGTAGACCGCCAGTTGGCCGGGCCTGCGTAAGAGCTAACTGCAAATCGGCCGCCCAAAGGGCCGCCCGACAGCTTTTTTCTGCCCGCGGATCACGACCAGTTTCTTCCCCACGATTGTCGAGTCGAGCGTCCGGCCGCCTCCGGCGAGGCCAACATTTTCTGCTCCGCCTTCGAGACCGACCGTCACGCCGGATTACAATCGACGGAGAGTATGTGCCAGTTTCGGACTCTCGCGGTGCGATAAGAAACTGCGACGCTGGATGATGGCGGCCAACACGTAGCGAGATCGGCGCGGGCGCGTCGTCGGACGATTGGTGCATCCGTCGCTGCGCTTGGAATGCGGTCGAGCGGCTAGCGCCGGAAGAACGAGGCCAGGTGCGGGCCGCATCTGAAAATTATTGAGTAAACGAACCTGCGGCCGAAGGTGCGTGCGGACCTTCCCACCTGTGGTTGATGGGGATATGATTAACTCGAACCGAGATGCGCCTCGGCTCTTCGAGGGAGAAGGGGACATGGGACTGAGCGGCGGCACCGGCCAGCCGACAAAGCCACAGCGCCGAAAACGGGGACAATTGAAGTTGCACAAGAAGGCCACCGCGCCAACGCACGGCCGCAGAGCTTCCGTTGCCGAATTGCAGGACGAACTCAACGCCCTCAAGCGCGAGCTGCAGCAGCGTACGCGTGAGCTGTCCCAGGCCTTAGAGCGCGAGACGGCGACCGCTGAAGTCCTCAATGTGATCAGTCGGTCAACCTTTCAGCTCCAGCCTGTGCTGGACACCATTGTTCAAACTGCGAGCCACCTTTGCAACGCTGAGACCGCATTGATCTTCATGTTCCGTGACGAGAAGTTACACCTCGTAGCGACGAGCAATGTGTCCAACGCGTTCGTTCAATATGCTTTGGAACATCCCTTACCTCCGGGGCGCGGGTCGATCACCGGCCGCACCTTTCTCGAACGGCAGACGATTCACTTGCCAGACTGTCTAGCCGATCCCGAGTATGCGTTGCGCGATTTCCAAGCCATCTGCCAACACCGCTCAATGCTCGGAGTACCGTTGCTGCGCGATGGCTCCCCGATCGGTGTCATAACCCTATGGCGAACAGTTGTTCTCCCATTCACCGACACAGAGGTTGATCTCGTCCAGACGTTTGCCGACCAAGCGGTGATCGCGATCGAGAACGTGCATCTGTTTGAGGCCGAGCAGGAGCGCACGCGCGAGCTGACCGAGTCGCTGCAGCAGCAGACGGCGACTGCCGACGTTCTCAAGGTGATCAGCCGGTCGACCTTCGATCTGCAGACAGTGCTCGACACGCTGGTCGAGTCGGCGGCCCACCTGTGCGACGCGGATTCGGTTGGCATTATGCGGCCGCAAGGCGCGTATTTTCGGTTTGCCGCGCAATACGGCTATTCGCCTGCTTTTGTCGAGCATATGAATAAAATTGAGGTGGGGCCGAGCCGCGGATCAGCGACCGGACGCGTACTGAGCGAAGGCCGCGTCATCCACATTCCCGACGTTCTGGCAGACCCCGACTATGGATTGAGCGAAGCGCAGAGGATCGCCGGTTTTCGCACAGTGTTGGGCGTCCCGTTGCTGCGCGAAGGAACACCGATTGGCGTGATGAACTTGACGCGTTCGGACGTGCGGCCGTTCACCGATAAGCAGATCGAATTGGTCTCCACCTTTGCGGACCAAGCCGTGATCGCGATCGAGAATACCCGCCTGCTCAATGAGCTGCGTGAATCGCTGCGACAGCAGACCGCCACCGCCGATGTGCTGAAGATCATTAGCCGCGCAACGTTCGATCTGCCGACCGTGCTGGACGCACTCCTCCGATCGGCGGGTTCGCTATGCGAGGCGGACATGGCGGCGGTCCTTCGTCCACAAGACGAGAGATTCATATTCGCAGCGAGCTTTGGCTTGCCGCAAGCTTTCGTAGACCTCGTGAAGGATATGCCGATTAGTGCCAGCCGAGGCACACTGACGGGGCGGGTGATGATCGAGCGCCACCCGGTTCATATTCCAGATGTCCTGGCTGATCCGGAGTACTCACTCAGCGAGGCTCAAAAGGCAGCGGGATACCGATCCATATTGGGAGTTCCGCTGTCACGCGAAGGTATTCCCATCGGAATAATTATTCTCATGCGTTCGCATGTACGACCG
>JBAPYK010000507.1:0-2279 GCA_049284695.1 Rhodoplanes sp. | reverse complement strand
GGGCGGGACGCATCGTGGAATCGCGCATGCTCCCGCTGCTGTACGAGTTTCCGGAAGCGATGCAGACCGATCGGTCGAAGCCGTGGGCCGATCCGACGTATTGGCCGATGGTGATGCCGAATCTCGGCCGGTCGCTTCACCTCGATACAATGATCGCCGGCTATCGGGCGGCGAAGGAAAAGGGCGAGGAGGAGGAACGGCGCTGGGCTTCCCAGCATCTGAACATCGAGATCGGCCTCGCGCTGCAGTCCGACAACTGGGTCGGCGCCGACTTTTGGGCGTCATCGCCGGCACATATCTCATCGCTGGCCGAATTGAAGGCCCGATGTGACGCGGCGGGCTGTGCTCGCGGATGGTCGGATTGATCTACGCCTGAGTGTGTAGTCCGTCAGGCTGGATTGGCTTGCGCTCTCTTCGATGCCATTGCTCACTGGGATACTTTCATTTTCATTTTCCACGGGCCGCCTTCGGGCGGCCCACTATTTCAAGGGAACTGAGAAGGCTCACGTCCGCGACGCTTCAGTGCCGAATTCTTACCTTCGGAGCGGTCTGGGCGGGGCAGTTTGGGGCCGATGATGCCGGGCGTGGATGACGAAACGATAGGCCTATTGATGTCTCTGGTTGATTCAACATACGCGCTGAGCTGCGTCCTTACCCTGGCAGTTGCTAGCTCACCCCCCGGCGAGCTCTCCCCCGATGAAATGAATGCTCTTACCGACTTGTCTTATAAAATACTAAACAATATCGTTGAGCTAAAAAAAACCTTGGCGCAAGTATCTGATAGCTGACCACTGGGCTGAACTAGGAAGTGGTGCGATCCGATGATCGCCTCGGCTATCGCTCGCCGCGCGAGCCGCTCGCCAAAAGAAGTGCGAGCCTCTACGAACCCGCAGTCCACTCTGCCTCCCCTTAAGGAGGTTCGCCATCCTCGACTACGAGGCGAGCAGGAGTGCAGCGGCTCTTGCTTTCCTTGCACGGCGCCAACAGTTCGACATTCTCCCCGAGAATATTCCCGGAACACTGGTCGCCCGACCTATGTGATCTGCGCCGGGCCTCTTTCCGTTCAAGTCGCGTCCGAGAGCTTGTGACCTATGCCAACCTCCTCAAGTTTCACACGAGAGAATTCTTCTGAAGCGCAGTCCGATGTCTGTGGCGCAATCGTTGGCGGGCGATGAACCAAAGCACGACTTTATACGACTAACGCAAGTCCACAGAAATGCCCAAGAGCGCGCGGCAGGGACGCGCTGCCCATGACTAAGACCAAGGCCGATCTTGCCAAACTAACCCATCGCCAGCGCGAGGTGCTGACACTCCTCGCCCGGCAACTGTCGAACAACGAGGTCGTGCGGCTTTTGCACATCGCCGAGCAACAAACGAATATCGACGCGGAAGCACTTCTTCAGGCGTACGCCACCGTTCAAGAGGGAATTATCACCGACGACGCGGATGCGGGAGCATTGAAAAGGCAGCCGTGAAGGTGGCGTTGGCTGGTGCGAGCCGATCGACATCGAGACCAGCACGAATCTGGGAATGTGTCTGCATCCATCGCTGGGGCCATCCTATTGAGCGAGCACATCTAAAGAGGATGGCCTGATGGTGTTCCGACACGCCTGCCGGCTCGGTAGCGAAGCGAAGGAACCGTTTTGAAGCGCCGCGATGCGCTTTACCGCTCGGGTCGGGTGAAGTCGGTAGATATCGGCGCGCCCGGCAATGACGCGAGTGTGGACGCGCTCCCCGACCGGAAATAGCCGCTGCTGGTGTCTCGATGTCAGGCGGCGGGCAGACCCGCATCGTCGGGACGACGGCTACCGTTCCGCCGTGGCGCGCCCAGAAACTGTACCACGCCGTCGGCTCGATGGAAACACATTCGAATTGCTGCCATGTCGATTTCCGTAATTGCCTCGACAAGCTGCAGGAGCTTCGCAAGCTCGCTGTTCGATAGTCGCCGAGCAAGGAGGCCCAGCACCTCGCGCTGGCGATGGGTTAGTTTAGCAAGATCGGGCTCAGTCTTCATCATAGGCGGCCACTCCTTATTGCGCCAAAGTAACGCGATCCATGGTCGTCGTATCGAATTCGGGAGAAACCTTCGATGGGGCTGCTCGCCTCCATGACCTCGGCATCCGGAATTCTTGTCTTGACCAACATGCGCAAGCCGGTGCGATAAACACCATGCTCGTCTGATATACCCCGTTCACGTCATGACCCGAAAATCCTTTGGGTTGATGACGCGGAAATTGTCGGTGACCGAATCACAGAGGTCCGCCCAGTTCCGGGGCACT
>JBAPYK010000506.1:0-5606 GCA_049284695.1 Rhodoplanes sp. | reverse complement strand
ACGGACGGATGCATAGCGAATGACCTCCACTGCAGCCACGCGCGCCATCTCGGCCAGCGCCTGGCAATCGCTGTAGTCGGTAAGTTGCAGCCACTTTCGTCGATCAGCAGCGAGCCTGCCCTTCGTCGGATCAATCGCCTTCTTTGTCCCGTATTCGGCGGGAAAAGCCGTGTATTCGCCAGGATTCACCGGCCATGGTGTGCTGGGGGACTCGGCGAAGAAAAGCAGCCGAGAGAATGCCATCTCGGCGACTGCAGTGTGTGGTGTTTCCGAGGCGTAGTAGACGCCTTCTGTCATTCCGGATTTCCGGAAGCGCGAGCCAGACGGATAGTTCGCTCCGTAACGAAATGGCGTCGCCAAGAGGTAATGAAGATCACGGCACTCGGGCGGCAATGACGGCTTTGTCGCTTCAATCAAGTTTTCAAGCAGTGACTGTTCTTCGACAGAATCCACAAGTTTGAGCGTTGATACGTGGTGCTGCGCTTCGACAACTCGCCAACAAACGCCGGCAAGCGGAAAGGCCTCAGACGACAGCGCGGCGGGCGTCCAGGTACTGAATGACATTCATCAGTCCGGGCACTGTCTGAATGAAGGCGATCGGCTCGCCATCAAGCACCGTATTGCGGCTCTTAAGCCAAGTGCTCGCGACCGCATCGTCGCCGCCGACGATGGCGTCAAGAGATCGATAGAGCCGCACGAAAAGCACGGCTAATTCGAAAGACTTCTGTTCTGGCTGAAGCAGGTAGCGGCCGCTGTACATGCGCGAGACCGTCGCCTCCGATACCCCGATGATGTTTGCTAGCAACTTGTTGGTGATCCTGAGCTTCGAAGCGGCATTTAGCGTCGCCTTGGTGACGACGGCAGCTTGGCTCACCGCGGAGGCTTGGATGGCTCCTGAAGGCACTTTGTATCGTCCTCTATTTCTGCAGAAATATTAGCATCTATATATTTCTAATGAAAGAGAAAAATTAGCAAGGAGGCTTTAAAACGCGCGTTAGCGCTTGGTTGCGGCGCAAGTGCAACCAAGCCCCATGTCGTACGACTGCGGCGGCCAGCGAAGAGACGCAGCCTCGCTTCTTTCCGAAGGTCTCTCCGATCGTCGTTCGCCGTCTCAAGCCGCGATATGTCGGGTCTTGACCCGTTTGGCGAACGCCTCGATGACGTCACGCGCCGGCAATCGTGGTCCGATTTCACCGAGGGCGCCGAGCGAGAAGGCGGTGGCAAGGCGCGCGCATTCTTCGACACCGAGGTTTTGCAATCTTGCGTGGACGATCCCGGCGACCATCGCGTCGCCGGCGCCGACAGTGCTCTTGATCGGCACCCGCGGGGGTACCGCGTGAACGGCAGCGTCGGCCGTTACGAAAATAGCGCCCTTGCCGCCCATGGAAACGACGACCCACTCAATCCCGCGCTTGCGGAGGGAGCGTGCCGCCGTGACAATCGCCGGCTCGTCATCGAGAGGATGGCCGAGCAGTTCGGCGAGCTCGTCAATATTCGGCTTGATCATATTGGGGGCGACCTCGATGGCTCGGGCGAGCGCCTCGCCGCTGGTATCGAGGACGACTCTGCGGCCGCGCGTCGTGAGTCGCTCTGTGATGTCGCGATAAACGGTGGGCGCGACGCCCGCCGGCAAGCTGCCGGAGAGGACGAACACCTCCGCGCCCGCCGCGGCCAGCGCATCGATCGTTGCGAACACTTCGTCGATCTGCTCGGCTCGGACGGCGACGCCGGGAAAGTTGATGTCAGTTACCTGGTGGCGTGCGTCGTCAACGACCTTGATGTTGACGCGGGTATGGCCAGGGACGCGGACAAAGCGGTCGATCAATTCTTTTTCTGCGAACAGGCGGAGAAACAGTTCCTGATTATCGGCGCCGAGTACGCCAGTCACGGCGATCGCGTAGCCGAAATCAGCGAGAAAGGACGCGACGTTGACACCTTTGCCGCCGGCGTCCGCTTGCTCCCAGGCGACGCGGTTGACCGCGCCCGCGGTGAAGTTGGGAATGCTCGCCGTCTGATCGATCGAGGCGTTCAGCGTCACCGTCACGATGCGGGGTGCCTTACTCATGATCGTTGTCCTCGTAGCCTCGTCACGCGCGGCGACGACGCAAACGTCCCACTCGGCGGCGGCCTATCAGCGTAAAGGTTGCGAAGGACGGAACTCTAGCAGACGCAGCGTTCTACTGGGGTGTCGTTGGAGACGGCCTATCCGGCGGGGGAGTTACGGCGGGTAGGCGCGCAGCAGCGTTTTGCGCGCATGCGCTCTCTAACGTCTTCATTTGCAACTTGCTGCTGGGGTTCGAATACAGGCGACTATACGCAGTCAACTTGAAATGCGCTGGGAAAACCGGTCAGGTTCTCACTTGGACGGAGCTGCTTGAGGAGGCGTGGCACGGGATCGAACCTCTTTCAGATCACGGCGAGGTGCGCGGGTCTTTGCTGAAGGTCGTGTATCGGCATCCAGAAGCCGGAGGCCGATACACACGCTATGTAGCGCCCGTTACGCTCGGGTATATAACTATGAGCCCTTCTTCTTCGCCTTGACCGGGTCCTTGACGGCCTCGAAGGTGTCGAACTCGACATTGTAGAGTTCGCCGTCCTTTTTCTCGACGCGGCGGATATAGATGTTCTGGATGATGTCCCGCGTCTCCGGATCGATCGAAATCGGGCCGCGCGGGCTCTCCCACGCCATGCCTTTCATCGCGGCGATGAGCTTATCGCCGTTGGTGTCGCCGCCGGTTTTCTTCAGCGCTTCGTAGATCAGGTGCATGCCGTCGTAGCCGCTCACCGCGGTGAAGTTCGGCCGCAGCCCGGGATTGGCCTTTTCGAACGCGGCAACGAATTTCTTGTTCATCGCCGACGGGTGATAGGTGGAATAGAGATGGGCGGTCACCGTGCCGATGATCTGGTCGCCCATGCCATTGAGCTGGGCGTCGTCGGTGACGTCGCCCGGACCGATCAGCTTGATGCCGGACTTTTCGATGCCGCGCTCGATAAATTGCTTGACGAAGGTCGCGGCCTGTCCGGACGGCACGAACACGAACACGGCCTGCGGATTAGCGTCGCGCGCGCGCTGCAGGAACGGCGCGAAATCGGGGCTGGCCAACGGGGCGCGCACCGCTTCGATCACCTCCCCGCCGCCTTTGGTGAAGGCTTCCTTGAATGAGGTCTCCGCGTCGATGCCTGGTCCGTAATCGCTGACGACGCTCACGACCTTCTTGAGGCCGTTCTTCAGCGCCCATTCGGCGATGACCGCCGAGGACTGCGGCAGCGTAAAGCTTGTGCGTACGATATAGGGCGAGCGCTCAGTGATAATCGACGTTCCGGCATTGACCACGACCATCGGGATTTTCGCTTCGGTCGCGAGCGGAGCGACTGCGAGTGCCGTTGGGGTCACGGTGAAGCCGGCAAGGATATTGACCTTGTCGCGGACAATCAGCTCTTGCGCTATCCGCTTGGCGTTCTCGGCGACGGCGCCGTCGTCTCTGACGATCAGCTCGATCTTCTTGCCGGCGACGGTGTCGCCGTGCTCGGCCATGTAGAGCCGCATCCCCGCCAACGCCTCGGTGCCGATGATCTGCAACGGGCCCGTCAGGCCGAGCGTCACGCCGATCTTGACGGTGTCCTGCGCCAGCGCCGGCCCAGCTCCCACCGCGATGAGTGCAGTCGCCGCGAGTACCAAACAATTTCTTCGATTCATTGGCGTTTCCTCCTTGCAGGTTGATCCGATTTTGCCGCGGCTGGCGCGCGCCGCCGCGGTTTTTCGACCCGGATCACACGATCAACGGGCGATTATCGCTCGGTCGCCGGCGGGTCTTCTCCCTTTGATCCGAACCGCTTTTTTCGGGTTCGTTTGTTAGGAATAGAAGTAACATTTTAATACCAAAATACCAATTAAATATTTCGAACGCTGAAAGATGCAACTCAATCGTAATTGCATCCAGCGCGCTACGGTCGATTGTTCCGGCCGGCCTAGCAATCGTCCAGCTTGCGCCAAAACGGCTGTGGCTGTGCGCAAATGCGTCCACGCCTAGATCGCGCGCAGCAACACGTGCTTTTTCTTTCCGAATGAGAGCTTGATCACGCCCTCGGCTGTAAAATCCTTTTCACCTATGATGAAGTCGAAGTTGGTAATTCGACTGTCATTTACCGCAATAGCATTATTGGCGATTGCGCGGCGCACTTCGCTCTTAGAATTGCAGAATCCGGCGAGCATTGATGCGTCCACGATGCTGATTCCCTCTTTGAACCGTCTGCGCGGCACATTAGCTGTCGGCAGGCTTTCGGCGAGCGTGCCTTCCTCAAAGGTTTTTCGCGCGGTTTCGGCCGCTTCCTCTGCGGCTTGCCGGCCATGCACCAGCGCGGTTGCTTCGGTGGCGAGCACTTTCTTGGCTTCGTTGATTTCCCCGCCCTTGAGCAAGGCGAGGCGATCGATCTCATCGAGCGGTAGCACCGTGAACAGCTTGAGAAACCGGGCGACGTCGCCGTCTTCGGTATTGCGCCAGTATTGCCAATAGTCGTAGGGGCTCAGCATGCCGGCATCGAGCCAGACGGCGCCCGCGGCGGTCTTGCCCATTTTGGCGCCGGACGCGGTGGTGAGCAGCGGCGAGGTGAGCGCGAAGAGTTGCGCGCCCAAAAGCCTGCGGCCGAGATCGATGCCGTTGACGATATTGCCCCACTGGTCGGAACCGCCCATCTGCAGCACGCAGCCATAGCGCTTGTGGAGCTCGACGAAGTCGTAGGCCTGCAGCACCATGTAGTTGAACTCGAGAAACGACAATTCGTGCTGGCGCTCGAGCCGCAGCTTCACCGAATCGAAGGCGAGCATGCGGTTGACCGAGAAATGCCGGCCGACGTCGCGCAGGAAATCGATATAGTTGAGATCGTTCAGCCAATCGGCGTTGTTCGCCATGATGGCGTCGTTCGCGCCCTCGCCGAAGGTCAGGAACTTGGTGAAGATCGCGCGAATGCCGCGAAGATTGTCCTCGATCGCGGCCTCGGTCAGAAGTCGCCGGCTTTCGTCCTTGCCGGAGGGATCGCCGACCCGCGTCGTGCCGCCGCCCATCAGCGCAATCGGCCGGTGCCCGGTCTGCTGCAGCCAGTAGAGCATCATGATCGGCAGGAGCGAGCCGACATGAAGCGACGGTGCGGTGCAGTCGAAGCCGATATAGGCGGTGAGCGAACCCGACGCGGCGAGCTGGTCGAGCGCCTCCGGCTCGGACGCCTGGTGGATGAAGCCACGGCTCTCCAGAACCCGCAGGAATTCGGACTTGTAAGTGCTCATCGCGGCGCTTCGTGCTCCTTACTCGCGTTAGGGCTGCTCGGTTGAGGTCAATCCATCTCCCGCTGACTTTCAGGCCGTCTCGATCCTCCTGAGGCCCTCGCCGTCGCGGGACAAGCGAAAGTTATTTTAGCGATGGCGTCGAAGCCTTCTTTAGGCCGGCCCGTGGTGTATCAGTTCCGCAACCAATTTCCTATCGGAGGCAAGAAGTGTCGATCTGTCGCGCGATCGGGCTGATGAGCGGCACCTCGCTCGACGGCATCGACATCGCGCTCGTCGACACCGACGGCGAGCGGCTCGATGGTCTGGGCCCGACCGGCTACCGGCC
>JBAPYK010000505.1:0-23753 GCA_049284695.1 Rhodoplanes sp. | reverse complement strand
GCTACGCCGCGTGGCGCTGCAGGCGCTTGGTGCGGTGCTTCTGGTAGGCGGCGATGTCGGCGGCGAAGGGCTGCCGCGGGTCGAATTCCAGATGCGTGATCGAGGCGAGCATGCCGCGCGGGCCGTCCGCGCCTTGCAGGTCGAACCGGCAGATGATCCCGCCCTCGTCCCCGAGGTAGTGCACCGCCGTCACCTCGCACTGCCGCGGGATGTACGACGATCCCGATGATTGCTGCCGGATCGTCGCCGCCAATTGCGGCGTCATGCTCGCGACGACGGGGAGGCTTTCTTCGAGTTTCACCAGGAGGCGGTTCACCAGTCTCAATTTATCGATCACGGGAAAGCCTCGCGCATCATGAATTTGTCACAAGCCATATCCGATTCGGCAATCGAATAAGCAATCACTTTGGCTTCACATAAAGCGTTTTCCGCTGTTTCTTGCCATGAGCGTTTAGTCGAATGCGCGCGCCCTCCCCGCTCCGCAAAGGAGCGGGCCGCGGTGGGCCGCCGCCGCGAATCAGCCGGGCTTCCGCCGGCGCTTCACACCGCCTCCACCGTCACGACCCCCGGCACGGCCTTGATCGCGCCGGCGATTTGCGGAGAAATTCGGTAGCGCCCCGGGAGCCTTACCTCGATATCATTGTCCGGCAGGCGAAGCACGAGCGTCACCTCGCCATCCGCCTTATCGGCTTTGTCGCCGCCGTTCGCGGCGCCCGCCTTATCCGCCGGCCGGCCGGCCGCAGGCCCACCGTTTGCGCCGGAGCGCCGGCTGCGGGCAGGCTCGAGCCGCTGGGCGAGCGCCGGCAGCGGGCTCTCGTCGCTCAGCACCACCCGCAGGCCCGATTGGAGCTTGGCCGCGGCCTCATCGAGAGGCTCGCAGGTCTGGATGCGCGCGCGCACCTCTTCGCCCTGCGCCTCCGCGGTCAGAAACAGGATCACCGCGCCGCCGGGTTCGAGCAGGTCGCGGTATTGCTGCAAACCCTCGTTGAAGATCACCGCCTCGTAATGGCCGGACGGGTCGGACAGGCCGATGATCCCCATCTTGTTGCCGGTCTTGGTGCGCCGCTCGGTGCGCGAGACCACGGTCGCCGCGAGCCTGCCCGCGGTCGCGCCCGCCTTGACCGCGCGGGCGAACTCCGCCCAGGACTGCAAGCGCAGCCTTTTCAACAGGTGCGCATAGTCGTCGAGCGGGTGGCCGGAGAGGAAGAAGCCGATCGCGTCGTATTCGCGTTGCAACCGCTCGGCCGGCAGCCAAGGCTGGGCCTGCGGGATGACCAGCGGCTCCCTTGCCCCTCCCCCGCCGAACAGCTCCGATTGGCCGCTTTCGGCGGCGTCATGGGCGCGCTGGGCGGCGGCCAGGATCGCATCGACCGCAGCCGCGGCGCGCGCGCGATCGCGCTCGAGCGCATCGAAGGCCCCCGCGGCGGCGAGGCTTTCGAGCACGCGCTTGTTCACCGCGCGCGGGTCGATCCGGCGGGCGAAATCGGCAAGGTGAGCGAACGGGCGGTCGCCGCGCGCGGTCACGATCGCCTCCACCGCCTGCCGCCCGATCCCCTTCAGCGCCGCGAGCGCATAGTGAATGGTCTCGCCCTCGACCGCGAAATCGACCCCCGAGGCGTTGACCGAAGGCGGCGCGATCCTGATGCCGAGCCGCTCCGCCTCGGCGCGAAAATCGGCGAGCTTGTCGGTGTTGCCCATGTCGAGCGTCATCGACGCCGCCAGGAACTCGACCGGATAATTCGCCTTCATGTAGGCGGTCTGATAGGCGACGAGCGCGTAGGCGGCGGCGTGGCTCTTGTTGAAGCCGTAGTCGGCGAAGCGCGCGAGCAGGTCGAAGATGAGATCCGCCTGCGCTTTGTCGAGGCCGCGCGCGACCGCGCCGGAGACGAAGCGCTCGCGCTGCTGGTCCATCTCCTTGCGGATCTTCTTGCCCATGGCGCGGCGGAGCAGGTCGGCTTCGCCGAGCGAATAGCCGGCGAGCGCCTGCGCGATCTGCATCACCTGCTCCTGGTAGATGATCACGCCGAAGGTCTCGCGCAGGATCGGTTCGAGCGTGGGATGGATGTAGTCGGGCCGTTCGGTCCCCTGCTTGCGCGCGCAATAGGTCGGAATGTTCGCCATCGGCCCCGGCCGGTAGAGTGCGACCAGCGCGATGATGTCCTCGAAGCGGTCGGGCCGCATGTCGACCAGCGCGCGGCGCATGCCGGCGCTTTCCACCTGGAACACGCCGACCGTTTCGCCGCGCGCCAGCATCGCGTAGCTCTTCTCGTCATCGAGCGGGATGCGGGCGAGATCGACCGAAATCCCGCGCTGGGCGACGAGCTTCACCGCGACTTCGAGCACCGTCAGCGTCTTCAGGCCGAGAAAATCGAATTTGACCAATCCCGCCTGCTCGACCCACTTCATGTTGAACTGGGTTACCGGCATGTCCGACTTCGGGTCGCGATAGAGCGGCACGAGCTCGCTTAATGGGCGGTCGCCGATGACGATTCCGGCGGCGTGCGTCGAGGCGTGGCGGTACAGCCCTTCGAGCTTCTGCGCGATGGCGAAGGCGCGTGCGACGATCGGTTCGGAATCGCGCGCGGCCTGCAGGCGCGGCTCGCCATTGATGGCTTCCGCCAGCGTGACCGGCTTCGCCGGATTGTGCGGCACGAGCTTGCAGAGCTTATCGACCTGGCCGTAGGGCATTTCGAGCACGCGGCCGACGTCGCGCAACACGCCGCGCGCCTGCAGCGTGCCGAAGGTGATGATCTGCGCCACCTGATCGCGGCCATAGCGCTGCTGGACGTAGCGGATCACCTCGTCGCGGCGGTTCTGGCAGAAGTCGATGTCGAAGTCCGGCATCGACACGCGCTCGGGATTGAGGAAGCGCTCGAACAGAAGGCCGAAGCGGATCGGATCGAGATCGGTGATGGTGAGCGCATAGGCGACAAGCGAGCCCGCGCCGGAGCCGCGCCCCGGTCCCACCGGAATCCCCTGCTCCTTCGCCCAGCGGATGAAATCGGAGACGATGAGGAAATAGCCGGAATATTTCATGCGCGCGATCACGCCGAGCTCGAAGGCGAGGCGATCGCGGTAGTTTTCCTCCGTCTGCCCAGGCGCGACGCCATGCGCGGCCAGCCGGTGCGCGAGCCCTTCCTCCGCCCGTTCGCGCAGCGCCGCGTCTTCGTCGACTGAGGCGCCGCCTTCGGCGGAGAAGCGCGGCAGGATCGGTTTTGCCGTGCGCGGCCGGAAGCTGCAGCGTTGCGCGATCTCGACGGTCGAGGCGAGCGCTTCCGGCAGATCGGCGAAGAGCTTCGCCATTTCCGCGCGCGTCTTGAACCGATGCTCCGCGGTGAGATGGCGGCGTTCGGCTTCCGCCAGCAGGCGGCCTTCGGCGATGCATAGGAGCGCGTCATGCGCCTCGTAATCGTCCGCGCTGGCGAAGAAGGGCTGGTTCGTGGCGACGAGCGGAATGCCGCTCGCATAGGCCCGATCGATCAGCACGCTTTCGGCCGCGCGTTCGGACGGCGCGTCGTGGCGCTGCACTTCGATATAGAGCCGGCCGTCGAACAACCGGCGCAGCGCCGCCAGCCGCGCGCCGACCAGCGGCATCTGGCCGGCGAGAATCGCCCGGTCGAGCGGTCCGTCCGGCCCGCCGCTGAGCGCGATCAGGCCGTCGCTCGCCCCTTCGAGCCAATCGAGTTTGACATGGGTCGGCTCGCCCGACGGGGTTTCGAGGAAGGCGCGCGAGATGAGCCGCAGGAGGTTGCGGTAGCCCTCCTCGCGCGCCGCCAGCAGCACCAGCCGCGGAAAAACATGGCCGGGAGCGTGCGGGCCTTGTCGCGGTCCGTGGTCATGGTCGGCGAAATCGACGGCTAGGGCGCAGCCGACGATCGGCTGGATGCCGGCGCCCGCGAGCTTTTCGGAAAATTCGAGCGCCCCGAACATGTTGTCGACATCGGTGAGCGCGAGCGCCGGCTGCCGGTCGGCCTTGGCGAGTTCGGCGAGCCGCGCGATCGTCAGCGCCCCTTCGAGCAGCGAATAGGCGGAATGCACGTGCAAGTGCACGAAACAGGGATCGGGACTCACTGTCGTCCTCGCGCGGCCGTTCGGTATCGACGGCTGGCCAGCATCGGCGCGGGCAGTGATCCTGTCTACCGGTGCGGCGAAATGCTCGCCGCTATACACAGGCCGCCGCCCTTCGATCCGAACAGAACCTACTGCAGCTCCACGATCCGGCCGTCGCGGATGGTGACGCGGCGGTCCATGCGCGCGGCGATATCGAGATTGTGGGTGGCGATGATCGCGGCAAGCTTTGAGGCGCGCACGAGCTGGGTGAGCGCGCGGAAAACGTGCTCGGAGGTGCGCGGATCGAGATTGCCGGTCGGCTCGTCGGCCAAAAGGATGCGCGGCGCATTGGCGACCGCGCGCGCGATCGCCACCCGCTGTTGCTCGCCGCCCGACAATTCCGCCGGCCGGTGGTGCAGGCGCTCCTTCAGCCCGAGATAGGAAAGCAGCTGCGCCGCCCGCTCGTCCGCCTCCTTGCGCGACAGCCCGCGGATCATCTGCGGCAACATCACGTTTTCGACCGCGGTGAACTCGTTGAGCAGGTGATGCGCCTGGTAGATGAAACCGATCTCGTTGCGGCGGATGCGGGTGCGCTCGGCGTCGGTGAGCGTCGAGGTGGGAACGTCGTCGATGTAGACTTCGCCCGCGTCTTGGTGCTCGAGCAGGCCGGCGATGTGCAGCAGCGTCGACTTGCCGGCGCCCGAGGGGGCGAGCAAGGCGACCATCTGGCCGGACCACACGGCAAGGTCCGCGCCATTGAGGATTTCCAGCGCCGCATCGCCCTGCCGGTATCGCCGCTCGACCTGATGCAAGAAGACAACGGGGCTTTGCGTTGCGGTCATTGCCTTACTCGTAACGCAGCGTTTCGACCGGATCGAGCCGGGCGGCCCGCCAAGACGGATAGAGCGTCGCGAGCAGCGACAGCGCAAGCGCCATGATCACCACCGCCGCCGTTTCCCCGACGTTCATCTCCGCCGGAAGACGCGACAGGAAATAGAGCTCGGGCGAAAACAACTCGGTGCGCGTCACAAAGGACAAGAACTGGCGGATCGATTCCACATTGAGACAGACGACCGTGCCGACAATGAATCCCGTCAACGTGCCGACCACGCCGATCGATGCGCCGGTGATGAGAAAAATGCGCATCACCGCGCCCTGGGTCGCGCCCATGGTGCGCATGATGCCGATGTCGGCGCTCTTGTCCTTCACCAGCATGATCAGGCCGGACACGATATTGAGGGCGGCGACCAGCACGATCAGCGTCAAGATCAGGAACATCACGTTGCGCTCGACTTGGAGCGCGTTGAAGAAGGTCGCATTGCGCTGTCGCCAGTCGATCAGATAGACCGGCCGCGCCGCGGCGTCGGCGATCAGTTTGCGATAGCGGTCCACATTGTCGGGGTCGGTGGTATAGACCTCGATCGCCGTCACGTCGTTGGGGCGATTGAAATAGGCCTGCGCCTCCGGCAACGGCATGAACACGAACGCCGCGTCGTATTCCGACATGCCGATCTCGAATACGGCGGCGACTTTGTAGACCTTGATCCGCGGCGTCGTTCCCATCGGCGTGACCGCACCGCGCGGCGACACCAAGGTCAGGTTGTCGCCCGCCCGCAAGGAGAGCTGATCGGCGAGCCGCTTGCCGATCGCGATCCCCTGCCCTTCGTCGAACCCTTCGAGCGTGCCCTGCTTTACGTTTTTCGCGACCGACGCGAGCTTGTCGAGGTCGGCCGCCTTGATCCCGCGCACGAGGACGCCATTGGCCGCAAATGGCGAGGATGCGAGCGCCTGCCCCTCGACGATCGGCGCCGCCAACCGCACGCCCGGAACCGCGGAGACGCGCTCGGCCACCTGATTGAAGTCGGTCAGCGGCGATTCGAGCGGCTGGATCAGGAGGTGGCCATTGAGACCGAGAATCTTGTCGAGCAGCTCCGTGCGAAATCCGTTCATCACCGCCATAACGATGATGAGCGTCGCAACCCCGAGCATGATGCCGAGAAAGGAGAACCCGGCAATGACCGAGATGAATCCTTCCTTGCGCCGCGCCCGCAGATAGCGCAGCGACAGCATCCATTCGAAGGCGGCGAAGGGCCGCGTGCTCGCGGAGTTACTCATGGCGGATCCTCTACCTGGGATTTTCACGCGATTCTGGCGGATTCACGCCATTAACATTCTTGGCACGACGGCGCCGCACACAGATTTGTCACGTCCGTGACGATCAGACGCCGGCCGCGGCGACGGGCGGTATCGCGGGCTTGCACGCAGGGGTAAGGCGCGCACGCGCCTCGGCGGGGGACAACAGCTCGCGCGTCCCGCCGAGGCGCCGCTTCAACTCGATTTTGCCCTCCTTGAGCCCCTTCGGACCGATCAACACCTGCCAGGGAATGCCGATCAAATCCATCGCCGCGAATTTCGCGCCGGGACGCTCGTCGAGATCGTTGTAGAGCGTCTCCACGCCGCTCGCCGTGAGCTCGCGATACAGCGTTTCGGAAGCTTGGTCGGTCGCTGCGTCCCCCTGCTTGAGGTTGAGGATCGCCACTTGATAGGGCGCGACCGATTCGGGCCAGATGATTCCGGCCTCGTCGTGCGACGCCTCGATGATCGCGGCAACGAGCCTGCTCGGCCCGATTCCATAGGAACCCATGTGCACCGGGCGCTCTAAGCCGTCGGCGCCCGCCACCACCGCCTTCATCGGCTCCGAATATTTCGTGCCGAAATAAAAGATGTGGCCCACCTCGATGCCGCGGGCGGAAACGCGATCATCGGCTGCGATCTGGGCAAAAGCCGCCTCGTCGTGCTTTTCCGAGGTCGCCGCATAGAGCGAGGTCCACTTATCGACCAGCGCCTGTATGCGCCCGACATCGTCGAAAGCGACGTCCGCGTCCGGCGTCGAAAAGCCGAGATAGTCGCGGTGGCAGAACACCTCGCTCTCGCCGGTCTGGGCGAGGATGATGAACTCGTGCGACAAATTCCCGCCGATCGGCCCGGTGTCGGCGACCATCGGGATCGCCTTCAGCCCCATGCGCGCGAAAGTGCGCAGATAGGCGACGAACATCTTGTTGTAAGAGTGTCGGGCGCCGGCAAAATCAAGGTCGAAGGAATAGGCGTCCTTCATCAGGAATTCCCGCCCGCGCATCAGCCCGAAACGCGGACGGACCTCGTCGCGAAATTTCCATTGGATATGATAGAGGTTGAGCGGCAAGTCCTTGTAGGAGCGAACATACGCGCGAAAGATCTCGGTGATCATCTCCTCGTTGGTTGGGCCGTAGAGCATATCGCGCTCGTGCCGGTCCTTGATGCGCAGCATCTCTTTGCCGTAGTCGTCATAGCGTCCGCTTTCCCGCCATAGATCGGCCGACTGGATGGTCGGCATCAGCATTTCGACGGCGCCGGCGCGGTCCTGCTCCTCGCGGACGATCTGGCAAACCTTCTGCAGGACCCGGTATCCCAGAGGCAGAAAGGCATAAATGCCGGCCGCCTCCTGGCGGATCATGCCGGCCCGCAGCATGAGGCGGTGCGACATAATCTCCGCCTCCTTCGGCGTTTCGCGCAGAATCGGCAGGAAGAAGCGTGAGAGGCGCATGAGAGCGAGCACTCCGAGCGGGAATCGCGTCGGCAGAGAAACTGGATTGGTTCGAAAAAACAAGCCCCGCCAAGGAGTTTCGCGTCGACTTCGCGGCGGCGCGAGAAAGCTGGTCGTATAGTCGCACCTTCGGCTGGCGTAAGGCGATATTGTTGCGCTGCACGACAACTGTGATGACAAGACTACAACATTGGTCTAATAAACAACGTCCGCTTCCGGTGCCGGGGTTTTTTTGAAACTTTCTTACCGGAAGTCTGGTCCAGGTCTGTGGGAGGAAGAGCCGACGGCGCGCTTGAACGCAGCCGCTCCAAGCGGAGAAAACTCTGCGGAGGAATGGCGACGCAACTTTAAATATGAGCAGCAGGACCTTGTTCCTGCTGTTTTTTTACGCCTTGATATTACCGCAAGTTGCGTTATAGACGCTTTTCAACGAGGAAAGAGTCCCCACAGCGTCGCGAACCGCTCGATGTCGATAAGATCGGCGGCATAGGCGGCATAGAACAAGAGGAAAATCACCGTGGTCGCGACGGTCGTCCAGACGGCTTTCGTGACCAGTCTTGGAGCGGCTGGCGCCCCCGGGTCGCTGCCGGGAACGATCTCGCCCGCCTCCTCCTGCGATCGCATGCCGATGGGCAGGACCGCGAATAGCACGATCCACCACAGCACGAAATAAATGCCCGCGAGCGTTGTCCAAGCCACGCCAGCGCCCTTGCCGAGCTATTGTTTTTCGGACTGCCGCCTACCTGTTGAGCGTCGCGTTCATTCAAAGACGACCGAGCAGGCGTGCCGCCGATCCACGTCCTAACCTTGAACTCCCTCGACCAAATTCGTCGGTCCGCTTGGAATTCGACCTGCTTGCCACACAGCGCTCACAGCCATGGCGGATAGCCGTGCGCTGGCGCGGGTCGCGCAGGCGCACGGCGAGTTCCGAGAGGTTGCGGATCACGCCTGTTCGAGTTCGACCAGCGTGCCGCAAAAATCCTTGGGGTGGAGGAAGAGCACGGGCTTGCCATGCGCGCCGATTTTCGGATTGCCGTCGCCGAGCACGCGGGCGCCTTCCGACTTGAGCTTGTCGCGGGCGACGAGAATATCGTCGACCTCGTAGCAGATATGGTGAATGCCGCCGTCCGGATTGCGATCGACAAAGGCCTGGATCGGCGACTTCTCGCCCAGCGGCTCCAACAGCTCGATCTTGGTGTTCGGTAGCGTGATGAATACCGTGACGACGCCATGGGCAGGCTGCGGTACCTCCTCCGAGACCTCGGCGCCGAGTTTGGAGCGGTAGAGTTCGGAAGCCTTCTTGATGTCCTTCACCGCAATCGCAACGTGATTGAGACGTCCGATCATAGGCCTTTCCCCTTGTTGCTACCCCGAGTCGCGGACCATCCGCGGCGAGCTTTCCGGCAAACTTTGTGTCCCGCCGGTCTTATACCGTCAAGACGTGGACGAGGCACAGAGGCGTCTTGCCCCAGCCCGCGGCAACCCGCGGCCGCACCGCGATAGGGGCGTTTCCCAGCGATGGGCGTCCGGGCACGACGAGGTACGAGCTCCGTTTACACCTGAACGGCATTTCCCGGCTGCGCAGCCTCACGCATCGCTTTCGGGTCTTTTGCGGACGAAATGCGCAGCGACAAACGGCTGGATCGAGCCGGTTGGAGTCCGATGGTCGAGGCCGCCAGCTTCGACCAACCGAAAGTCGTCGCCAAGGAAGCTCACAAGATCATCCCGGTCATACCGCCGCACTGGAAGCCCGCTGCATCGGTCCGGAGCAAGCCTGCCGAAAGCGATGATGATGACGTGGCCGTTCGGCGACAGGGCCTCGAGCAGCGTCGTTCGATAGGCGGATCGATCGGTATCGCTCACGAGGAAATGCAGAACTGCGCGATCGTGCCAGAGCTGATAGCGGCGATCCGGCCGCCACGTCGTAACGTCGGCGACGATCGCCTTGATAGCAGCGCTTCGGCCCGTCCGGGCGATGAGGCGAGCCACCGCTTCTGCGGAGATGTCTAATACGGTCACGTCGACGTAACCCCTCGCGACCAGTTCGCTCGCGAGCCATGACAGGCCGGCGCCGACGTCGATAATGGGCGCCGTCTTCGGCAATTGCGCGCTTTCGATCAGCCGGATCGACGCCTCTGGGATCGCCTCGAACCAACTCGCCTTGTCCTCCGCTTTCGTGCGAAAGATCTTGTCCCAATGCTGACCGGTTATCGCCGAGTTCATTCCATAGACTCTCGCATTGTGCCAGAACCGACGCTGCCGATGGCACGTTTCGAGAAATAACCATGGCCGAACGAGAATCCCGTTCGCCGTTGCTCCTGAACAAGGAGATGGATCAACCGTCCGTCTTCCTGCCGGACGCCCTGATCCGCGAGGCGCGTCGCCAAAAGGGGTTATCCGATGCGCCTACGCCGGATGTCTGCGTGCTTGACCCTGACGGCGATATCCTCCGTCGGTTGATATCCGCAGGCGAGGCGCGGCGGTGCGGCGACTGGCCCTGTTATCATTCGGACTTATACGCTTTTCAGCTCCGCGGCCGCGAGGTCGGCATGGTCGCATGCGCGGTGGGAGCGCCTTTCGCCGCGCTTGTCGCGGAACAGCTCTTCGCGCTCGGTTGTGAACTTCTGATCAGCATCACGTCCGCAGGCCAGATCGCGGAGACGTGGCCGCCGCCCTATTTCGTGCTGATCGAGCGCGCGATGCGCGACGAGGGCACCAGCCATCACTATCTGGCCCCGTCAATTTTCGTGGCGGCTGACGCCGATCTCATCGCTGCGACGAGCGACGCCTTGAAAGCGGCAGGCGTCGGCTTCCACGTGGGCGCGACCTGGACGACGGATGCGCCGTTTCGCGAGACGCGACGGGCCATCGAAGCGGCGCGGGCCCAAGGGGCGCTCGCGGTTGAAATGGAAGCGGCGGCCCTTTATGCGCTTGCGAAACGCTGCCGCCGGCACGTCGTTTGCCTAGCCTATGTAACAAACGCCATGGGACAGAGCGGTATCGATTTCGAAAAAGGGGCGGACGGTGGAGCGGCTGATGCGCTCCGAGTTCTCGATGCAGTGATTGCCAAGTGGAGGACTTCCAAGGCCCGTCCGCCGCGGTGAATTCGACAAGCCGCCAGCGGTTCGTTCGTGCGCAAGTTTGCGACCGTGCGCTGCTGCTAAACCGTGAGCACGTGGACGAGGCACAGAGGCTTCTTGCCCCAGCCCGCCGCAACCCGCGCGCGCACCGCACGGCGAACCGCTTCGGCGACGGTGTCGGGATCGCGCCGGCGCGGACGAGGCAGGGTCTCGACCGTCTCAGTTGCCGTCTCGCTGACGATGTCGGCGAAGGAACGCCCGGCCACATCGGCCTCGGGAATTCCGATCAGCTCGACTTCCGGCTCGGCGACGATGAGGCCGGTGTCGTCGAGCGCAACCGCGACCGATACGACGCCGACATAGCCGAGTCGCCGGCGGTCGGCGACCGTGCGGCCTTCGCCGTGCACGATCAGCGCGCCGTCTTTGTACAGCCGCCCCTGCGGCACCTCGTCGATGATACCGGCCGGCTCCGGCGCAAGCCGCACGAGATCACCGTTGCGGCACAGGATCGTCTCGCCAATCCCCTCTTTGCGCGCAAGCGCCGCATGCTCGGCGAGATGCAGCGCTTCGCCGTGAACGGGGACTACGATGCGCGGCCGCACCCAGGACAACAGGTCGCTCATCTCGTCGCGCCGCGGATGACCGGACACATGTACGAGATGTGTGCGGTCGGTGATCACGTCGACGCCCTGATCGATGAGTCCGTTGATCACCCGGTTCACCGCCTTCTCATTGCCGGGGATGGTGCGCGAGGAGAAGATCACCCGATCGCCTTTGTCGAGGCCCACGTCCGGGTGGTTGTTCTCGGCGATGCGCGCCAGCGCCGACCGCGGCTCGCCCTGGCTTCCGGTGCACAGCGCCACCACCTTCTCGCGCGGCAGATGGCCGAAGGTCTCGGCGCTGCGGAACGGCCTTATCCCGTCCAGGTAGCCGGTCTCGCGCGCGACTTGGGCGATGCGTTCCATGGCGCGGCCGATCATCACGACCTCGCGGCCGCAGCTTCGCGCTGCCTCCGCAACGCTTCTGATGCGCCCCACATGCGAGGCAAACGTCGTCACCGCCACCCGCGCGGGCGCTGACGCGATGAGTTCGCCGAGGGTTTTCGCCACGTCCCGCTCCGAAGGAGAGCGGCCGGCGCGGATGGCGTTGGTCGAATCCCCCACGACGGCGAGACACCCCGCCTCTCCCAGCGCCTTGAGCTTCGCCTCGTCGGTCGGCGGCCCGATCACGGGGTGAGAGTCGAGCTTCCAGTCGCCGGTGTGGAGCACCGCGCCGGTGGGAGTGCGGATGATCAGCGCATTCGACTCCGGGATCGAATGGGCGACGGAGACGAATTCCACGTCGAATGGGTCAAGCGACAGTCGTCCGCCAAGCGGCACGATGTTGATGGGCACCTCGGGCGCACCCGGCTCGGACAGGCGTTTCGCCTCGAATAGCGCCGCGGTGAACGGCGTCGCATAGACCGGCGCGCGAAACTGCGGCCATAGATCGATCAGCGCGCCGAAATGGTCCTCATGCGCATGGGTGAGCACGAGGGCCCGGAGATCGCGTTTCTGCTGAACGAGAAAGCGAATGTCGGGCATGATGAGGTCGATGCCGGGCAAATCGTCGCCGGCGAAGGCGACGCCGAGATCGACCGCGATCCAGGCGCGCTTGCGTGGCGGCCCGAACCCGTAAAGCGACAAGTTCATGCCGATTTCGCCGACCCCGCCGAGGGGTGCGAAGACAAGCTCGTTGGTCCTGTCGCTCATGCGGGACGCCAGCGCGAAGCGAAACCGGGAGCGGCGTCCGCGTTCGGCGCCGCGATCGGAAACACGTCGCCCGCGGTGATCCGCCTTCGCCCGCCGTCGGATTCGGTCAGCACGAGGTTCCCCTCGTCGTCGATCGTGTCGAAAAGCCCGGTGACGTCGCCTTCCGCCAGGCGGACACGCAACGCCGCACCGGGCGCGGGCCCATGCGCAAGCCAAGCGGCGCGGATGTCGGCAAAACGCGTTCCACCGGCCCACAGCGCGAGCCGTTCCGCCATCCGGCGCGACAGGGCGGCGAACGCCTCGGCCGCGGTCACCGCCGTGCCCTGCGCGCTGATGTCGGTCGCCGGATAGATCGCGTCACTCGGATGCCGCTGGCAATTGATCCCTATTCCGATCGCCACCATCAGCGGCCTCGCCCCCTCCCCTTCGATCAGGATGCCGGCGAGCTTGCGCCCGTCGCACAACACGTCGTTCGGCCATTTGAGCGACAGCTTTGCTGCCAGGGCGGGAGCCGTATCGCATACGGCGTCATGCACCGCGAGGGCTGCCACGAATGAGCACTGCGAGACCTGCATGACCGGCGCGGGATCGGCGAGCAGGAGGCTTGCATACAAGTTCCCCGGTTCGGAGAGCCAGCTGCGCCCGCGCCGGCCGCGTCCCGCGGTTTGCGTCTGCGCCGTAACCCAGAGCGGACCGCGCATGCCGAGCTCGCCGTAGCGCAGCGCCTGCGCGTTGGTCGAATCGACCTCATCGAGCGCGATGTGCTCGACTCCCCTCGCATAGGCCGTGGGATGCAGGTTCATCTTCTTTCATTGTTTCCGCGTTCGGACACGCGCGCCCCATCTCCTCGCGCCCGAAGCGATGGATGGACGCCGTCGGTCGCCATCAGAGACCTGTTATGGCTCCTCGCGAGCTGGCGTCTTCGCAAACTCAGAACAAGGACCTTGCCGCCGCGGCCGCCGCGTCGACCAGCGGCGCCGGATAGACGAAGAACAGAAGCACGAACAATCCGGTCACCGTCAGCACCGCTCCGAGCTCGCTGCGCATGGGCGACAGTTCCGGCGCCGGCTCGTCGAAATACATCACCTTGACGATGAGAAGATAGTAGTAGGCGCCGACCACGCTCGCCAGCACGCCGATCACGGCGAGCGCGTAGAGCCCGGCGCTCACGGCGGCGAGGAAGATGTAGAACTTGGCGAAGAAGCCGGCGAGCGGCGGGATTCCGGCGAGCGAGAACAGCATCATGGCGAGAAAGAAGGCCATGCCCGGCTTGGTGCGGGCGAGCCCGGCGAGATCGGAAATCTGCTCGACCGGGCCTTCCTCGCGGCGCATGGCGATGATGCAGGCGAAGGTGCCGAGCGTCATCGCGACATAGATCGCCATATAGATGATCACCCCCTGCACGCCTTCCACGGTGCCGGCGGCGAGCCCGATCAGCGCGTAGCCCATATGGCCGATCGAGGAATAAGCCATCAGCCGCTTGATGTTGCGCTGGCCGATCGCAGCGAATGCGCCGAGCACCATGGAGGCGATGGAGACGAACACGACGATCTGCTGCCATTGCGGGGCGATGGTCGGGAAGGCCGTGACCGCGACACGCACGAACGCGGCGATCGCGGCCACCTTGGGCGCGGCGGCGAAAAAGGCGGTCACCGGCGTCGGCGCGCCTTCGTAAACGTCGGGCGTCCACATATGGAACGGCACCGCCGACACTTTGAAGCACAGGCCGGCAAACAAAAATACGAGGCCGAACGTCAGGGGTAGCCCGCCCTGGCGCGCCGCCTCGGCAATGCCGGCGAAGCTTACGGTTCCGGTCGAGCCATAGATCAGCGAGGCGCCGTACAGGAGCATCCCGGAGGAGAGCGCGCCGAGGACGAAATATTTCAGTCCCGCCTCGGTCGAGCGCAGCCGCTCGCGGTCGATCGCGGCCACCACGTAGAGCGACAGGCTCATCAGCTCCAAACCGAGATAGAGCGCGATGAGATCGGCGGCCGAAATCAGCATCAGCATGCCGGTGGTCGCGAGCACGATCAGGATCGGATACTCGAACCGCCGCCGCTCCACCTGGCCCATGAACTCGCTCGACAAAATCACGGTGACGGCCGAGCCGATGAGCGCCAGCAGCTTGAAGAAGCGGGCATAGTCGTCGACGACGAAGCTGCCGCTGAAGGTCGTGGCCTTCCCCGCAGGCATGAGCGCGATCAGCACGCCGGCGGCGACGAGAAGAAGCACCGCCGCACCGCTCGCCAAACCGGTCGCCCGGTCGCCCCGATACGCCCCGATCACGAGCAGGACCAGGGCGCCGAGCGCCAGCACGATCTCGGGCAGCGCCGGAGCGAGGTCAGGAAGAGCGCTTGCTGGGTTCATGTTCGCAGCCGTTCAATGGCCGAGCGCCGCGGCTTTCGGCAGCCCGCGCCCCTGTTGATAGTCGGTCACCACCGAGGCCACCGCAGCCGCCGACAGATTGAGCACCGGCTTGGGGTAGACGCCGAACAGGATGGTGAGAATGAGCAGCGGCGCGAAAATGACGATCTCGCGCATCTCGACGTCGCGGATCGCCGCAAGAGACGGCTTGTCCAGCACCCCGAATACGACTTTGCGGTAGAGCCACAGCGCATAGGCCGCCGACAGGATCAGGCCGAGGCTTGCCAGCGTCGCGACCAGCGTGTTCACCCGGAACGTGCCGATCAGCGTGAGGAACTCGCCGATGAACCCCGTGGTGCCCGGCAGCCCGACATTAGCGAGCGTGAACACCATGAAGATCGCCGCATAGATCGGCATGCGATTGGCGAGGCCGCCATAGGCGGCGATTTCGCGCGTGTGCATGCGGTCGTAGACGACGCCGACGCAGAGAAACAGCGCGCCCGAGACGATGCCATGGGAGATCATCTGGAACACGCCGCCGGCGACCCCCTGCGTGGTGCCGGCGAATATCCCCATGGTCACGAACCCCATATGGGCGACGGAGGAATAGGCGATCAGCTTCTTCATGTCCTCCTGCACCAGCGCGACCAGCGAGGTGTAGACGATCGCCACCACCGAAAGCGCATAGACGAGCGGAGTGAAATCGGCGGAGGCGGCGGGGAACATCGGCAGCGAGAAGCGCAGGAAGCCGTAGCCGCCCATTTTCAGAAGGATCGCGGCGAGGATCACCGAACCCGCGGTCGGCGCCTCGACATGGGCGTCCGGCAACCAGGTGTGCACCGGCCACATCGGCAGCTTGACCGCGAACGACGCGAAGAAGGCAAGCCACGCCCAGGTCTGCAACGAGCGGGGGAACTCGTGGTGGAGCATCGTCGGAATGTCGGTCGTGCCCGCCTCTTGGTAGAGCGCGATGATCGCGAGCAGCATCAAGACCGAGCCGAGCAGCGTGTAGAGGAAGAACTTGAATGTCGCGTAGACCCGCTGCGGACCGCCCCACACGCCGATGATCAGGAACATGGGGATCAGGCCGCCCTCGAAGAATAGATAGAACACGACGGTGTCGAGCGCGGAGAAGGTGCCGACCATCATCGTCTCGAGCACGAGGAAGGCGATCATGTATTCCTTCACCCGCCACTGGATCGGCTTCCAGCTCGCGAGGATACAGATCGGCATCAGCGCCGTGGTCAGTATCACGAAGGGCAGCGAAATGCCGTCGACGCCGACGGTGTAATTGATCGTGCCGCCGAGCCAGGGCCGCTTCTCGACAAACTGGAACTCGGCCGAAGACGGATCGAACCGCCACACCAGAACAAGCGAAACGGCGAAGACGATGAGCGTCGTCCACAGCGCGACCCAGCGCGCATTGCGCTTCACCGCCTCGTCCTCGGCGCGCATGGTCGCGATGAACAGCGCGCCAAGGAGCGGCAGGAAGACCGTGACGGAAAGGACCGGCCAGCTCGCCATCACCGCACCCCGCCCGCAAACATGAACCAAGTAACGAGCGCCGCAACGCCGATCAGCATCGCGAACGCATAGTGGTAGAGATAGCCGGTCTGCAGCCGCACCACGTTGCGGGTGACGTCGAGCACCCGCGCGGACACGCCGTCGGGACCGAAGCCGTCGATCAGCCAGCCGTCGCCGCCCTTCCACAACAGCCGGCCCAGCCACAGCGTCGGCCGCACGAAGATCAGATCGTACAATTCGTCGAAGTACCACTTGTTGAGCAGGAACTTGTAGAGCGGCTCCTGCTGCCGCGCGAGCTCGACCGGCAGGTCGGGCCGGCGGATATAGAACAGCCAGGCAATGAGGAAGCCGATCGCCATCATCACCGTCGGCAACAATTCGACGCCGAAGGAGATGTGATGGATGCGGTCGAGGATGTCGGTGATCTTGACCGAGCCGTTGAAGAACTCGGCCGCGCCGTGCCCGGCGAAGATGTCGTAGAAGGGAAGCCCCGCGAGTATGCACCCTGCGCCGAGGATGCCGAGCGGGATGAGCATCGTGATCGGGCTCTCATGCGCCGCTTCGTAATGGTGCATGTCGTGCGGAGAGCCGTGGAAGGTCTTGAACAAGAGGCGCCACGAATAGAACGCGGTGAGCGCCGCCGCCGACAGCGTCGTCAGATAGCCGTAGAACGCCATCGGATTGTGCCCCTCGAGCGCGGCGCCGATGATCGCATCCTTGGAAAAATAACCCGCGGTCAGCGGGAACCCGGTGAGCGCCAGCGAACCGAGAACCATCATCCAATAGGTGAAGGGGATCTTGTGCCTGAGCCCCCCCATCATGCGGATGTCCTGCTCGTGATGCATCGCCACGATCACCGAGCCCGAGCAGAGGAAGAGCAGCGCCTTGAAGAAGGCGTGCGTGAACAGGTGATACATGCCGATCGAATAGGCGCCGACGCCCATCGCCACGAACATGTAGCCGAGCTGCGAGCAGGTGGAATAGGCGATGATCCGCTTGATGTCGTTCTGCACCAGACCGATCGTCGCGGCGAAGAATGCGGTGGTCCCGCCGATGAAGGTGACGAAGGCCTGCGCCGTCGGCGCAAGCTCGAACAGCGGCGATAAGCGCGCGACCATGAACACGCCGGCCGTCACCATGGTCGCGGCGTGAATGAGCGCGGACACCGGGGTCGGCCCTTCCATCGCGTCGGGCAGCCAGGTGTGGAGCAGGAATTGCGCCGACTTGCCCATCGCGCCCATGAACAGGAGCAGGCAGATCACGGTGAGCGCATCCAGGTTCCAGCCGACGAACGGGATGGTCTTGCCGGTCAGTCCCGGCGCCTGCGCGAAGATGGTGTCGTAGTCGACCGCGCTGGTGAGATAGAAAACGGCGAAAATGCCGAGCGCGAACCCGAAATCGCCCACCCGATTGACGACGAAAGCCTTGATCGCCGCCGCGTTCGCCGACGGCTTCTTGAACCAGAACCCGATCAGGAGATAGCTCGCGAGCCCCACACCCTCCCAGCCGAAGAACAGCTGCACGAGATCGTTCGCCGTCACCAGCATCAGCATGGCGAAGGTGAAGAACGAGAGATAGGCGAAGAAGCGCGGCTTGTACGGATCGTCGGACATGTAGCCGATCGAATAAAGATGCACGACCGCCGACACGGTGGTCACCACGACAAGCATCACCGCCGTGAGCGTGTCGACCCGCAGCGTCCAGTCCACCGTCAGCTCGCCGGACACGATGAAGGGAAACAGAACGTCGCGCGCGTCATGGTGGCCGAAGCCGACGCGGGCGAAGGCGATCCACGACAGCGCCATCGAAATAAACAGGAAAGCAGTGGTGACGACTTCCGCCGTCCGCGAGCCCGTTGCCTCGGGCTCGTCAGCCTCCGCATGGGCGTCCGCGGCGTCGCCATGCGGCGCCGGCGCAACATGCGCGTGGGCGTCGGCGACCGCGTGAGCCGCATGCTCTCCCGGCGGCGGATAACCGCCGGGATGCCGCGCCCGCGCGCCGAAAACTGCGATTGCTCCTGCGATGAAGAAACCCAGGAGCGGCAGGAAAACGATGGCGTGATACATCGTGCGCCGTCAGCCCTTCATGAGATTGATGTCCTCAACCGCGATCGAGCCGCGGTTGCGGAAAAACACGACGAGAATCGCCAGCCCGATCGCCGCCTCGGCCGCCGCCACCGTCAGCACCAGCAACGCAAACACCTGGCCGACAAGGTCCCCCAGATGCGTCGAGAAGGCGACGAGGTTGATATTGACCGCGAGCAGGATCAGCTCGATCGACATCAGAATGATGATGACGTTCTTGCGATTGAGGAAAATGCCGAAAATGCCCAGCGTGAACAGGATCGCCGCGACGGAGAGATAGTGGCCAAGCCCGATCGCCATCGCTCGTCCTCTCAGATTCCCTGGCCCGGCCGCACGTCGTGCAGCTCGATGATTTCCGCCTTGCTGCGGGCGAGTTGCTCGGCAACGTTCTGGCGCTTGACCGAGGGCTTGTGCCGCAACGTCAGCACGATCGCCCCGATCATGGCCACCAACAGCACCAGTCCCGCGGCCTGGAAGAAATAGACGTAGTGGGTATAGAGCACGAGCCCGAGCGCCTCGGTGTTGGTCACCGTTTGCGCCGGAGGAATCGGCAGCACGACCGTGCGCGGCACGCCGGGGCCGATCGCCCAGGCCCCGAGCACAAGTAACAGCTCGACCAGGAGCACCAGTCCGATCACGGCGCCGATCGGCAGATAATTGAGAAAGCCCTGGCGCAGCTCGGCGAAGTCCACGTCGAGCATCATCACCACGAACAGGAACAGCACGGCGACCGCGCCGACATAGACGATCACCAGGATCAGGGCGAGGAATTCCGCGCCCATCAGAATGAACATGCCCGCCGCGTTGACGAAGGCGAGAATGAGAAACAACACGGAGTGAACGGGATTGCGCGCCGAGACGACCATCAGCGCCGACGCCACGCAAATCCCGGCGAACAAATAGAAGAACAAGGCGGGGATCATCGGCACGCTCTCGTGTTTCGACGCATAATTGCCTTCGGTTCTGAGCCTTCGCGCCCTTCGTTCACCCTCCCCTGGAGGGGGAGGGTCGCACGCCGAAGGCGGGCGGGGTGGGGTGACGAATTAAATGACTTCACCCCCTCCCGGTCCGCTTAGCGGACCGACCTCCCCCCTCCAGGGGGAGGTGAGAGTGCAGATTGCCTCCGCTGATAATGAGTGGCTACTGAGCTCATCCGATCACCGATAGGGCGCATCGAGCGTGATCGCCTTGGCGATCTCGCGCTCCCAGCGGTCGCCGTTCGCGAGCAGCCGCTCCTTGTCGTAGTAAAGTTCCTCGCGCGTTTCCGTCGCGAATTCGAAGTTCGGTCCCTCGACGATGGCGTCGACCGGGCAGGCCTCCTGGCAGTAGCCGCAATAGATGCACTTGACCATGTCGATGTCGTAGCGGGTGGTGCGCCGCGTGCCGTCGTTGCGGCGCGGCCCCGCCTCGATGGTGATCGCCTGCGCCGGGCAGATCGCCTCGCACAGCTTGCAGGCGATGCAGCGCTCTTCCCCGTTGGGATAGCGGCGCTGCGCGTGCTCGCCGCGGAAGCGCGGGGAGATCGCGTTCTTCTCGAAGGGATAGTTGATGGTCGGCTTGGGCTTGAAGAAATAGCGCATCGACAGGACGAAGGCCTGCAGGAACTCCGTCAGGAAGATCGCCTTGGCCGCGCGGTCGAGCCTCATCGCAGCATCCTCATTTCGGCGCCAGGACGGCGTATTGGACGACGGCCGCGACGATGACGACCGCCGCCAGCGAGATCGGCAGAAAAACCTTCCAGCCGAGCCGCATGAGCTGGTCGTAGCGGTAGCGCGGCACGAACGCCTTCACCATGGCGAACATGAAGAACATCGCCAGCACTTTGAGCAGGAACCAGACGACTCCCGGCACCCAGGTGAAGGGAATGACCGGAATCGGCGGCAGCCAGCCGCCCAAGAACAGAATCGTGCCCAAGGCGCACATGGTCATGATGGCCACGTATTCGCCGAGCATGAACAGCACATACGGGGTCGAGCCGTACTCGACCATGAAGCCGGCGACGAGCTCGGACTCCGCTTCGACGAGATCGAACGGCGGGCGGTTGGTCTCGGCGAGCGCGGAGACGAAGAAAATCACGAACATCGGCAGCAGCGGCAGCCAGTACCAGCCGAGCACGCCCCACGGCGTGTCCTGCGCCTTGATGATGCCGGAGAGGTTGAGCGTGCCGGCGCACAACAGCACGGTCACGATCACGAAGCCGATCGAGACTTCGTAAGACACCATTTGCGCCGCCGAGCGCAGCGAGGCGAGGAAGGCGTATTTCGAATTCGACGCCCAGCCCGCCATGATGATGCCGTAGACGCTGAGCGAGGAGATCGCAAAGATATACAGGATGCCGACATTGATGTTGGCGACGGCCCAGCCCTCATCCACCGGGATCACCGCCCAGGAGGCGAGCCCGAGCAAGCAGGTGACGACCGGGGCGAGAATGAAAATGCCGCGGTTCGCGCCGTCGGGAATGGTGGGTTCCTTCAGCACGAACTTGAGCATGTCGGCGAAGGACTGCAGCAGGCCCCAGGGACCGACCACATTGGGGCCGCGCCTGATCTGCACCGCCGCCCAAATCTTGCGGTCGGCGTAGAGCACATACGCGATCACGAGCAGCAACACCGCGAGCAGGACGAAGCTCTGGATCACGATGATCAAGAGCGGCCAGAGATATGCGCTCCACAGCTCGGCGATCGACATGTCCGTCACTCCGCCGCGCGCAGCGCCGTGCGGCCTCCGGCGAGCGCCGAGCACTCGGCCATGACCGCGGAAGCCCGCGCAATGGGATTGGTCAGATAGAAATCGGCGATGGCCGTTGCGAACGGCGCGCCCTCCACCGCCCCGCCGCGCTTTGCGAGCTTGCGCACGTCCTCGGGGTTGCCCGGCGCGATCGCATCGCGGCGGCCGAGATGCGGGTGCGCCGCGAACAAGGACGCCCGCAACTGGGCAAGCGAATCGTATGGGAGCCGCTGTCCGAGAGGATCGGACAGCGCGCGCAGGATGGCCCAGTCCTCGCGCGCATCACCCGGCGGGAAGCCCGCGCGCGCCCCCATTTGCACGCGGCCCTCGGTGTTCACGTAGAATCCCGGCTTTTCCGTGTAGGTGGAGGCCGGAAGGATCACGTCGGCGCGATGCGCGCCGCGGTCGCCATGGGTGCCGACATAGACTACGAACGCGCCGGGCGCGACGTCGATCTCGTCCGCCCCGAGCAGGAACAGGACATCGAGCGTGCCATAGGCCGCCATCTCCGCCGCCTTCAGCCCGCCTTGGCCCGGCACAAAGCCGATGTCGAGGCCACCCACGCGCGACGCCGCGTGATGCAGAACGGCAAAGCCGTTCCATCCATCCTTGATGGCGCCGAGTTCGACGGCCACTTTGGCGGCGATCGCAGCAACCGCCGCGCCGTCAGGGCGCGCGGTCGCGCTCGCGCCGAGCAAAACGATCGGGCGTACGGCCTTCTTCAGACGATCGGCGAACTCGCCGCGGCCGGCGACGAGTTCGCCGAGCGAATCCGGGCCGGCGCCGAGATAATGATACGGATAAGCGAGATTGGCGCGCTCGCCGATCAGCCCGATCGCGAACGGGCCGGCGCGCCAGCGCTTGCGGATGCGCGCATTGAGCACCGCCGCTTCGCGGCGCGGATTCGATCCGACGATAAGGAGCGCATCGGCCTGCTCGATCCCCGCAATGGTCGGGTTGAAGATATAAGTCGCCCGTCCCCAGGCCGGATCGAGCGCCGAGCCGTCCTGCCGGCAATCGAAGTTCTTGCTGCCGAGCCGCGTGAGAAGGTCCTTGAGCGCGAACATTTCCTCGACCGCGGCGAGATCGCCGGCGATCGCGCCGATGCGGGCGGGATTCGCGGCGCGGACCTTAGCGGCGATGGCGCGGAACGCCTCGCTCCAGGAGGCCGGCCGCAGCCGTCCGCCCTCGCGCAGATAGGGCTGGTCGAGCCGCTGCACCCGCAGACCGTCGACGGCGTGCCGCGTCTTGTCGGAAATCCACTCCTCGTTCACGTCTTCGTTGAGGCGCGGAAGAATGCGCATGACCTCGCGGCCGCGCGCATCGACGCGGATCGCAGAGCCAAGCGCGTCCATCACGTCGATCGACTCGGTCTTGGTGAGTTCCCACGGCCGGGCGGCGAAAGCGTAGGGCTTCGACGTCAGCGCCCCCACCGGGCAGAGATCGACCACGTTGCCCTGTAATTCCGAGGTCATCGCATGTTCGAGGTAGGTGGTGATCTCCATGTCCTCGCCGCGGCCGATCGCGCCCAGCTCGGGCACGCCCGCGACCTCGGTCGCAAAGCGCACGCAGCGGGTGCACTGGATGCAGCGGTTCATGGAGGTCTTCACCAGCGGGCCGAGATACTTGTCCTCGACCGCGCGCTTGTTCTCCTGGAAGCGGCTCGCGTCGACGCCGTAACCCATCGCCTGGTCTTGCAGGTCGCATTCGCCGCCCTGGTCACAAATCGGGCAGTCGAGCGGGTGATTGATGAGCAGGAACTCCATCACCCCTTCGCGCGCCTTCCTCACCATCGGGGAGCGCGTCCGCACCTCCGGCGGTTCGCCCTTCGGGCCGGGCCGGCAGTCGCGCACGCCCCAGGCGCAGCTTGCGACCGGCTTCGGCGAGCCCACGAGTTCGACGAGACACATGCGGCAATTGCCAGCGATCGACAGGCGGGTGTGATAGCAAAAGCGCGGGATCTCGGCGCCCGCCGCCTCGCACGCCTGCAACAGCGTGAACTCGGCCGGGACGTCGATTTCCTTGTCGTCGACGATGAGCTTGGTCATCGTTGAACCTTCATCATTTCGCTTCGAGGCGCTTCATGCGCTTCCTTTGCTCTGCTCATTCCCGCGCGCGCGGGAATCGAGCTTGACCTTCTTCCGGCGAAACGGGCTCCCGCCATTGCGCTACTCCGCCGCTTCCGCGACCGTGTTGGGGTCGAGCACGCCTTCGTTGTCGGGATTGCGCGCGTATTCGTCGATGCGGCGTTCGATCTCGCCGCGGAAATGGGTGATCAGGCCCTGGATCGGCCACGCCGCCGCATCGCCCAGCGCGCAGATGGTGTGGCCTTCGACCTGCTTGGTCACGTCGAGCAGCATGTCGATCTCGCGCTTGTGGGCGCGGCCCTCCGCCATGCGGTTGAGCACCCGCCACATCCAGCCGGTGCCCTCGCGGCACGGCGTGCACTGGCCGCAGCTCTCATGCTTGTAGAAATACGAAATACGGGCGATGGCGCGCACGATGTCGGTCGACTTGTCCATCACGATCACCGCGGCGGTGCCGAGACCGGACCTGAGCTTGACCAGCGCGTCGAAATCCATCGTGAGAT
>JBAPYK010000504.1:0-3967 GCA_049284695.1 Rhodoplanes sp. | reverse complement strand
CCCGTGGGCGCGCTCAACGAGCTCCCGCCGTCGCGGGCGTGGCGATCAAGGGCAAGGCCGCGCCGCGCTACCCGGAAATCCTGTCGCCCGGCGCGCTCGCCTTCCTCGCCGAGCTTCACCGTCGTTTCGATCCGCGCCGGCGCGAGTTGCTGGCGGCGCGCGCCGAGCGGCAGCGCCGCTTCGACGCGGGCGAACTTCCCGACTTCTTGCCGGAAACCCGGAAGATCCGCGAAGGCAACTGGAAAGTCGGGCCGATCCCGAAGGACCTTCTCGACCGGCGCGTGGAGATCACCGGTCCGGTCGACCGCAAGATGATCGTCAACGCCCTGAACTGCGGGGCGACGCACTTCATGGCGGACTTCGAGGACGCGAACTCTCCCACCTGGGCGAACAACATCGAAGGCCAGCTCAATCTGAAGGACCGGTGGGACGGCAAGATCGCCTTCACCGATGATGCGTCAGGCAAGCGCTACGACATCAGCGCCAACCCGGCCGTGCTGATCGTGCGCCCGCGCGGCTGGCATCTGCTCGAGGAGCACCTTACCGTCGACGGCGAGCCGATCTCCGGCGCCTTGTTCGACTTCGGCCTCTACTTCTTCCACAACGCCAAGAACCTGCTGTCCAAGGGCACCGGGCCCTATTTCTACCTGCCCAAGCTTGAATCGCACCACGAAGCGCGGCTGTGGAACGACGTGTTCCTCTATGCGCAGAACAAGCTCAACATTCCGCGCGGCACGATCAAGGTAACGGTGCTGATCGAGACGCTGCCGGCCGCTTTCGAAATGGACGAGATTCTGTACGAGCTGCGCGAGCACGCGGCGGGCCTGAACGCCGGCCGGTGGGACTATATCTTCTCGTTCATCAAGAAGTTCGCCAGGCGCTCCGAATACGTGCTGCCCGACCGCGGCCAAGTGGTCATGGGCAAGGCGTTTCTCGGCGCCTATGCGCTCTTGCTGATCAGCACCTGCCATCGCCGCCGCGCATTTGCGATGGGCGGCATGGCCGCGCAAATCCCCATCAAGGGCGACCCGGCCGCGAACGAGGCGGCGTTCGCCAAGGTGCGCGCCGACAAGGAACGCGAGGTGCGCGACGGCCATGACGGCACCTGGGTCGCGCATCCCGACCTCGTGCCTGTCGCGAAAGAAGTGTTCGACCGGATGATGCCGCAGCCGAACCAGCTCGACCGGCTGCGTGACGACGTCCACGTCACGCGCGACGACCTCTTGAAGATTCACGAAGGAACCAAGACCGAGGACGGCTTCCGCCTGAACATCCGCGTCGGCGTGCAATACATCGAGTCATGGCTGCGCGGCCGCGGCGCGGTGCCGATCTACAATCTGATGGAGGATGCGGCGACCGCCGAGATTTCGCGCGCGCAGATCTGGCAGTGGCTCCGCTATGGCGCGGTACTGGAAAACGGCGTGAAGGTCACGCCGGAGTTCTTCGCGCGCGCGCTCGACGAGGAGATGAAGCGGGTCAAGGGCGAGATCGGCGCCGCAGCCTTCGCGGAAGGCCGTTTCCCCGAGGCGATCGCGCTGTTCCGCAAGCTCTCGCTGGCGCCGGAATTCGAGGATTTTCTCACCATCCCGGCCTACAAGCTGATCGTTTGAGAAGCCTCGCTTTCCCCCTGGAAGGGCCCCGCAGCAGGCCTGCGCAATCCGGACCCAATTCGGACTGCAGTAGTCTCGGGCTGAATAAACTCGGTTCGCCGAATCGCGGCCTTCGCCGGAAACGCTTTCTGTCAAGCGCGGCAGCCGGCCCCAGCAAAGGGCGCAGCGAAATTGCGTGGATCATGCATCCTTCGAGACGCGTCGCTGCGCGATGCTCCTCAGGATGAGGCGCAAACGATGCGAGCGGTGGAGCCAAACGTTACGCCGCCTTGCTCGGGGCCTTTTTCTCCACGATCCGCACGATGTCGGTCATGATGCGGTTGAGCTCGAAGTCCTTCGGCGTGTAAACGGCGGCGACGCCGGCGTCCTTGAGCATGGCCTCGTCGTCCGGCGGGATGATGCCGCCGACCACGACCGGCACGTCGTCGAGGCCCGCTTCGCGCATTTTCGCAACGACTTCTTTGACCAACGGCATGTGCGAGCCGGACAGGATCGACAGACCGACGACATGCACGTTCTTGTCGCGCGCGGCCTTGACGATGTCGGCGGGCGTGAAGCGGATGCCCTCGTAGACCACCTCCATGCCGGCGTCGCGGGCGCGCACGGCGACCTGTTCGGCGCCATTGGAATGGCCGTCGAGACCGGGCTTGCCGATCAGGAATTTCAGGCGGCGGCCGAGCTTGCGCGACACCCGGTCAACCTCGCCGCGCACCTCGTCAACGCAGCGCGCGTCGTTGCGTGCGGCCGAGGACACGCCGGTCGGCGCGCGGAATTCGCCGAAGGCGTCGCGCAAAGCGAAGCCCCATTCGCCGGTGGTCACCCCCGCCTTGGCGCAGGCAATCGAGGCCGGCATGATATTGCGGCCCTCGCGGGCGGCGCGGCGCAGCTCATTCAGGGCCGAATCGACCGCGGCCTGGTCGCGCGCGGCCCGCCAAGCCTGCAGATTGGCGATCTGGTTCTGCTCCACCTCCGGCGGAATGGTGATGATCGAGCCCTCTCCGGTCGGCAATGGCGACGGTTCGGTCTCGACGAACTTGTTGACGCCGACAATGGTGCGCTCGCCGAGCTCGATCTCGTCGACGCGGCGCGAATTGCTCTCGACGAGCTGCGCCTTCAGGTAGCCGGTCTCGACCGCCTCGACCGCGCCCCCCATTTCGAGAATGCGCCGCAGTTCGTCGCGCGCCTCCGTCTTGAGCTCCTCGACCTTCTTGGCGATGACTGGCGACCCGTCGAAAATATCGCCGTAGTCGAGCAGGTCGCTCTCATAGGCGAGGATCTGCTGGGCGCGCAGCGACCATTGCTGGTCCCACGGCCGCGGCAGGCCAAGCGCCTCGTTCCAGGCGGGAAGTTGCACCGCGCGGGCGCGCGCTTTCTTGGACAGCGTCACCGCCATCATCTGCAGGAAGATGCGGTAGACATTGTTCTCGGGCTGCTGCTCGGTCAGACCGAGCGAATTCACCTGCACGCCGTAGCGGAACAGGCGTTGCTTGGGATCGGTGACGACGTAGCGCTCCGCCAGGATTTCGTCCCATAGCTCGACGAACGCCCGCATCTTGCAGATTTCAGTGATGAACCGCATGCCGGCATTGACGAAGAAGGAAATGCGGCCGGCGCAGTCGGTGAACGCCTTGCCCTCGACTGCGCCCGAGGCCTTCACCGCATCAAGCACGGCGACCCCGGTCGCGAGCGCATAGGCAAGCTCCTGCACCGGCGTCGCGCCCGCCTCCTGCAGGTGATAGGAGCAGACATTCATCGGGTTCCACTTCGGCATCTCCTTGGTCGTGAACAAGATCACTTCCTTGATCAGCCGCATGGAGGGGCCCGGCGGGAACACATAGGTCCCGCGCGAAAGGTATTCCTTAATGATGTCGTTCTGGGTCGTCCCCTGGAGCTTCTCGCGGGGAACCCCCTGCTCGTCGGCAACCGCAATATAGAGGGCGAGCAGCCAGGCGGCGGTCGCGTTGATGGTCATCGACGTGTTCATCGCGTCGAGCGGAATGCCCTCGAACAGGGTCCGCATGTCGCCGAGATGAGAGACCGCGACGCCGACTTTGCCCACCTCGCCGCGCGCGAGCGTATGGTCGGAGTCGTACCCTGTCTGCGTCGGCAGGTCGAAGGCGACCGACAGGCCGGTCTGCCCGTTGGCCAGGTTCTTCCGATAAAGCGCGTTCGACTCCTTCGCCGTCGAATGACCCGCATAGGTCCGAATGATCCAGGGTTTGTCACGCATGGTGCGTCCCTTCAGCTTTTTCTACCGTCGGATCAAGCCAATAACCAACAAGAGGATAACGGCGCCGATGACCGCCGTGATGACTTCGCCGATGGTCCCGCCCCCGATCACGATGCCGAGTCTTGGC
>JBAPYK010000503.1:0-5387 GCA_049284695.1 Rhodoplanes sp. | reverse complement strand
AGTCGGATGTCCGGGGTCAGATTGCGAGCCGAGTGAAGTCGCGCCTCTCGCCACTGAATCTCTTCGGGCATGAAGTTGTCCAGAATTCTATTCTTTATGCTCGGCTCATCTGGACATCCGCGTCGGGTCAACACTCTTCGCCCACGCTGGGCTCTTCGCCAACGACGCGGATGTCCGAACAAGCTCGCGCATCACGAGCCTATATGTTCGTTTCGGTGAGCGCCCACACGAGCCGGCTACTCCGCCGCCTGCTCCGCATGTCTCCCCTGCCCCTGTTCGGCCACGAGCATCCGATCGATCATGCGGCGCGCCCATAAGGCGCCCGCGTCGATATTGAGATTGTAGAAGGGCATCCTCGGATTGCGATCGATCGCCCGCTGCTGGGCTTCCAGCACGACGTGATCCTGGTCGTAAACGCCCCTGCCTTCGTTGACGTGCCCCTTTTGCAGGGCCAGGGTTAGCTGCTGATCGTCCTTTCGGAAATTTCGAACGAAGTTCCAAAAATAGTGGCAGCTCTTTTCCGTTTCCGGCGAAATGGCTGCGAGGAATGCCCCGTTGACGCCGCGGGAACGATCGCCGTGTTGTGCACCAGTTCCGGTGACGGCGACGCCGACATCACCCACGATAACCGAGGGTGCTTGGAAATGAATGATTTGCCAGCGGTCGACGCGGCTGCGCTGGCCCAGCAGATTCGCCCAGAAAGGCGGCGGGTCGATATCGATCATCCACCGTGTCACAGTCGCAGTGTGGTCCGTATGCGTCACGTCGAACGGTGAATCGGTGATCGCTTCGTGTCCAATGCTGCCGGCGTGGACATAGGTTTCGTGAGTGAGGTCCATCAAGTTGTCGATGACCAGGCGATAATCGCACTTGAGGCTATAGAAAGTGCCGCCTTCGCCCACCCAGTCGGTCCCGTCGTTCCAATGAAAATCGGGGATTTTCGCTGGGTCTGCCAATGCCGGATCGCCGGGCCAAATCCATACCAGACGATGACGTTCAACCGCGGGATAGGCTCGGACACAGGCCGAGGGGTTTATGGTTTTCTGCGCCGGCATGAAGGTGCAGCGACCTGCGGAGTTGAAGATCAGACCGTGATACCCGCAGACGACCTCGTCTCCATTGAGCCGCCCCATCGAAAGCGGGAGCAGCCGATGCCAACATGCATCTTCAAGCGCCGCGATTTGGCCGTCGGTACAACGATAAAGGACCACGTCCATGTCGCAGACGGTGCGGGCCGCGAGCTCGTGCTTAATCTCATCACCCCACGCAGCCGCATACCATGCATTAAGGGGGTAGGGTTTATCGGTCGTCATCACGATTCCTCCCGGAGTCGTTGTTCTGTGGCAGCCAGCGCGCGCGAGCTAGTAACTCGCCTTGGTTTCTAGCGCTCTCAGCCCGCGACCACCCGGAGAATCCCGGTGGTTCAATTATTTTTGGATGATAACGGCGAGCGCACTTCGTGTATAGCGACAGACTGTCCGCCGTGGTTGGTCGTATGTCAGCTTTCGGGGAGTTGCACGGAGCAAACGAGCTGACATGCGAACGAGCATATCGCTCGGACTCTGTTAGCAGGATGGAGCCGCAGGAGCGACCATGCCTCCCGCACCGTATCTAACGCGAAGAAGACTGCTTTGGGATCGACCCGGACATTGTGCAAGGCATCGGTCGAGCGCCATAGTCGGAGTCTGAGACCCGGGCCCGTCCAGGAGTCGCTGGATGGTCGAAATGCCGGCGCAGCCAGAGGCGCGCCAACGTATTTGGACTGCGGGCAGCTCAGGAATCTGCCAATCCCGTAAGTGAGTTCCTGTGAGCGGGCGGGTAGACTGGTAGGGAACGATGGATTGGTCGGCCAAAGAAGTCTCGGCAGTGGTAGTTGCGATCATTGCCGCCGCCATTTCGCTGATCGGCGCGTTGATCAATATCTACGTCGCACGCCGATCAACATATCTTAATGCAGTGACGGCGGAGCGCTCTAAATGGATCGACAAGCTCCGATCGAACATATCCACGTTTTCAGGATTGGTGCGGACTTTGTATTTTCGATTGCTTGCTGACAAAGCCTTCTTCAGGACGCCGGAATACTACGACCTTGTGAAGCAGGTGAACGGCCTAATTCCAATGATCAAGCTGCAGCTCAATTCTGCGGGAGAAATTGATCGACACCTCGTTAGCCTACTCGACCGAATTCCGCATCTTGCCGAGAACCCAGAGAATGACGCGCTGATCCGAGCCGACACACTTCTCATTGAGCACTCGCAATGGCTTCTGAAGGCCGAATGGGAGAAAGTGAAATCAGAAGCGCGATGGGTGTTGGGATTTGGACCATGGGCCAAACAAACTCGACACATCACCGCATATCGTCGGTTCTGTCACACCCATGACATCACTTCCGTCGGCGCGACTCTTCCTCTTGCGCCTTGAAGCGGAGGCGCTCGGCGAAAAATACGACATATACGCGACCAATTTGCTGCGCGGATTTTGCCGCACAGCCACTCCCGCGTGAGTGATTGATATCAAAAGCAAAATGGCGCGCCACGGTCGATGAAGATGGGCAATATAGCTTCGCCGTAGCGCTATGATATCGGAGCCTGCGTCGCGCTCCGATCGGCGAAATTGCGACGGCCCGCGATTCCGCACTACGCCTCAAAGGCAATAAGCGATATCGGGGACGACGACGGAGGGGTGCTGCAGGCCTTCGATCCCTGTGCGATCCGCTCCGAGGCGCGCATGCGAGGGTGCCGATGGCCGTAGCACCCCAACAAGCAGCCCAATTCGGCAAGGCCAGGATTCTTCTCCTATGTGCCACGTCCAGACATCAGAGCGCGTTAAAGTCGCGGCCTTGAGGAGCTAAACTTGCTACAACCCGAGCGTGACCTCGATCCAGTGCAAAACGTTCTTGCTATTCAGAAACTCGACAATGTGGGGTTCAATTGTCGCAGGCTTGTCGCCTTCGATCGCGACGGTTGCGACGACTGCATCGCAGCGTTCGTTGAAAGCTAGTGATAGCGCGGACTTGCCACCTCGAACTGGACGAGAGATCGCGTAGGAGCGACTGCGGCCCTTCATCCAGGCAATTGCGATTGGCCGACCCTCACCCAGGGCGGCGATCTCGGTCCCCATGAAATCGAAATCGCTCAGCCGGTCGAGTTCCGTGTCGTCGGCAACCCCGATCGTGCAATTGCAAAAGCCGACCTTAGCGCGGAGATAAAGATTCACTTGCACGCCGCAATCACGTGCACGGCACTGGAATGCCTCGCCCTTGCCCCATTGGTCCATGGCGAAGGGCCATTGCACCTCGGTCCAAACCGGGTGCGGAATTCCGGCAACTGCACCACCCCCGCCCACGAGCTGCCGCGTGGCGATTAATGCACCGATCAGCGTCGCGACCAGTCCGATGATGATCCCAAACGCAGCAGCAATGGCCTTTCTGTTTGTCATCGGACCGGTCAGCGTGTTCGAATTGCCTATCTCTTTTCAACGAACGCCCGGGCGTATGCGATTTCCGGCGTGACAGGATCGGCGTTATCGGTGAGCGCGACGGCATCCGCATAGTACTGCTGCGCCTTAGCCGCATCGCCCAGCTTCTCGGCCGATTTGGCTGCGCCGATTGTGGCGTTGAGCCGACGCGGCTCCTTCTTCAGCGTCGCCTCAAACGCGGCGAGCGCCTCGGCGGCCATGCCGCGATCGAGCAGCATAGCGCCATAGAGTTCACGGGCAGGCGCCAGCGGTCCAGGCGTCACAGGGTGTTTTTCGGTTTTGTCCTCCGTATCTGCGGCCACGCTCATCGTCGTCAGCGCCTCGTCGTACTTTCCGTCGGCGTAAAGAGCCCAGGCGGTCGCGACTTGACGCTGGATGTCGACGATTTCCGACCAATAGATATCCTTTTGCTCACGCAGCTTGTCGCGCAGCTCAATGAGTTTTGCGATATTTTGTCCGGCACCCCCCGCGTGACCGGAGCGTGCTGCGCCGAGTGCACGCGCAAAATACGTAACAGCATCTGCGTAGGCGATTGGGCTTGGCAGGACCTGCAGCTCGGTTGCTGCCTTCCAATCGCCGCGCTCGACTGCGTAGCGCGCCTCGCTTGCTGCGCGGGCATAGTAACCGGAGAAACGCTTGTAACCGCCAGTCGCCAAACTGTCGTCGACAACGGCCCTCGCATTCTTGTCCTGTCCGAGTTGTAGATAGGCATAGACAAGATAGTCCATCCCATGCATCTCATCGTCCAATTCCTTATCGGCTTTCGCCGCGCGCACCGAAGCGATATTGGATGCGATCGATTCCTTCCAATAACCGACACGCGTGAAAATGTGTGAGGGCATGTGCTGAGCATGCGGCGCCGCTGGCGCGATCTTTGCGTAACGCTGCGCGGCGTCGAGCCCCTTCTCGGCAATTGGCGGATAATCGTAGAGATGGATCAAATAGTGGGCGACCCCAGGGTGCTGCGGTTTGCGCTTGAAGATCGGCTCCAGGATTGCCGCGCCCTTGAGCTGATTGGCATAGGTTTTGTCGGCGGGTGAGGCCGCGACATTCAGCGTGATGGCGTACCCGATTTGTGCCTCGTCATCGTTTGGATATGCTTGTGCCAACGATTCCATCGCTTTGAGATAGGCCTGAACACGTGTGCGGCGATCGATCTTGTCATAGTCGGTGTAGAGGGCGAGCAGCGCGTCGATGTAGTCGCGTTCGCGCTGGGTCTTGGCGCCGGTCGCTTTGCCCTTCTGAAGGGCCGTCAAGCCGAGCGGAAGATTCTCCGGCGGCGGCGGCGCGTGTGGGTTATAAAGGAGGCTGAGCGCGATCCCCCAATAGGCGATCGCACATTCGGCATCGGCCTGCAGCACGTCCTCAAAAATCGCCTTCGACTCACGGTACCAGAAAGAATGTTGGTATCTCATGCCGCGATCGAAGCGCCTTTGTGCTGTTTCGTTGCACGACGTCTCGAAATGAACTCGCCCGAGCTGCCGATCCGACTCGTCTTGGGCAAAGGAAGTGTGCCCGCCCGATAAACTGGCCGCTATCGTGATAGCAAGAGCTATGGCGAACGTTCTCGAATTTGATTTCATGGCGCTCCCTCATCGTGTCCGAAGGGCACTCCGCCGCCATCAGGCGGCCCGCGGCACTTGCAAGTAGTGAGTGAGGAACCGGCAAAAAACTCGGTCTCTGGAGTGCGATGCCTGCCGACGGCACTCCCCTGCTACCCGCTCGCCTCAAACGGAAAACTTCGGCACGTCCCCGTATGCAAGGGGAGCTAGTAGAGAAAATATAGCAAATTCCTGCCAATGTCTCAAATGGGTCTTGGCTGTGTAAAAACGATTTTGGTCGCCCTTCGAGCGCAAGATTGATTCAAACACAAAGCAATCCGCGCACGAAAGATTCGCGAGGCACGAGAG
>JBAPYK010000502.1:0-18737 GCA_049284695.1 Rhodoplanes sp. | reverse complement strand
CGGCGGGAGCGCGCGCGCGCACGCGCCGCCTCCGTCGTGAAGTCCAAGCGGCGCAGTCCCGGAATCGCCAGATCAGTCATACTGTTCCCGATAGCGCTTGACGATTTCCAGCGCGATCACGTTGAGCATCAAAGTGAAGAAGAAGAGCACTAGGCCGAGAGCGAAAGCCGACAGCGTCTTCGCGCTGTCGAATTCCTGATCGCCGACCAGGATCGTTTTGATCTGGACCGTGAAAGTGGTGACCGCCTCCAGCGGATTGAAAGTGAGATTGGCCGCGAGCCCGGCGGCCATCACCACGATCATGGTTTCGCCAACGGCCCGGCTGATCGCAAGCATGAAGGCCGATACGATTCCCGGCAGCGCCGCCGGCAGAACGACCCTTCTAATCGTTTCCGACGGGGTCGCCCCCATCGCCAGCGAGCCGTCGCGCATCGACTGCGGCACGGCGTTGATCACGTCATCGGAAAGCGAGGAGACGAACGGGATGATCATCATGCCCATTACGATGCCGGCCGCGAGGGCGCTTTCGGAAGCAACGTCGAGGCCGAGCCAGGCGCCGGTGGAGCGGATGTTGGGCGCGACCGTGAGCGCCGCAAAGAAGCCAAGCACGACGGTCGGAATGCCGGCGAGAATTTCGAGGATCGGCTTGGCGATCGACCGGAAGCGCGGGGTCGCATATTCCGCCATGTAAATTGCGGCGAACAGCCCGATCGGACCGGCGATCACCATGGCGACGCATGTGATCAGCAGCGTTCCGGTCACCAACGGCACGATGCCGAAGGCGCCCGAGGAGCCCACTTGGTCGGCGCGGATCGCCGTCTGCGGGCTCCACTGCAACCCGAACAGGAAATCGAGCGGCGAGACGCGGTTGAAGAAGCGGATGCTCTCGAACAGAACCGAAAACACGATGCCGATGGTCGTGAGCACCGCCACGCAGGCGCAGGCAAAAAGCACGTAGGAAACAAAGCGCTCGACATGGTTGCGGGCGCGGAACGTCGCGCCGACGAGCCGCAGCGTCATCGCAAAGCCAAGAAGGCCGAGCGCGATCCCGCCGGCAACCACCAGGCTCGTGGTCCAGGAGCTATAGGATTTATAGATTTGGGCCGCCGATTGCAGCCGGGCAGATACATCGCCGGCGAACTGTCCGGCAGCTACCGCCTGGATTTCACGCAGCGCCGCCGATTTCGCGAAGTCGTCGCCGATCAGAGCCGGATCATAGGCCATGACCGCCTGAGTGTCGGCGATGTGATGGGCGACCGGAATGCCGACTGCATAGACCAGCACCATCGGCGTGAGAATCCAAATCGCGACAAAAGCGCCATAGTAATAAGGCCGCGAATGGAGAGACTGTTTTTGGCCGGCCGCGACGGCGCGCGCCCGGCCGAACAGATAACCGAGCAAGACGAGGACCGCCAAAACGCCGAAATAGAGCCAGGCCACCGTTACTCCTCGACTGCTGAGCCTCTAACGCGAATTACCTTGCCGTGGAATCGAAATTCGCTCTCGTTGTCCTTTAGCTGTCGCATTTTTCTGTGGCGAGCGTTTCCACTTCGCCGAAAAATGCTCCAGCAACGCGCTTGTTGAAAACGACGAACGCCGAACCAGCGGAAAAGCGGCCGCGGAAAACCGCGGCCGCTCCTTCCGCGTCATGAAGTAGGCGACTGCATCGGCGTCATTTCGGTGGAGTTCTTGCGGACCTCGTCAAGCTCCTTTTTCGGAAGCGTCACCAAGCCCTTTTTGGCGAGATATCCGTCTTCGCTGGTGGCTTTCGGGGAAACGTATTCCGCCACAAACTTGTCGAGCCCGGGAACGATGCCGACATGCGCCTTCTTGATATAGACATACATGCGGCGTGCGCCTGGGTATTTGCCAGTGGTGATTGCGTCAAACTCAGGCGCCACGCCGTTGAGCGGCACGCCGCGCAGCTTGCCCGTATTTTCCTCGAGGAACGAATAGCCGAACACGCCAAAGGCGTCCTTGTTGGCCTCGAGCTTTTGCACAATCACATTGTCGTTCTCGCCGGCCTCGACATAGGCGCCGTCTTCGCGCAACGTCTTCCACACTTTCTCGAACGCCTTGGGGTCGCTCTTCTTGAGTTCGGCGAGCGCCGGAATCTGCTCCGCGCCTTTCTCCAGGAGCAGTTCGTGGAACGAGTCGCGGGTGCCGGAGGTGGGGGGCGGGCCGAGCACCTCGATCTTGGTGTTCGGGAGCGACTTGTCGATGTCCGACCAGTTCTTGTTGGGATTTGGGATCAGCTTGCCGTCGGGGCCCGGCACTTCCTTTGCCACCGCGAGCAGCAGTTGCGGCAACGTCAGCGAAATCGGATTTCCTTGTTTCGACTGGGCAACCGTCAGTCCGTCAAAGCCGATATTGATCTCGACGATGTCCTTGACGCCATTCTTCTGGCAATCCTCGAACTCGCCCTTCTTCATGCGCCGCGAGGCGTTGGTCGCATCGGGATGGGTTTCGCCCACGCCGGCGCAGAACAGCTTCATGCCGCCGCCCGTGCCGGTCGACTCGACCACCGGCGTCTTCGTCCCGGAGGCTTTGCCGAACTGCTCGGCGACCGTCGTGGTGAACGGATATACCGTCGAAGAACCGACGATGCGGATTTGATCCCGCGCTTGCGCGGCGCCGGTCAGGGCAAGCCCAGTGGCCGCGATGGCGCCGGCCGCGATAAGGGAATGGTACAGCTTCACGGGGTTCTCTCCTGTTGGTCCAAGTTTGTGAGGTAACGCAGACAAAAACTGCGCGCTTCACGGCGTGGGGGTCTTGTTGGCGATTTGTTTCGGACGTCACCCACGACAGTGAGGGTCGAGGACCGGCAAAAAAGATCGCTTGGTCCAAAACCGCGGCTTAGTCCTACGCTGAGCGTGTCACCGTTCTATGTGGCCAAGATGACAGACAGATGACGCTCTAAGATGCTGAAAACACGTTAGAGTTCTGCGCAGCCCGAGCCGATGTCAGGATCGGCAGGCGAACTGCGAAGGTCGCCCCGCTGCCGAGCACGCTCTCGATACTGAGCCGGCCCCGATGGCGCTGGAGGATGTGCTTCACCAAGGCGAGCCCGAGACCGGTTCCGCCCTGGGCGCGGCTTTCGACCACGTCGACCCGATAGAACCGTTCGGTCAATCGCGGCAGGTGCTCCGGGGCGATGCCGGGGCCATAGTCCTTGACCGAAACCACCGCCTCGTCGCCCTCGGCGGTGGTTTCGCGGGCAAGCGCAAGATCGATGCGCTTGCCGGCCGCCCCGTATTTTAGGGCGTTCTCGATCAGGTTTTCAAACACCCGCATCAGTTCGTCGCGATCGCCCAGCACCATCAGCTCGCCCTCGGGCATGTCCACCTCGATACTCACGCCGCGGTCGCGCGCCAGCAGTTGCAACGCGTCGGCCACCTGCCGCACGATCGACGCGAGATCGATCGCGACCTCCGGGTGAAGATGCGCCTTAAGCTCGATGCGCGAGAGGGAGAGAAGATCGTCGATCAGCCGCGCCATGCGGTCGGCCTGATCCTTCATGATGCCGAGAAAGCGTTCGCGCGCCCCGGGATCCGCTCGCGCCGGACCCTGCAGCGTATCGATGAAGCCGGACAGCGAAGCGAGCGGGGTGCGCAGCTCGTGACTCGCATTGGCGACGAAATCCGCGCGCATCTGCTCGATCTGTCGCAGCGGCGTCATGTCGTGAAACACCATGACGAACAGGCTGCGGCCGTCCGCGGCGGCGTCGGTCGCGATCGGCGAGATCACCGCCTCCGACCAGCGGTCGGCCGGCACCCGCTGAAAGAATTCGACGCGCAGCCCGGCCCCGGACATCGCGACGTGACGCCAGGCTTCGAGGACGCCCGGATTGCGCAGCGCGAACGACAAGGGCTGACCGCGGGTGAGCGCCGGCGCGATTTCGAGCGCCTTGGCGTTGAAGGCGCGGACGATGCCGTCGCGATCGAGCACGATCACCGGGTCTGGCATGCCGGAAATGACCGCATCGATGACGAGATCACCCGGATGAATGCGGGGGTCTTCGCGCGAGCGGGCGGCGAAATTGCCGGTCGATTGGCCGCTCGTCTCGATCAGCGCCGCCGCGGAAATCACGCCGAATCCGACCAGCGCCTGCAGCGGCGAAAGCTCCCCGAGATAAGCGACGAGCAGGAAAAAAGCGGCGGCGACCGGCAAGACGATGCGGACGCGGCGAAACCGTCGGCCCCAGGAAGCGGCCTCCTTGAGAGCACCGTGCTGGTCGTCGGAAATGAGCATCGTAAGCCGCACCCGCGTTCGTTAGAGCTTACAGCCTTTTCCTTCCAGGCGGCGCCGGGCGCCGCCGCGTATGAACATCCGTGCGCTCCGGATCGGTGCGCAAAGGTCTAAGCAGCAGGGTCGCATTCGTTCTTGCCGATCGGGCGAGCGGTCACCTTTGCCGGGATCGCCTTGTCGGATCGCATCTCCGACCGGACCCGGCGCGCGCTCAACCATAACTCCCGCGCTCCGAGGATCACGAGCGCAAGGAAAAAGGGAACGAGATAATAGAGAAGCCGGAATAACAGGAGACCGGCGAGCAAGTCCTCCTTCTCGTACTGCCAGAGCGCGACCAGCATGGCCGCATCGAACACGCCGAGCCCGCCCGGTGAGTGGCTGGCGAAGCCGAGCAGCGTCGCCGAAACGAAGATCGTCGCGATGGTCACGAAGCCGATATAGGGATCTTCGGGCACCAACATGTACATGGCGGCGGCGCAACTGCCGAGATCGACGATGCCGATGGCGATCTGGAGCAGCGTCAGCGGGCCGTCCGGCAGGGTCAGCTCCCAGTTGCTGCGCCCGATCACCCGCGGCGCGCGCCATACCCAACCGACATAGGTCGCGAGCGCCGCTAGGATCAGCACCGCGAGCGTCCGATTGACCCAAGCCGGAAGCTGGTCGATCGCCGACGCCGCTTCCGGCCGGTAGGCGACCCCGAGGCCGAGCACGGTCGCATTGCCGAGCCAGAAGGTGAAGCCGGCGATAAAGCAGATTTTCGCCACTTCGATCGCGGACAACCCGTAATGCGAGTAGATGCGATAACGCACGGCGCCGCCGGTGAGGGCGCTCGCGCCGACATTGTGTCCGACGGAATAGCTGGTGAAGCCGGCGATAAAGGCGACGCTATAGGGCACGTCGCGCCGCCCGATCGTGTAAAGGGCGAACATGTCATAAAAAGTAAGCGTGACGTAACCCACGACGACAAAGCCCGCGGCGATGAGCACGTCGCGCGCCGTGAATGAGCGCAATGCGGCGACCACGTCGTCGACATCGATGTCGTGCAGCATCCGATAAAGCACGACGACGGCGGCGACGATCACCGCGAAGCTCAACAGAAAGCCGAATCGGTGCCAACCGATTCTTCGATCGAAAGTCTGCGCGGCTGCGCGCAGCCAGTCATACATGGTCGCTACCGGCAGCTATTCCGCCTCGGGCTGGGCGGGCGAAGTCCATGTCAGGCGCGGGTCCATTCGCCTCTAACAGAACCGGGCGGCGAAGGCGAGAGTCGCCGGCCGCGCCGAAGCGAATTTTATTCGGCGATACGGCCATTTGTCATGCATTCGTCATCGCAGGTCATGCGATCGTCATAGGAAGCTCTGGCGGTGAGGCCAGCCTTTTCCAGCATAAGAAGACCGTGCGGGCCGACCTGTGCGCCCGGCTCTTCGCACCTGTGACGGCTCCGACGATCTCCCACCCATGGGCACAAATGATGACCGGCAATGGACAATCGCCGGCGCATCGAGGATGGTCCGAGGCGCGCTTCGCAGACCCGCAGCGGCCGGGCGGGGCGGCAAGACCCCGCCGCGAGGCCCTGGGAGAGAGGGTCCCTGGCGGGTGCGGCAAGGGCGCGGGTTTCGCGTAACGCGAGGCGGTGCGCGACGAATGGGAACGAGAGCGATGACGCAAGCCGACAAGGTGCTGGCGCGCAAGGATCATGGCGTCGGCCATTTGATCTTCAACAATCCGGAGCGGCACAACGCGTTGTCGCTCGATATGTGGGAGGCGGCGGGCGTCATTCTCGACGAATTCATCGGCGACGATGCCGTACGCGTCATCGTGCTGAGCGGGGCGGGCGGCAAAGCCTTCGTGTCGGGGGCCGATATTTCGCGCTTCGACGACGAGCGCGCGAATGTGGCGGCGATCGACGCTTACAACGCCGTCGTCGATCGCACGACCATCACGCTCTACGAGGCCCCCAAGCCAACGATCGCCCAGATCGAAGGCTACTGCCTCGGCGGCGGGGTCGCGCTCGCCATCTGTTGCGACCTGCGCATCTGCTCCGATAATTCACGTTTCGCCGTGCCGGCCGCAAAACTCGGCCTTGGCTATGTCTATCCCGGGCTGAAAAAGCTGGTCGATCTGATCGGACCGGCGTTCGCCAAGGAGATTTTCTTCACCGCCCGCCAGTTCACCGCGGAGGAGGCCCGCATCATGGGGCTCGTCAATCGTGTGCTGCCGGCGGGCGATCTCGAGACCTTTGTGCGCGACTGCGCCGGAATGATCTCCGCCAATGCGCCGCTCACCATCCGGGCGGCCAAATATGCGATCGGGCAGGCGATCAAGGACGAATCGCAACGCGATCTCGCCCGCTGCGACGAACTGGTGCGGGCCTGCTTCGTCAGCAACGACTACGTCGAAGGCCGGCGCGCTTTCATGGAAAAGCGCAAACCCGAATTTACCGGGACGTAATCAACTCAGCGGTCGGACGTCGCTATTCGTTTTCCTTACCCGCCACGCCTCGCATGGATCGGCGCGCTGCTTCGCGGCACGCTGCCCACACCTTTTCCGGCGTGGCCGGCATGTCGAGGCGGGTGCCGGCCGAGCCCGGAATGGCGTCGGCGATCGCGTTCATGACCGCGGCGAGCGCGCCGGTGGTGCCCGCTTCGGCGACGCCCTTCACGCCGAGCGGATTGGTGGTCGCCGGCACGTTGTGTTCCGCCGCGACGATCGCCGGCAGGTCACCGGCGCGCGGCAGGGCGTAGTCCATGAACGAACCGGTCACCAATTGGCCGCTGTCCGCATCAAAGACCGCGTGCTCGAGCAAAGCCTGCCCGAGCCCCTGCGCCACCCCGCCGTGGATCTGTCCTTCGACCAGCATGGGATCAAGCGTGCGGCCGCAGTCATCGACGGCCGTATAGGCGACGACCTCGACGGTGCCGGTCTCCGGATCGATCTCGACCTCGGCGATGTGGCAGCCATTTGGATAGGTGTGGGGCGTCTCGGCGATAACCTTTGTATCCAGGTCTTCGGAAATCTGGCCGCTCGCCTTGCGCGCCTTCGCCGTCTCGGCCAGTGCGAACAAGGTGATGCGCCGATCGGTGCCGGCGACGCTGAACGCGCCGTCGGCAAAGACGATATCCGCCTCCGCGGCTTCGAGCGCATCGGCTGCGAGCCGACGCCCCTTCTCGATCAAGACATCGGCGGCGCGCACGATCGCCGAGCCGGCCGTGGTCGTCGTGCGCGAGCCGACGCTTGAGAAACTTGTGACATCGTGATCGCTGTCGCCGTGGATGAGGCGAACCGCGGCCGGATCGAGGCCAAGCCGCTCGGCGGCGATACGCGGGAAGATCGAGGCATGGCCCTGTCCTCCCGGATGCGCGCCGAGCGCCACCACGAGTTCGTCGCCGCCGGGAAACCGGAGGGCCGCGCCCTCGCTGGGCATGCCGCCCGCATGTTCGAGCAGGCAGGACAAACCGATGCCGCGCAGCTTGCCGCGCCGCTCGGCCTCGCGCCTGCGACTCGCGAAGCCGGCATGGTCGGCGAGCGCCAGCGCCTTGTCGAACACGGCGGGGAAATCGCCGCTATCGTAGACCGTGCCGATGGCGGTTTTATACGGAATGGCGGAAGCAGGCACGAGATTGCGGCGCCTGATGTCGTCGGGCGCGAGTCCGGTGACGCGCGCGGCCTCGTCGACCAGCCGCTCCATTAGATAATTCGCCTCGGGGCGACCGGCCCCGCGGAAAGGCGCGGTCGGCACCGTGTTGGTGAACGCACAACGCACCGACACATCGATCAGCGGAATGTCGTACATGCCGGGCAGGCATAATGCGAAGTTCATGGTTGCAAGCGCCGCGCCGAATGGTCCGAGAAACGCGCCGAGATCGACCAGCGAGCAGATCCGCAACGCGAGGAACTTCCCCTCGGCGTCGAGCGCCAACGCGCCGTCGAGAACAGAGCCCCGCGCGTGATTGTCGCTGAGGAAGGCTTCCGACCGGGTGGACATCCAGTGCACCGGCCGGCCGGTTATGCGCGCGGCGACGAGCAGCGCCGGGTATTCCGGATATGGCGAGCTCTTCATTCCGAATGCGCCGCCGACATCCTCGGTGATGACGCGCAGCCGGCTGCGGTCGACGCCCATGATGCGGGCCAGGCCTTCCCGCAGGGAGGCAACGCCTTGCGAGCAGACGCGCAGGGTGTAGCGATCATGCGCCGGATCGTAGATCGCGGTCGCGCCGCGCGGCTCGATGCTGGCGACGACGACCCGCTGGTTTACATACGATACGCGGGCGACGTGCGGTGCATCCTTGATCGCCTGTTCGACCGCGCGCGCATTGGCGTCGTTTTCGCTGCGCGGAAAACCCCAGTCGATCGCAAGATTCCCCGGCGCTTCCGGCCATAATTGGGTCGCATCAGGGGCGAGGGCGCTGGCGGCGCCGATCGCCGGGTCGATTGCATCGTATTCGACGACGACCGCTTCGGCGGCGTCTTGCGCCGCTATCGCCGAATTTGCGACGACAAGCGCAACCGCCTGTCCGACATGCATCACCCGTTCGGCCGCCAGCGCCGGCCGCGGTGGTTCGACAATGGGTGCGCCGCCGCGCCCTTTGATCGGCGGGTGAACGGACACGCTCCCAACCCCCGCCGCGCGCAAGTCGGCGGCGGTCAGCACGGCAAGGGCCCCCGGAGCGGCGAGCGCTGGGGCGGTGTCGATCGATACGATGCGCGCATGCGCGTGGGGCGAGCGTACGAAATGGCCGAATGCTTGGTTCTCCTGGTGCGCGTCGTCGATAAATCGCCCGCGGCCGCGCAGGAGTGCGTCGTCCTCGATCCGGAGACGCTTCGCAGTCATCCGAGGAAGGCAAGGCCAATGAGGCCGAGCGTACCTACGATCACGCGCCACCACACGAACAGACCGAAGCCGTGTCTCGCCACATAGCCGAGGAAGGTTTTGACGACGATCCAGCCGAAAATGAACGAAGTGACGAACCCGACCGCGACGAGCACGATATTGTTCGCGGTCATTTGCGCGCCTCCCTTGTAGAGGTCGTAGGCGAATGCCCCCACCATGGTCGGCATGGCGAGCCAGAAGGAGAACTCCGCCGCCGAACGGCGGTCGGCCCCGAGCAGCATCGCCCCGACGATGGTCGCGCCCGCGCGCGACACCCCGGGGATCATCGACACGCACTGGATCACGCCGATGCCGGCGCACAGGGGCAGGGAGAACTCAGTCGCCTCGGTGTAGCGCGGCTTGAGATTGAGCGTGTCGACGTACAACAGGATGGCGCCGCCGGCGATCAGCGAGAAGCACACTATCCAGGGGTTGAACAGGACGCTCTTGATGAATCCGTGCGCGAGCGCGCCGACGATGGCGGCGGGCAGGAAGGCGATCAGCACGCCGATGACGAATCGCCGCGCGTAAGGATCGGTGAACATATGCGTCGCGAGCAGCCACAGCTTGTGGAAATAGATCGACAGCAGGGCGAGAATGGCGCCGAGCTGGATCAATACTGCGAATGTCTTGCCGAAATCCTCGTCGTCGAATCCGAAAAAATGCTCGATCAACAATAGGTGGCCGGTGGAGGAGACCGGCAGGTACTCGGTCAATCCCTCGACGAAGCCGAGGAAGGCGGCCTTGAACAGATCAAGCAGCATTGGACGGCTCCGCGGTTGAAGGGCGTGCGCCGAGGCGAGGCGGCGGTCGGGCGAGCGCGCTTTTCGCCCGAACCGCGGGTGGAGGGCAAGGGGCAATACGCCGTGCACAGCTCGCCGGTTGCCCGGATTTCACCGCATTATGGATTTGTATGAATCTGCCGCATTCTGCCCTGTGTTATCCCGCGATTCGTCATTTCCGGAACCCTGAGAGACGATGCTTACGCTGTATCACCAGTGCCTCTGCCCGAATTCTCGGTTTGTGCGGATTTCGTTGGGGGAATATGGACTTATTCCGCGCCTGATCGAGGAGCGGCCGTGGGATCGCCGCCACGAGTTCCTGGCGCTCAATCCGGCCGGGACCACGCCGGTGCTGGTGGAGGAGGGGCGCCCGCCGCTCACCCACCCCGCGATTATTGCGGAGTATCTCGACGAAACGCAGGGCGCCGAGCTCGGCGAGCATCGCCTGCTGCCGCGCGACATCAATGCGCGCATCGAGGTCAGGCGGCTTGCCGCCTGGTTCAACGAGAAGTTCTACGTCGAAGTGAGCGGCCCACTGATTACCGAACGGGTGTTCAAGCGCCATATGACGGTGAACCAGGGCGGCGGCCCGCCTGATATCGAGGCAATTCGCGCCGCGCTCGCCAATATCCGCTATCATCTCGCCTATATTGGCTGGTTGGTGCGCACGCGCGATTGGCTGGCCGGAGCGCGGCTGAGCTACGCGGATCTTGCTGCGGCGGCGCATCTCTCCTGCGTCGACTATCTGGGCGACGTGCCGTGGAACGAAGACGAATCGGCGAAGAACTGGTACGCGCGGGTCAAGTCGCGGCCCTCGTTCCGTCCGCTGCTGACGGAGCTGCATGCGGGGATCGCGCCGTCGAAGACTTACGCCGACCTCGATTTCTGAGCGAGCCCGCAGCCGTCATGGCGGCGCTGCGCACCGCCGCGCAGGCGCATGGCTTTGATGCGATGGCGGTCGCGCGGCCTGACGCCATAACGCAGGCAGGCGCCAGGCTGGTCGAGTTTATTGCGGACGGGGGTCACGGCGACATGGAATGGCTCGCCGCCACCGCCGCACGCCGACGCGACCCGCGCGCCCTATGGCCCGAGGTGCAGGCGATCGTCATGCTCGGCGTCAATTACGGGCCGCGCGAGGACCCGCTCGCGGTGCTGGCGCAACGCGATAAGGGCGCCATCTCCGTCTATGCGCAGGGCGACGATTATCATGAGGTGATCAAGCGCCGCCTGAAGGACCTCGCCCGTTGGCTCGTGGCGAACGCGGGAGGCGACGTGAAAGTGTTCGTCGACACCGCCGCCGTGATGGAGAAGCCGCTTGCCGCCGCCGCCGGACTCGGATGGCAGGGCAAACACACCAATCTCGTTTCCCGCGAATTCGGCTCCTGGCTGTTTCTCGGCGCGATCTTCACGAGCCTCGACCTGCCCGCGGACGAGCCGGAGCGCGACCATTGCGGGCGCTGTCGGGCCTGCCTCGACCTATGCCCGACGGCGGCGTTCCCTGCACCCTATAAGCTCGATGCGCGCCGCTGCATTTCCTATCTCACCATCGAGCACAAAGGGCCGATCCCACGCGATCTTAGGCCGGCGATCGGCAATCGCATCTATGGCTGCGACGACTGCCTTGCGGTCTGTCCGTGGAACAAATTTGCGCAGGCGGGGCGCGAGGCAAAGCTCGCCGCGCGGGCCGAATTGCAGGCCCCGGCGCTCGGCGATTTGGCTGAGCTCGACGATGCGGGATTTCGCGAGCTGTTCCGCAAGACCGCGATCAAGCGCACCGGCCGCGATCGGTTTTTGCGCAATGTCATAATCGCGATCGGCAACAGTGGCGACGTTGCGCTCGCCGCGAAAGCCGCTGCGCGCCTCCGCGACTCCTCGCCCCTGGTGCGCGGCGCTGCGGTGTGGGCGCTGTCGCGCCTGTTGGTGCGCGAAGCATTCGCGGCGCTCGCGGGCGAACATCGCCCCCACGAGCCGGACGCGTCCGTGCAGGACGAATGGGCCGCCGCCCAGGGAGCAACGCCGTTCTGATGACCACGCTTCTATGCTTCGGCTTCGGCTACTGCGCCCAATATTACGCTGAGGAATTCGGCGCGCGGTTCGATCGCATCATCGGCACCGCGCGGACGCCGGAGAAGGCCGAGAAGCTCGCCGGCCGGCGCTACGGCGAGTGCGAGGTCGAGATGCTGGCGTTCGATGGACGCTCGGTTGCGCCTGCGATCCTCGCCGCCTTGCAGGAGGCGGACGCCTTGCTCGTCTCGACGCCGCCGGCGGATGGCGTCGACCCCGTGCTCGCGGTGCTCACTGAGCCGATATTGCGTGCGCCGGAGCTCCGCTCGGTCGTGCTGCTCTCAACGGTCGGCGTCTATGGCAACCATGGCGGAGCGTGGGTTTGCGAGACGACGCCGCCGCAACCGGTAAACGAGCGCGGTCGCGAGCGTCTCGATCAGGAACGCGCCTGGGAAGCGATCGGCTTGCGACGGGCTCTCCCGGTCGCCATTCTGCGGCTGGCGGGGATTTACGGACCGGGGCGGAACGCGCTCGTCAATATTGAGCAGGGCGCCGCGCGCCGCGTCGACAAGCCGGGGCAGGTGTTCAACCGCATCCATGTGACCGATATCGCGCAGGCGATCGACGCAGCGATCGCGCGGCGTGCGAATGGCGTGTTCAACGCCGCTGACGACGAGCCGTCGCCGCCCGGCGATCCGATCGTTTTCGCAGCCGGGCTCTTGCATGTTGCGCCGCCGCCGGAAATCCCTTTCGCCGAAGCGGCGAAGTCGATGACGCCGATGGCCTTGAGCTTCTATCGCGACAACAAGCGTATCGAGAACGCGCGGATGAAGCGGGAGTTGGGCCTCGCGCTGCGCTACCCGACCTATCGCGAGGGCTTGCGCGCCCTACACGCGGAATCGCAGGGCAAAGGCAGCGCACGCGTTACCACGGCGGCGCAACGATAGCAAAAAGCCATCGCCGCCGGCCTGCGGAAGGGTCAACGCGACGGCATGTGCGCAGTTCCGCCGCATTTGTTGGCGAGGTTTTTGCTCCGGAAGATATCTGATTCAGCGCGTGACTACGATGCGCGTGCGGCCGATGCCTTCGCTCCTCACGATCGCGAACAACGCGGCGGCATTGGATGGATGCAGGCGCACACAGCCATGCGAGGCGCGCCGACCGAGTCGCGACACATGCGTGGTGCCATGGATGGCGTAGCCTCCGTGGAAGAAGATCGAGTGCGGCATCGGCGCCCGGCCGAATTTGCGCGAGTACCACGAGCGTTCAAACCGCTGCGGATGATAGACGCCGGATGGCGGTCCGCCGCCGGTGCCGGTGGATACGGCCCAGCTATATCGCCGTGCGCCGTTGACGGCGACCGACATTCGCTGCGACGACTTGTTGATGGTGACCACGACATCGGCGAGTCCGGGCTTCGCCGTCGTCAGGGATGCAAAAGACAGGCAGCTTGCGATCACAACGTTGCGCGCGAGACGACGCATGACGAAACCCTCTGACGCCGCGCCCCCCGCGTCTCAGGATACGAAGCGGACTCGTCATTGCAAGCGCGCGCGGGCGCATTCCGATTTTTCGGTTAATGGGGTAAGACACGGATCATGACAGCGAATCGCCGATGGCCCTGGGCGGCCCTGCTTCTTCTCCTCGCTTGCGGCGGCGCGGTTGCGCAGGATCGTGGGACGCTCAATCCCAAGCCGCTGCCGCCACTCGCCAATCCCGACAACCCATCAACGCCGGCGAAGGAATTGTTCGCGCGCAGGACCGAACCGGCTGCGATGCAGCCCCGCACCATCGGTTTTTATTCGCACGGCTGTCTCGCCGGCGGGGTCGCGCTGCCGGTCAATGGTCCGGCCTGGCAGGTGATGCGGCTTTCGCGCAATCGCAATTGGGGACATCCGGAGCTGATCGCGTTGCTCGAGAAGCTGGCGACAAAGGCGCGCGCAGAGGCCGGCTGGCCGGGCCTCCTGGTCGGCGACATTTCGCAGCCGCGCGGCGGCCCGATGCTGACCGGCCATGCAAGCCATCAGGTTGGACTCGACGCCGACATCTGGCTCACCCCGATGCCGGACCGCGAGCTTACGCGCGAGGAGCGCGAGGAAATGTCGGCGACCAACGTCGTCGCCGCCGACAGGCGCGATGTGGAGCCGGCCATATGGAGTCCGGCGCATGTCGGTGTAATCAAGTTGGCCGCGCAGATGCCCGAGGTCGAACGCATCTTCGTCAACGCCGCGATCAAGAAGGCGCTGTGCCGCGATAACGGCAGCGACCGCGCTTGGCACAGGAAAGTTCGCCCCTATTGGGGGCACGATTATCACTTCCACATCCGCATCCGCTGCCCGAGCGACAGTCCGGACTGCAGCGCGCAGCCGCCGGTGCCGGCGGGCGACGGGTGCGGCAAAGAGCTCGACTGGTGGTTCCAGGAATCGGTGTTGCGTCCGCCGCCGCCGAAAGCCCCGGTGAAACGACGCCCGCCGCTGACCATGGCGGCGTTGCCGGCCGCCTGCCGCATGGTGCTCAAGGCGCCGTCGAGCGGCTCGGCGGAACCCGAGGAATAGACCCCGCCGCCCCAGTGCGACGAAACGCGCACAGTCTCGCCTTGCCGTCTTTTCGCGCCGTGCCGCGCCGCCGGTTTCGCCTTGACTTGACTTGATGGAGGCTTTGCGGGTTTTGTCGCGCGCCGCTATCATCACTGTTTCAACCACCGCAAGGTTTTATGCGCACGTATCTCGATTTCGAAAAGCCGGTTGCCGAACTCGAAGCCAAGGTCGAGGAACTGCGCGCGCTCGAACAATCAGCCGGCAGCGTGGAGATCGGCGAGGAAATCACCCGCATCGAAGGGAAAGCCGCTGAAGCGCTGCGAGAGCTCTACGCCAATCTGACGCCATGGCAGAAGGCGCAGGTCGCGCGCCATCCGCAGCGCCCGCATTGCGTCGATTATATTGCGAGCCTCATTTCCGATTTCACGCCTCTCGCCGGCGACCGGAAGTTCGGCGAGGACGAGGCGATCATCGGCGGCCTCGGCCGATTCCGCGGAGAGGGCGTCTGCGTTATCGGCCAGGAGCGGGGTGCGGATACCGAGGGGAGGCTCAAGCACAATTTCGGCATGGCGCGGCCCGAGGGCTACCGCAAGGCGGTGCGGCTAATGGAGATGGCCGATCACTTTGACTTGCCGGTAATTGCGTTTGTCGATACGGCGGGCGCCTATCCCGGCATTGGCGCGGAGGAGCGAGGCCAGGCGGAGGCAATCGCGAGGTCCACCGCGACTTGTCTACGCCTGAACGTTCCCAATGTGGCGGCGATCGTCGGCGAAGGCGGCTCGGGGGGCGCGATCGCGCTCGCAACGGCAAGCCGTGTCATCATGCTGGAACATGCAATCTACAGTGTCATTTCGCCGGAAGGGGCCGCCTCCATCCTGTGGCGCGATACGGGTAAGGCGCAGGAGGCAGCCCAAAACATGAAAATCACCGCCGATGATCTGTTGCGTTTCGGGATAATCGACTCGATCGTGCGGGAACCGGTCGGCGGCGCACATCGGGACCCGGCGGCGGCGATCGAGGCGACAGGCGAAGCGATCGCGGCCGCGTTCGAGGAATTGCGGCAGCTCGATCGCGAGACGGTGCGCCGGCAGCGGCGGGAAAAATTTCTCGCCATCGGTCGGACGTTCGCGTGAGGTGAGCGTAAGCAACGACCGGCGGTTCGGCGACCGAGCGCTCACAGCTTAAACGTTATACAGCATAAGATTTAGACCCCGGCCCGCGGCGGCCAAGGGATTCTACGTATTTCTATGGGTAATTACTGACGTCGCGGGAGCAACAGGCCAATCTTTAAGAGTTTCTGTAGGTTAACGATTCACTTTGAGGTCTCGTTAACCTTGTGTTTCGGCCTTTCGCCTTGCTTAGACCACATCTTAGGGATAGCTCTCTAAACCAGAGTGGGGACTCTGTTCGGGGGGAGTTTTTCGTTTTGAACCGCCACCTTTGTCTTGTCCGCACGCTCATGGCGTCGGCAGCGATCGCCGCTGCGGTCGCGCTCGCCGGTTGCCAGACTGACGAGGTCGCCCACTCGGGTCGCGCCATGCAGCCTTTGTCGGGCGAGACGCGGGCGCTGATCGCCAGCAAGAACATGTCGATCGAGTCGCCGATCCTCGTCCGCATTTTCAAGGAAGAGTCCGAGCTGGAAGTCTGGAAGAAGGACAATTCCGATCGGTTCGTGCTGCTCAAGACCTATCCGATCTGTCGCTGGTCCGGCGACCTCGGCCCCAAGGTCAGACAGGGCGACCGCCAAGCGCCGGAGGGATTCTATACGATCACTCCCGGCCAGATGAATCCCAAATCGCAATACTATCTCGCGTTCAATCTCGGCTTTCCCAACGCCTTTGACCGCGCGCACGGCCGCAGCGGCGCCTTCCTCATGGTCCACGGCGACTGCTCGTCCGCCGGTTGCTATTCCATGAGCGACGAGCAGATGGCGGAAATCTACGCGCTTGGGCGAGAGGCGTTCCTCGGCGGACAGAAATCGTTCCAGGTGCAAGCCTATCCGTTCCGGATGACGCCGCTCAACCTCGCCAGGCACCGCGACAATCCGCACTTCGCCTTCTGGCGCATGATCAAGGAAGGCAACGATCATTTCGTGGTCACGCGGCAGGAGCCGAAGGTTGACGTGTGCGACCGCCGTTATGTTTTCAATGCGACGGCGGCGTCGGGATCGTTCTATGCGACGGGCAGTTGCCCGAGATATCAGGTTCCCGAGCAGGTCGCCGCGGCGGTCAGAGACAAACGCGAACACGACGAACAGCAGTTCGCGGCGCTGGTCAACCAGGGAACGCGCACCGTCGCCGTCACCAGCGGAAGCGACGGCGGAATGCACCCCGCGTTCGTCGCCAAGCTGCAGCCGCAAACCGTCATCGATACGACCGGCCGTCCTGCCGCCTATACCAAGCCCGGCTCCGGATTGCCGAGCTTGGTCCGCCTGCCGCGGGCGCTCGAGCCGGCCTCAGTGTTCGGCGGGCCGACCCTGACCCGGGTCGCCTCCGCCGATCCGTCGCAGCCGGTCGCTCCTGCTCAAAGCGCGCAGGATGAATCAAACTCGGGCAATTTCTTCACGCGGCTGTTCTCCGGGAACCGGACCAGCGAGACGGCCAACCAGGAAACGGCGCGAAAGGAAGCCTCGTCCTCGGCCAGTCGTACGAGAGCGAAGGCGACAACGAAGACGGCGGCAAAGACCACCGACACCGCGCGGCCGACCGCCTCGCGCTCGTCGCACGCTTCGAAGTCGGAATCGGCGAAAGACGAATCCAACCGCAAGGTCGTCGAGGCCAGCGCATCGCGCAAGCCGAGCGCGCCTGAATCGCCGAGCACGGCTTCCGCCTTCGCCGGCAGTGCGACCGGCTCCCGGCCAGTCGTCCCGGCTTCGAGCTTCGACTCGCGCTTCGGCGGATGGCGCTGAACCGGAACCGGCCGTTACGAAGACGCTGCAGTTCGTGATGACGTTTCCGCGGCGCTGTTGACCTCAAGCGATCGTAATCACACGACGCGCTCACCGGCTCGACGTCGTGGCCGGGTGGCGGGCGGGACGCTCGTCTAGACGTATCGTCCGTGACAGTGCTTGTATTTCTTGCCGGAGCCGCAAGGGCAAGCTTCGTTGCGGCCGACCTTGCCCCAGCTCGCCGGGTTCGCCGGGTCGCGCGTCGCCGTGCGCGCGGCAGCGGCGCCCTCGCTTCGGGTGGGCCCCAGACTCACGTCGATCGTGGCGAATTCGTCTTCTCCGGTCGCCGGATCGATGTGGTGCGCCTCCATGAAGGGCAGGTTCTGCTCGTCGGGCGGCGGCTGCTCCATGATCTCCACCCGCATGAGTTGGGCGGTGACCGCCTCGCGCAGATTCTGACTCATCGCCTCGAACAAATTGAAGGCCTCCGCCTTGTATTCGTTCAAGGGGTCGCGCTGGCCGTAGCCGCGCAGTCCGATCACATTGCGCAGATGGTCGAGCATCACCAGATGCTCACGCCAGAGATGGTCGAGCGTCTGCAACAGGATCGACTTCTCGACATAGCGGATCACGTCCGGGCCCCACTGCGCGACTTTCGCCGCCATGTGCTCGTCGGCCTTCCGCTCGATGCGCGCGGTCAACTCCTCGTCGGCGATGCCTTCTTCCTTCGCCCATTCGTCGACGGGAAGATCAAGGCCGAGCACGCGCTTGATCTCCTCCTTCAGGCCCGCGACATTCCACTGCTCGGGATAGGCGTTCTCGGGCACATGCTTGCCGACCAATTCGTCGACCACCGAGCGGCGCATGTCGGCGACGATCTCGGGCGCCGCCTCGTCGCCCATCCATTCGATGCGCTGGTCGAAGATGACCTTGCGCTGGTCGTTCATCACGTTGTCGAACTTGAGCAGATTCTTGCGGATGTCGAAGTTGCGCGCCTCGACCTTCTGCTGCGCCTTTTCCAGCGCCTTGTTGATCCACGGATGGACGATCGCCTCGTCCTCCTTGAGGCCGAGCTTCTGCAACATGCCGTCGAGCTTGTCCGAGCCGAAGATGCGCATCAGGTCGTCTTCGAGCGACAGAAAGAACTTCGAGCGGCCGGGATCGCCCTGGCGGCCGGAGCGGCCGCGCAACTGATTGTCGATGCGCCGGGATTCATGCCGCTCGGTGCCGAGCACGAACAGGCCGCCGGCGCCGAGCGCCTTCTCCTTCAGCCGCGCGACCTGCTCGCGGATCACCTCTGCGCGCGGATCGCGCGACCGTGTATGCGAGTCCGGAATGTCGGCAAGCTCCTGGCGGATGCGCATGTCGGCGTTGCCGCCGAGCTGAATGTCGGTGCCGCGGCCGGCCAT
>JBAPYK010000501.1:0-6632 GCA_049284695.1 Rhodoplanes sp. | reverse complement strand
TCGGGCCCGGCCCACGGCGTGAATGCGGGGTCCGCCACGTCGTACCAGGACGGATCGTCCTTGGAATAGAACACCATTGCCGGGGCGAAGATGTCGTCGCCGCCGACCAGCCGCAGCGGGCGCCCGCCGGTTGCGTCATGCCAAGCCGAGGTCACGGCGAGGGCGGTTTCTTTTAGCGGCATGTTGGCGCGCTGCGCCGGACGGAACACGCTCGATGCAAAATTCACCACCGGCGCGATGACGATCAGTATCACCCAGAACAGCACGACAAGCGCCGCGATGCGCGGCGTGTTCACCTGCCTCGCCGAAATTCCCGGCGACGACAGCACGATCCATCCGAGGAGGAACCACAGCGGCATGCCCCAGATCGTAGAGAGCTGGGAATAGGTCACGATGCCGAGCGCGATGGTCGCGAGAAACGGTACGAACCCGAGCACCAGGACGCGGCGGCGGTCGTCGTCCACGCTCGTCCACGCCAAGAGCCCAGACGAGACGATGCGATCCGGACTCGGCAAGGCGAGCGCGGCGACGGCAAGAATTGGCGCAACATAGAGCAGTTGCGCGAGGGGAAACTTGATCAGATAGCCGAAGAAGTCGCCGAGCGAGCTGGCGGTCTGGTCGTCCGCGTAGCGGAGCGGCGCAAAGTCCGCCTGCACCAGCCAAACCAGATGCGGCGTCAGCACGAAGATGCCGGCCATCACCATGCCCGCCATGGCGGGCGAGGTCATGAGACGCCAGCGATTCTCGCCAATGAGCGCTGCCGCCACCATGCCGATGATCAGGACCAGCGAGTAATATTTCGCCAGCATCGCGACCGCGAGGGCGAACCCGAGCAACAGACCATTGAGCACCGTGGGATCACGCACGGCGCGCAGAAACGCCCAGGTCGCCCACGGCCAGATGAGCAGCAGCACCGAATTGGCGTTGTATCGGATGGCGAGGAAGCCGTAGATCGGCGAGAATTCGAGCGCCATGACGGCGGCGAGCCTGCGGTCGCCTTTTTCGAACTGGCCGACGACGGCCCAGATCCCGGCATAGCCGAGTGCGACGACAAGCGCCGACAGGAGAAAGTACGCCCAATCGCTCCGCGGCATGAATTCAAACCACGCCGCTGCGATCCAGGCCGAAAGCGGCGGGTGCTTGTGATAGCCCCATTGGAATTCACGTCCCCAGGCATAGGCCTCGGTCAGGTCGGCGGAACTGGAGAGATTGTTGTGGGAGAGCCAGGCATAGAGCGTCCACACCGCCACATGCCCGAGCAGGAAAAACATGAAGATTGGCAATCGAGCGCCAGCGGCGTCCGGCGGAACGATGCGCGCGCCGAGCGCGTCGATGCGCTCAAAGGCGCGCGTGATCCGCGTGCCCCAATTCGGATCGGCGCGCCGAAGCTCCATTGGCGATAGCCTCCGCACGGACCTGGGCGATCGTTCTTCGATTGCAAACGTGCTTGCGCCGGATGTCCGATCGTCCAAACACCTAGCCCGTGACAAATATCGACACAAGCAGCGGCCACCCGCCCCGGCAGCGGTTGTGGCTTGCCGCGGTCATGCCATCGTTCCGCCGTCTCCGTGCGGCGTAAGCCTTTGACTTGCGACAGAACGAAGAATTGAGTCGCCGGAATCGCCTCACGGCGTCGGATCGCACCGAGGGACAATCGTGAGCTGGAGACGAATCGCCGTCGTGGTGCTGGCGCTCGCGGCGTTGGCGGGAGGGTGGTGGCTTTTTTACGGCCGCGGGCCGGCCGTGACCGCGGTCGCGGCGGTGCGCGGCACCGCGGTGGAGATCGTCTACGCCACCGGCGCGGTCGAACCCGTGCGCTGGGCGAAAGTCAGCAGCCTGATCCGCGATCGGATCGTGGAGGTGTGCTATTGCGAGGGCGAACCGGTCACCAAGGGCCAGATGCTCGCCCGCCTTGATGATCGCGAACTACGGGCGCAGCTCGGCGAATTGCGAGCGCGCGAGGATTTCCTCAAGCGCGAGATGTCGCGCGTGACCGAATTGGTGGGGCGGGGCTTCGCGTCGACGCAAGCCTATGAACGGGCGTCCACCGACCTGCGGCAAATTCAGGCGCTGATCGCGGTGCAGACCGAGAAGCTCGCCGATTACACGATCGTCGCGCCGATGGACGGCATCCTGCTGCGTCGCGACGGCGAGGTCGGCGAGATCGCCGAAGCCGGCCAGGTGTTGTTCCGCGTCGGCGTGCCAAAGCCCTTGGAGGTGGTGGCCGAGGTGAACGAAGAGGACATTCCCCGCGTTCGCGTGGGACAGGCGGTGTTGTTGCGCACCGATGCATTTCCGGGCCAACGCATCGAGGGGAAAGTGCGCCAGACCACCCCGATGGGAGACCCGGTTGCAAAAACCTACCGCATCCGCATCGACCTGCCCGACGATACGCCGCTGAAACCCGGCATGAGCGTCGAGGCGAATATCATCACGCGGGAGAAAGCGGACGCGCTCCTGGTCCCTGCCGACGCGGTGCAGGGAAACATGGTTTACGTCGTCAACGACGATCGCGTGCATAAGCGGGAGGTCGAGGTCGGCATTCGGGGTACGCGCAATGTCGAAATCCTCTCCGGGATCGACGCCGGGACTCGCGTCGTGTCGCCCATACCGGCCAGCCACGAACTCACCGACGGCGAGAGAGTGCGGGCGGTCATGCGCGGAGCGCCGTCATGAATCTTGTCTTTCGCATCGCGCTGACCCATGTACGCGCGCGGGCGCGTCAGACCCTGGTCGCCGTCGCAGGCGTCGCTACGGGGGTCGGCTTCTCTATTATGATGGCGGCGATGCTGCAGGGCTCGCAGCAGGACTTCATTCGTCAGCTCATCAATGCGATGCCGCATGTCACCGTGTCGGACGAGCGCCGCAAGCCGACGCCGCAACCGAGCGAGACCTTTTACGACTCGGCCGAAATCCACGGGCTGACGCCGCAGGCGCGGCGGCGCGGCATCAAGAACCCGCTCGCGACCATGGCCTCCCTGGAAGGCTGGGTTCCCGGCGCGGTCGCACCTTCGGCGAAGGTGCAAGCGATCCTGCGTTACGCGTCGCGCGACGTCGGCGCGAGCATCATCGGCATTGAGCCGCGCCGCGAAACGAAAGTGTCCAACCTTTCCAAACAGTTGCGACAGGGCACGCTTCCCGCCCTCTATCGCGCCACCAATGCGATGATCCTTGGCGATGGCCTGGCGGAGAAGATCGGCGCGCGCGTCGGCTCCAACATCACCGTTCAGACGAGCGAGGGCGTGCGCCTCAACGCCCAAGTGGTCGGGCTGTTTCATTCAGGCGTGCGCGCGGTCGACGAAAGCACCGCCTACACGCTCGTCAAGACCGGCCAGATTCTCTCCCAGCAGATCGGACTCGTGAATGAAATCCGGCTACGGCTCGCGGACGCGCTGGCGGCGCCGCAGACCGCCGCGCGGATCGAGCGCGAGACCGGCTACAAATCGGTCGCCTGGCAGGAGGCGAGCGAGGATCTGCTCAACGCCTTCGTCGTACGCAACGTCATCATGTACACCGTGGTCGGGGCGATCCTCTTGGTGGCGAGCTTCGGCACCTACAACATCATCTCCACCATCACCCACGAGAAAGCGCGCGACATCGCCATCATGAAATCGCTCGGCTTCGCCGAGCGCCGCGTGCGCGCCATCTTCGTCGCCGAAGCGGGACTGATCGGGCTTGTCGGCGCATTGATCGGGTTTGCGCTCGGCTATGGCCTGTGCGCGGCGCTCGGCACGCTCACGTTCAAGAATCCCTTTACTGACGTCACGCGCCTGCCGATCGCCTATACGCCCGTCCATTACGCGATGGCCGCCGCGGTCGCGATCCTGTCGTCGCTCGCCGCCGGTTATCTGCCCGCCCGCAAGGCGGCGCGCGTGCATCCCGTCGACATCATCCGGGGGGCGACATGAGCGAGAAAAACGCCACGCCGCTGGTCGAAGCGCGCAAAGTCACACGCATTCTGTCCGGCATCGTTCCGACGACGCTCGTGCACGATGTCGATCTTGTCGTCCCCGCACACGAATTCTTGGCGATCACTGGCCCGTCGGGTTCGGGCAAGTCCTCGCTGCTCTATCTACTCGGATTGCTCGACCTGCCGACGTCGGGCGAAGTGCTGATCAGGGGCCGGGCGACCGCGCATATGCCGGAAGAGGAGAGGGCGCGCACGCGGCTCGAGACACTCGGCTTTGTGTTCCAATTTCATTTCCTGCTGCCGGAATTCACCGTGCAAGAAAACGTGATGTTGCCGATGCGGGAGCTGGGAAAACTCTCCAGCGACGCGATGCGGGAACGCGCGAACGACCTGCTCGGCGCGCTCGGGCTCGGCGACCATATAAGCAAGCGGCCCGATCAGCTGTCCGGCGGTCAGCGTCAGCGCGTGGCGGTCGCCCGTGCGCTCGCCAATGATCCGCCGCTCATCCTCGCTGACGAGCCGACCGGCTCGCTCGACTCCAAGGCGAGCGAACAGGTGTTCGTCATTCTGCGCGAACTCGTCGATGTGTATGGGAAGACGGTGATCGCGGTGACCCACGATCTCCCGCTCGCGACACGCATGGACCGCCGTGTCGAACTGATGGACGGGACCATTATTGTGGACGAATGGACTCGCGCGCCGGCGGAAGCCGGCTGATTAGGTGCGCCTGTCCGGTGGCGAGTTCTCTGGCTTGGGCAATTCGGTCGGCGCTTGTTCCATCCTCTGTTGTGATAAGCGCGCCGCAGATCAGTGCGCGCCTACGCCGGCTTGGCGCCGTAGCCCGCCGCCTCGATGGCCGCGACCAGCGCTGCGGGCGCAGCCGACGTGTCGGCTTCGACGCGGCCGGAGCCGAGATCGACCTTGACGCTTGCGCGCGGGTCCTGCGTCTTGATCACCCGTTCGACCGACTTTGCGCAGCCGTCGCAGGTCATGCCGGTGACTTGCAATGTAACCATGGAAGCCTCGGTCTTTCGTTGGCCAGTCGGTGGAGACCTTCGCATATCCAGGACGTCCGGGCGAACTCAAAAACAAGGCGCTCGGGAGCCGGTCGTGGATGGGTCGGAGGCACGCTGCATGAACCAAGCGGCTCGCCACGACACTATGCTAAGCACTTGGCGGCTGACGCCATCCGATAAGCGTGCGCAGAGCGAGTCCATGACGATCGATCTTGCACAACGCCCGCTTACGCGGCGCGCCGCCTTGAAGAAATTCGGCGCCGGGGCGGCGGCTTTCGCCGCGTCGGCAACGCCTGGTATCGCGGGAGCGCAAATGCGCGACGATGAGCTTTGCTTTATGAGCGCCGCCGAACTCTTGGCGCTGTTCCAGGTGCGCAAGCTTTCACCGGTCGAGGTGCTCAAGGCGCAGATCGCCCGCACCGAACGCGTCAATGGCCGCGTAAACTGCTTCACGCACACCCATTTCGACAGCGCGCTTGCAGCCGCACGCGAGTCCGAGACGCGCTGGATGAAGGGCGACGCGCGTCCGCTCGAAGGCATCGTCACTGCGGTGAAGGACGAGGAGGCGATGGCCGGCTGGCCGGTCACGGCCGGCTCAATGCTGTTGAAGGACAAAAAAGCCGAGGCGAACACGCCCGTCGTCGATAAGCTGCTCGCCGCCGGCGCAGTGATTCATGCGCAGACGACGGCGCCGGAGTTCTATTTCATCCCGCTCACCTGGAGCAAATTGTGGGGCGTGACGCGCAATCCCTGGAACCTGCATGCGACCGTGGGCGGTTCCTCCGGGGGCGCGGGGGCCTCGCTCGCTGCGGGTCTCGCAACGCTCGCCACCGGCAGCGATATGGGCGGCTCGATCCGCATTCCGTCGAGCCTGAACGGCCTGTACGGGTTCAAGCCGCCGCACGGGCGGGTGCCTCTGGAGCCCGGCGCCGAGATCATGCCGCAGGGGACTTCCGGCCCGATGGCGCGCAACCTCGGCGATCTCGCCCTGCTGCAAAGCGCGATCAACGGGCCGCACCCGCGGCAGCTTTCGGCGCTGCGCCCGCAGATGCAGTACCCCACCAGCTATCCGGATATTCGCGGCTGGAGGATCGCGTACAGCTTCAACCAGGGCTGGGCGGTGCTCGATCCTGATGTCCGCCGCAATTTGGAAACGGCGCTGCGCATCCTCGAAGGCGAGGGCGCGCGCGTGGAAGAGGTCAACCTTGCGTGGGATCCTGAACAGATACGGATGGCGCTCATCAAAGCGCTGCTGTCGACCGCGATGGGGGAGATGCTGCAGCAGATCAGAGACCTGAATCAGGAAGACGCGCTCACGACCTACGGCCGCTTCTTTCTCAAGCTGGTGGGACAGGAAGCAGGCCCGCGCCAGCTCGGCGAAGCGCAACGCTACGCCGACGACCTGTTCGCACAGTATGACGCGCTGTTCGCGAACGGCTTTCGCGCTTTCATCTGTCCAACCGTGACCACCACCCGCATTCAGGCCGACTTCGACTTCACCACGTCGAAGCTCACCGTCGACGGGAAGGAGGTCGACCCCCTGACCGGATGGCTGCTGACCCCGCCGTTCAATCTCATGTACACAATCCCGGTGGTGAATGTGCCGACGGGATTGGCCGGCAACCGCGTGCCGACCGGCATGCAGATTGCGGCACGGTCGTATGAAGACCTGACGGCCTTCCAGGTGGCCGCGGCCTATGACGCCG
>JBAPYK010000500.1:0-3483 GCA_049284695.1 Rhodoplanes sp. | reverse complement strand
AAGAACTTGCTTGTCCGACTTGACGGCGGATGTAACCGCGAGCGGGCGGGCGGCCTCCTCGGAGCGGAGGGCCTCGAAACGAGTTTTATTCATGGGCTAGGTGTGGGGCTAAAACACACGGGGGAGGCCCGCTCGGCCCGGACGGCGGCCCTCCCGGCCGAGAACGCCGCCCAATAAATCATCGCAAGGGTGAGTTTTTCCGGGTCGCCGGGTACGGGAGGGATGTGGGGGAGGTCGAAAACGCACCCTTGGCCTTCTATAGGCCAGGGCGGCCGACGCGACCTTTCGTCGCTGGTCGGGCTAAAAGCTTAGCGATTTTAACACACCTTTGGGGCGAGGGGCGAGAGGGCTAAGCAGAGTTTGCGTGCGTTCGCCAACAGATGCCCCTCGTCCCACAGCCGCAACTCGCCGAAAGCTGCCGACCGACCAACGACGCGATGTGCCAATTTGTATGGCCCGGCCGCGCGTTGCAAGACGGACTTCCAAGAGCGAGGAACGTGCGGGCTGCATCAATGTATCAGGCCTCTAAGTGGAGCATTTGCTCCGGGCCATCATGGGTATCCGCGCGCATCCGAAACTTGCTACCGGAAAGACCTCAAGGGCCAAAATGGCACCCAGTCTCTTGGTTGCGCCCGGCAGACCGTGATTTGGCGTAGGAGAGCGTACGCCGCGCACATTGATGGAAGAGCCGGAATGGTGACATATACTTAATTGCATCGGCAAGCAGCGTTCTCGCCTCGAAGTCCCAACGGCAAGGGTCGAGAGCGGCCATCAACAAAGGGCACCGGGGGAATGTCAGCAAAAATAAAGGTCGGACTTGTGGCCGCCATTGTCATGACGGGCATCCCGTGCGCTGCCGCGCCGTTCATAAGTGTCGTTGATTATCAGAATCTCCGCCACAAGGGCGGTGAGGGCGAAAAGGTAATCGACATATACATCGGAGCGGCCATTGAGGCCGTCGGATTTGCAAACCAACACGTCATTGATCTGAAGCAGCCACCCTTATTTTGTCAAGGCGACGCGACGATCACGGTGCGTCTGGTTCGGGATGAGATCGACCGTTGGATTAATGCGAAGATGTCGACGATGTCGCCAGTCGAATGGAATGCCCGCGCACGCAAGATCAGCCTCGCCGGAGCAACAATGTTCGCTTTGATGTATACCTTTCCCTGTCGCTAAAGTTTCCCGGGCGCTTAGATCACTAAGCTTTGATACGTGTTTGCGTCAAGCGGGGACTTGAATGACCGAGATAAAACCAAAGCTCGAAATCAAGCTTGATCCCAAGAGGCTCGCCGCCATTGTCGATTCTGCGGTCGTTAGCAGCACAGAGATTGTCAACTTTCACATCAACGCGCTTTCTGGCGCGGACCTGAACAAAGCGCCGGAATTGGCCGAGACGATCTATAAATTTCGAGGACCTGAGCTAAACGCGGTCCAACGACGTACGTTGCATGAGAACTGGATACTTGCAAAGTCATTTCACGAATTATTGCGTGCCGTTCGGCACGCGCTCGAAGAGGCGCATGTTTTCGCGGTGCTTCTTACGAAGAAACACAAGGTTAGAACGAACGCCACGCTCTCGGAATTTCTGAAGCCGTTTCAGAGCAAGGCAGCATCACTGAAATTTCCCTGCCTGCTTGCAGCGGTGAACGAATTGCTCAAGCCGAAACTGGAATTCGCGGCATCTTATCGATCCTTGCAAACGGCGAGAAATTGTCTTGAGCATCAGGACGGCATCGTCAGCAACATCGAGACGCACGGCAAGGAGACATTCGATTTAAGCATTCCGCGAGTTAAACTTTTCTATATGCGTGGAGGCGTTGAGGTGGAAATTGCAAAAGGACACACAGTCGATTCTGGGGATGATCGAGCGGAGGTCGAAATTCTGACAAAGATTGATGTCCGAAAACGCTCTCTTGCTTTGGGCGAGCGGCTTACTTTCACGCTCTCTGAATTTAATGAGATCGCATTCGCATGTCATTTATTGGGGCAACAACTTTCCAGCAAATTGCCAAGACCGACGATCGTCGAAGAATGAAAAGTTGCGGCAATCGTTTCCAGGCGACCGAACGCTGCGGTCGTGGTGACGGTGGCGCAGTGACCTCACCAATGGCGCTCAACGAGAGCGTCCAAGCGAGGGCGTCGGCCGATCGGGGCCTCTCAGGACCGGCCGCCCCCCTGAACACCTCTTCGAACACCCTCTGAGGCTCAGGGATTTCGATGATCAGCGTGTCCGCATTTATCATACGAACTTAGCCGATGACCGCATCGGGTCATGGGCTGAAATGTTCACGGCGAGCCTAACACCGCCGGTTCCCGTCCAAAAGCGGTCGCAACCGCGATGAATTTGTGCTTCCAATTATTGCGCGCCCATTTCCGCGCCCGTCAAGGCGACCCGCTACGCGGGCGGCACGCCGCCGACCTTGACCGCCGCGGCGGGCGCGCGTGCGAGGACTTGTCGGCTCCGCGGGGAATGTCGCTCTTGTCTCACCACAGGGAATGGACCGAAGAAAAGTTGGCGCTCTCCCCTCTCGCTGTGCCGCGCCTGCCCGTGAACCCAGGCAGCCGACAAGTTATCCCCCGACCCCCTCATTAAGGATTCATGGAGCATGTCGAACAATTGATAGAGGGCCACATCTCCAAAAGAGATCGTGGTCGGATCGAGCCGGCAGTGAGCGGGGGGCTCGGTAGTCAATTCTCAACACGCACAATTCGAGAAGCGACGCCATGTAGCCTTGGCGCGCCCTGTGGGAACCAGGGTGCTGCTCGCACCACTTTCCCAATTGCGGGGCGCACGGCACACCGGCTCGCTTCCGACTATGACTGCGCTCGACCAGCAGCTCTCCATTGGTGCCCGCCCGTCGGGCGAATTGGTCGTGCTCGATCCGCAAGAACGCCGCCGTCATCTTTACATTGTCGGCCAGACCGGCACCGGCAAAAGCACCCTCCTGCTCAATTTGATTCGGCAAGACCTCGTCGCCGGCGAGGGCTTGGCGCTGCTCGATCCGCATGGCGACCTCGCCGAGGCTGCGCTCATGCATGTTCCCCGCGCGCGCACCAATGACCTCGTCTATCTCAACCCCGCCGACCTTGAGCGGCCGGTCGGGTTCAATCCCCTCTCGCGCGTACCGGACGACCTCAAGCCCATCGTCGCCGACGGCATGGTGTCCGCCTTCCGGCATGTGTGGCCGGACAGCTGGGGACCACGGCTCGATTACATTCTCACCAATGCGGTGCGCGCCCTGCTCGACGTTCCGGGCGCGACCTTGCTCATGCTCCCCCGCCTGCTCATCGACGAGCCATTCCGAGCGCGGGTCGTCGATCACCATGTGAGCGATCCTGTCGTCCGCGCATTCTGGCAAAATGAGTACGCCGGATATTCCGACAGCTTCCGCGGCGAGGCGGTTGCTCCGATCCAAAACAAGATCGGCAAGGCGCTCATGGTGCCGAGCCTGCGCAACATGCTGGCGCAACCGAGCAGCA
>JBAPYK010000499.1:0-3004 GCA_049284695.1 Rhodoplanes sp. | reverse complement strand
GGCGCCGGGGTCATGAGCTTCCCGCTTAGGATCGATCCCGGCCCGCCGATGCTGCACGTCTCCTTGTTCGTCGAATTGCTCCGTTCGCGGCCGCGCTTCATGATGTGGGCCGCAACGCTCGCCCAGGCGGCGTTGTGGTGGCTCGTCCCGGTAATTTTCTATTCCGCGCCGCCGGGCGATCTCGCGCTGACCATTGCGGTCGGCGGCGAGTTCAATCTCGGCTCCTTTTGGGGGCCGCCCCTTGCATATTGGCTCGCCAACATCGCTTTTGTCATTGCCGGCATGCCCGGCGTCTACCTCCTCGCGCAAGCCTGCGTCGTCGTCACCTATTGGGCGGTGTTCCGCCTCGGTCAGTCGATCGTCGGCATTCACCATGCGGCGTTGGCCATTCTCTTGATGATCGGCATTTCCGCCCTCTCGGTGCCGACGCCGACGTTCGGACCGCCGGTCTTGGCGATGCCGCTGACCGCGCTCGCGCTCCTGCATTTCTGGCGCGCGCTCGGCGAAGGCAAACGCAGCTATTCATTCCTGCTCGCGGGCGACCTCGCCCTGCTTATTCTGACCACGCATTCCGGCCTCATCCTGCTCGGCGCGATTATCGTTTTCACACTGGCGAGCGAGCGCGGGCGGGCGATGTTGATGACGATCGAGCCGTGGATCGCCGCCATCATCATCGTGGTGATCCTTTTCCCGCACCTGATTTGGCTCGACATGTCAGGCATGGGTTGGACGTGGCTCTCCCGGCTGCGCTACGACCGCCCCGGCGAGTGGTCGCTCGTCTTGTGGCTGCGCCAGCTGGCGGCCGTTGCGGTCGCGCACACCGGAGCGTTGGTGCTGGTCGCGTTGAGTTCCGGCTGGGGCGACGTCGGCGAAAAGCCGCCGGTGTTCCAACGCAAGCCATTGACCGACTTCGAGCGCTGGTTTGTGCTGTTTTTCGCCATCGCGCTGCCGCTCGCGACGACGGTGGTGGGGGCCTCGCTCGGCGAGCGCAGCCCGGTCGGCCGGATAAGCCCGAATGTCGTGCTGTCGGGCCTCGCCCTTGTCGTGCTCGCAGGGAACGCGATCGAACTGCATCGACAGTGGCTCACGGGCCTTGCGTGGAGCGTGTTGCTGATCGCGCCTCCCGCCTTCGCCGCCTTTGGTCTTCTCGCCGCGCCATTTTACGGCGACACACCCATCCCCACGGCGCAGCCGGCGAAATCGATCGGCCGCTTTTTCGGGGAGACCTTCGAACGGCGAACCGGCAAGCGACTCGAAATCGTCGCCGGCGATCCGCGGCTTGCCTCGCTGATCGCGCTTTATGCGCGGGGACGCCCGAGCCTTTATCTCGCCAACGCGCCCGAGCGCACCCCTTGGGTCACCGCCGAGGAGCTAAAGCAGAAAGGCGGCATCGTCGTATGGACCGCGACCGACACCGCCGGCGCGCCGCCGCCTGAAATACGGTTCCTTTTTCCGGACATCGTTCCCGAGGTGCCGCACACCTTCGACTACTTCATTCAAGGCCGCCTGCCGCTCCTGCGCGTCGGCTGGGGCATGCTGCGACCGCAGTGACGGCGGCCTTCGATATGCGATCCGGTACAACCTGATCCAGTGCAACCTAAAGCAGGATGAATTGATGTGGAATCGATCAATCTCTTACCGTCATCGCCCGCGCAATGTTCAGCGGGCGGTAGTGTCCAGAATCTTTCGCACATTTGATCAGGCGACGGCTTCGGTTTGCACGACTTGCGGCTGATAGAGCGGTCGCATGTTCATGTAACATTTGGCGGACCACGCGGTGCCGGCGATGTAGCGCAACCGCGCGGCCGCCAAGTTGAGGCATGACTGGCCGTCAGGGAACGCTCCAACAACACGGGTCCGCCGACGAATCTCTTTCATGATCCGCTCGAGTGGATTGTTGGTGCGGATCTTCTGCCAGTGGATGTCGGGAAAGGCGTAGTAGGTCAGCGTCTCGGACACACTCCGCTCGACGAGATCGGCCGCCGTGTTCATCTTGGCGGCGCGCAGGTCGTCGACGATCGCGCGCGCCTTTCGGTCAGCAGCATCGCGGCTCTCCTGGGCATGGATAGCCTTGAGCATATGGCTCACCTCGCGGACCTTGGTCGCTGGCACGTGGCTGAAAACATTACGATAGAAATGCACCATGCAGCGCTGCCATCGCGCCTCGGGTAGGTACTCCGCGGCGCTCTCCATCAAGCCACGGCAGGCATCGGAAATAATCAGCCGCACGCCCTTGAGGCCACGGTCGACCAGGTGACGCAGAAACGTCGACCAGCCGGACTTGTCCTCCTTGGCGCCCTCGCAGATGCCCAGAATCTCCCGAAAGCCCTCGGAATTGACCGCGCTGGCCACCAGCAGCGAGACATTGCGAACCTCGCCAGCCCAAGTGCGCTTCATCACGATGCCATCGAGATAAAGATACGGATGCTCACCTTCGATGCGCCGGTTCCGCCAAGCCTCGATCTTGGCGTAGATCTTCTTGTTGAGATTGGACACCGTACTCGGGCTCACCCGCGTACCCCACAGCGCCTCGGTGATGTCTTCCACCCGGCGGACCGAAATCCCCGCCAGATACATCTCGATGAGCGCCTCCTCCACCGAGCTCTCCCGCCGCCGGTAGCGTTCGATGATCGCAGTCTCGAAGGTCTGCCGCCGCAACTTCGGGATCTTGAGATTGACGTCCCCGGCGCTGGTCTGCAGCGTACGCTCGTAACTGCCAGCTCGGGTATCCTGCCGAGCCTGGCTGCGCTCGTAACGTCCAGCCCCACATAGCTGGTCTGCCTCAGCATCCAGCATGGCGTTCAACGTCTCTTCCACCGTCCCACGAACCATCTCGCCCAGATGATCTCGGATCCGGGCTTCATCGATCTGGATCACCTGGCCCATCGGCTTCTCGTCACTCATCGGTTGCTCCTTCATTCTAGAAGAAGCCGTCAATCCTGAAAGTGCGAAAGATTCTGTACGTTATCCGAATGGGCGAACCACCGGCCGAGTTATCCACAGC
>JBAPYK010000498.1:0-1975 GCA_049284695.1 Rhodoplanes sp. | reverse complement strand
GCGCCCAGCGTCTAGATCTAGACCGCCGTGAGGCGGTTCTTTATTGAGGCGTGGGTGCGCCCGACACGGGAATACTCCGATTCGCCAATGGCAGCTTGTGGCACTCTTCGCCAATTCGCTGCGCTGCAACGGCGCGTCCGCAGCTGAGGGCAGACCGTCCGTGGCCCGGCTGGCATCGTCACGGCAGCCCGTGACCCAGAGCGGTCCTCAAGGCCATCTTTGTTCTTCATAGACGGCTGCGGCCGACATCGAGCAAGCCAACCCCGAATGCCCGTATCAGGACAAAGCCTACTTCGACGTGATCATGCGGGTCCGTCGCCACCGGCCGGTCCGACGCTTCCACCTTTCTCACAATTAAAGCTCGGCCGCCTGCGCTGGCCGCTTCCCCGCGCTGCTCCGTCCGCGAGCTTCAGCAGGCGTCGTTTGGTCGGACAGCGAACAGCAGTCCCGCATGACCCTCACGCGGGCGCGGCGGCTCACGCTGTGTGGCAGTTGGCCGCCTGCCGCTTGCCATTGCGAAACCCCAGGGCAGGAGTAGGTTACAGATCGCAGCGTGGTCGCGACCCCCAAACCCCGTAACTGCTCTCTGCGGGCCCCGGTCGAGCGACTCGCCGGGGCCTCTGACGAGCCGTGGCGGCCGTCCCACGCATAGGCCCGCAGCCAAGCCGCGCCCCCTCGCGGTCGATTTCAGCACGGATGCCCTTCGCCGCGGGCGGAGAATCGTGCTGGCCCCGGCAGGATGATTCAGCCCGCATTCGCCGGATGACGCAATGAGTTTCGGCTGGCTTGCACGATTCAGATATAGGCCACCGGGAAGGCATATGAGCGAGTTCAAGGTCACGCTGGCGCGTATCGAAGCAGTCGATGAAGGCGAGCAAGGCAAACAGATTCGCGCCGTTTTTCATATCGAGCGCGATCTGATCGGTTTCAACGTTCCGATTTATCTGCGCGCCCGCGACTTCGACAACAGCGAAATGGTTCGGGCGGCGAGGAATTCACTGCATCGGATGTTCGTAGAGCTCGCCAATCAGAGCAAAGTCTGGGAGCTTTCGCCCGCTGAGCTCGAACGCCTTTCGAACATAAACTTGAACGGGGAATAGCGGGGGGGCCCGGCCGTCCCAAGGGCTCGCGCAGGATCGGCGTCAGTGCAACAGCGCTCGCATGTCACGGGTTGCTGCAGCTGCTCACGGCAGGAATGGCTCCTCGTCTGTTAGTCGCGCGGCAATCGGCGTCCGCAACTGAGGGCAGACCGTCCGTGGCCCGGCTGCGGATCGTTCCCGTGCCGCCGGTTTCGCGCCGTCCACGCTGGCCGTGACCTCGAAGGTATTCTGCAACCCGCTCATCGTTGAACGGGAAGTGCCGGCGCTTCACATGTATGTGACCTATTCAAAAGAATATTGTCGTTTGTACGCCTATGAATTACAGCAGCCAGCTTTCGCCTTTCAGTTGATAGTGTTTCCGTTGTGCGAGCTAAGTCATGGATTCGCGCATGCCAATCTGTGTGCGGTGCGAGCGCCCAAGCGCATAGAACGCGGAGGTGGCGTGGATGCCCTTAATTTTGGTCTTGGACGAACAGACTGTTTACCGCGCAGGGTTGCGGAGTTTAATTAGTGCAGAAATTCCGCACGCCGAAGTGATTGAGGCGAGCAACCTGCCTCAGGCATTAGATCACATTCGCAACAGCACCATCGACTTGGTGCTCGTGGGGACGGGTCGATCAAGTTTGGCGACGTTCGATTCCTTGAAGGCAGCGCGCGAAACCTCGCCGGCTACGCGCTTTGCCGTCGTATCCACATCCGACACTCGGGCGGACATTCTCGCGACCCTGGCAGCCGGATTTCACGGCTTTATTTCAAAACGCCAGTCTGACACCGAGATTCTCGCCGCCGTTACGAGCATCCTGGCTGGGATAATTTACGTACCGGCATCGTTCGCCAAAATAGGCGGCGGTAATGCACTTAGCAGCCGATTCGAC
>JBAPYK010000497.1:0-4374 GCA_049284695.1 Rhodoplanes sp. | reverse complement strand
GGACGGCCGCAGACGGGACAAGGCGGTTCGAACGAGCCGGTCGCCATCGCCGCTGCGGAACGCGGCGGAGGCCTGACGGCGCCATGCTCCTCGCAGCGTCCCAAACCTTCGCCGTAGACGACCATCGAGCTTGCAAGGGTCAGCCGCTTGACGCCGGCACGCGCCATGGCGGCGAGCAGCACGGCGGTGCCCGCATCGTTCGACGACGCATAGTCCGGCAAATCGCCCACATCGACGCCGAGTCCGACCTTCGCCGCAAGGTGGAGGACACCCTCCACGCCCTCGAGCGCACGATCGACGGCTTTCGTATCCCGCACATCCGCGATAACCAGTTCTGCGCCGTCGACCGTGGTACCGCTGCCGGCGGCATGCACATCGGGACGCAGCGAATCGAGAACCCGCACCTCGTGTCCGCGTGCGAAAAGTTCGCGCAGCACGTGGCGGCCGATGAACCCTGCGCCTCCGGTGAGCAAGACCCGCATGCCGGCTGTCGTCTCCTTTACTGCGATCGCCTATCGCGCGGCGACGTTTCTTTGCGAAACGAGCAGGCGCACGAACGTGCTGGCGATTTTCCAGCCCGCCTGAAACCCTGCGATCAGGTTGCCCGATACTTTCGAAACACCGCCGCGTCGGCAACGATGGTCAACGGGGACTTCCTGCACGCGCAGGCCGGCCGCCGCCACCCGCATCTGCATTTCAAGATTCCATCCATAGGTCTGTTCGGTCATGCCCAAGGAGCGCAGCCGGTCGAGGCGCATCGCACGGAATGGCGACATGTCGGTGAAATGAACCCGGTAAGCCGAGCGAAGAAGCACTCCGGCCAGCCAGCCGGCGACGATCTGTTGCAGCGTCATGCTTCCGGGCTCGCGCCGGCCGCGCAGCCGCGACCCCATGACGAAGTCGGCTTCGCCGGCCGCGACCGGCCCAACGACCGCCGGCAGATAGTCGGGAACGTCGCTGCCGTCGCCATCCATGAAGCAGACGATGTCCGCATCCGGCCGCACGGCGGAAAGCCCGGCGGCGCATGCACGGCCATAGCCGCGCTCCGGCTGATAGGCGACGCGCGCGCCCGCCGCGCGCGCTCGTTCCGCCGTCTTGTCGGTTGATCCGTTGTCGACGACGACGACCTCGTCGACCTGCTGCGCCAGTATTTCGCCGACGACGCCTTCGATCGCCGCCTCTTCATCGAGGCACGGGACGACGACCGCAACGATCATCTCGCCTTGGGGAAAACGCATCGTCAGGGCAACGCCGCGACCACGGCCTGCCGTTGGCGCAGGAATTGACGCGTCGCCTGCGCTTCGCTCCCGCGCATATTCTCGGCCGCAAAGGCGGGACGCCGTCCCGCCAATTCCGCCTCGAGCATTTGAAACGATGCCGCGTCATCCACATCATACCAGGCCGGAACGGCGACCGCCGGCAAGCCGATCTCGCGGGCGCGGTCGAGCGTCAGCCGATAGACGTCGGGCGTGCTCCAAGGAATGTCGTCAAAGAGACGCGCGTGCGGTTTGGACAATCCAACCAGGGTATACCCGCCATCGATAGCGGGGCTCAGGACGACATTGTCGCCGCTGCGTACCGCATCCACGGCTTGGCGCAAGATCGCTCCGGGTAGGGTCGGAGAGTCGGAATTGACGAGGATCGCACCGGAATGCCCGGCGTCCAGAAGATCGGCCGCGCCCTTGAGCAGACGATCTCCGAGGTTTCCCTCGCCCTGCAAGATGAGACGAAAACAGTCGGGCAAGAGCGGCCGCAACGTCGCTTCAGATCCAAGCGGCGTATAGACTGCGTAGCCGGTGACATCGCCGTCGTCGACCAATCCGGCGATGGTCTTCGACAAATCGCGGATGAAGCATGCGGAGATGGCGGCGCATTCCTCCGCTCGCAGCGGCGGCGACAGGCGCGTTTTGGATAGGCCGCTCGCCGGCGTCTTGCAAATGATTGCAACCGCAACCGTGCTCACACCACTGTCCTCTGATCGGTGGATGACGACGCAACAAGGATAACGAGACACATGCTCCCCAGAAAAACTATAGAAGCTGACAATCAAGCGATCTTCAAGATGAGGTGAGCGTTGCTGACGCAGTCCGCAATAGTCCGCAAGCCCTCTGGCGTACGCCGCCGGATCGCGTCTTGATCGCCCGCGCGAGGCGAGGCATTGCGTACCGGAGGCCATCGCCGCTTTTGTAAAAAACGAGAATGCCGACGATTGTAGCTTGTATTCTTTGTGGGGCAGCCGCGCTTTTTATCTGGGGCGTGATCGGCTTTGCGTTGGGCCGAAGGATCGTTCCCGCGGCGCTCGCGCTGCCGCTTGCGCCCGCCCTCGGATGGGCCTGCCACAGCGCGCTGGCACTGCCGTTCTATCGGTATGTCGGACTGACGCGGCTGACCGTCATCGCCGCGTTTGCGGTTCCGCTCGTCGCCGCCGCCCTCTCTCTGATGACGCGTGCCGAAGGCAAAGATCAGAACGGGGACGCCCGCGTCCCTGCTCTCGTCTACAGCCTAGCCGCCTTGCTTGCCATTGTTCCCGCGCTTGCCGTGCTCCCTAAACTCAACGGCGATGCGGTGACGCTTGCCGCGCCGATATTCGACCACGCAAAGATCGCTTTGATCGAGGACATCGCGCGGCTGGGCGTGCCCCCCGGCAATCCGTTCTTCGGCGAAGCAGGCCACGAGCCCGATCTTGCCTATTATTATCTCTGGCATTTCAGCGCCGCCGAGCTTGCGGTTCTCTTCGGCGTCACCGGCTGGGAAGCGGATATCGCCTTGGCCGGGTTCACAGCCTTCGCATCGCTGATCCTGATGTCCGGCTTCGCCGTTTGGATCAGCAATCGCGCCAACGCCGGGCTGTTCGCGATCCCCCTCGCCTTCGCCGCGTCGCTGCATCCGGTTCTCGAATTCCTCCTCGGACCCGAGTCGTTCTACTCCATCTTCCTCCCGCCGACCGGATTTGCCGGCTGGCTGTTCCAGACGACCTGGGCCCCACAACACGTCGCGGCGGCGGCTTGCATCGTGCTCGCCTGCTTCCTGCTGACACGGTTGACGCAGCCGGGCTCGCTTCTGCTTGCGATCGTGCTCGGGTTCGTCGTCGCCGCCGGATATCAGTCCTCGGTGTGGATCGGCGGCATCCTGTTCGGACTGGTCGCGCCGGTGCTCGCCCTGCTTTCGCTCACAACCTGTCCGTCTTCGGCGCGCAAGCGCGTTGTTCTTTTATTGGGCGTGGCGGCGGTCATCACCGTCGCGCTCGCTTTTCCCTTTGTGAAGGCCCAAATCGCCGCCGCCGCCGAACGTCAGGTCGCGCACCCGATCGCGGTCTCCCCTTACGAGGTCTTCAATATTTGGATTCCTGAAGACTGGCGCGTATTCCTGAACATTCCCGGCTATTGGCTAGCGTTCCTTTTCATCGAATTTCCCGCGATCTATTTTCCGGGGCTTGTCTCGCTGGCCTACAGCGTGCGCGACGCATCCTCGGCGCCGCCCGTGCGCGAAGCGATCAGGGCGTTTGCTGCGCTGGCGATCATGAGCCTGACCGTCGCGGGATATCTGACCATCACCTTTGCCGACAACAACGATCTCGGCTGGCGCGCCGTGCTTCCCGGCGTGTTTGTCTTGATCATCTTTTCCGCGACGGGATTTTCCCGCTGGCTGGCGACGCCGCGCCCGATCGCGGTCGCCGCCGCGCTTGTTCTCTTCGCACTGAGCTTGCCGAAATCGATCCAGTTGTTCTGGGAGAACGCGCGCGGGTCACCGTCCGAACAAGGCATGGCGTTTGGGCAAACGCCAGAGATGTGGGCGGCCGTCCGCCGCTACGCCGCGCCGGATGGACGGGTTGCGAACAACCCACGCTTTCTGGCGCAGATGACGCCGTGGCCCGTCAATTTATCCTGGGCGCTCTTCGCCGGCCGCCGATCCTGCTATGCCGGGCACGAGCTTGCACTCGCCTTTGCGCCGCTCTCGCGCACTCGCGAGGAGGACATCGGCAGGCAGTTCGACCGCGTCTTCGATGGCCGGCCGGAAGCAAAAGACATCCACGACTTGGCGCTTCGCTACGGATGCCGTGTCATCGTCGTGACGCCGGAGGATGGCGCGTGGAGCCGTGATCCGTTCGCGGGAAGCGGCTACTACGAGCTCGTCGAAGAGCGGCCGGACCGCTGGAAAATCTATCGCGCGATCGCTGCACCTCCGTCACCGAAGGCCGGCGGCTAGCCAGAAAAATCTACCGGCGCGTCAGCGCTATGCGAATGGTGTCGTTATCGGGGATCGGCTTGTCCTTGCCCGCGGACCATGTCGGCGCTGCTTCGTACTCTTTCGGCGGCATGTCGAGCGATGCGATTTGACGGCCGAGAATAGCGACCACCTCGATGGGGACGGCAA
>JBAPYK010000496.1:0-2546 GCA_049284695.1 Rhodoplanes sp. | reverse complement strand
AACGCTTGCGTTTGTGGCGGCGATTAGAGAACGGAGAAACGGGCTCTGTAGGCCGAACAGAGAAACAGTGGCAAATGAGAAAATAGAATGCACCGCGTTGAGCCCATAGCCGAGCAGGATGAGGTTGATGATGAGGCTGCCGACGTCGTCGCCGGTCAGTAGCGGATTTTCGGCAATCCCCAAGCCCAACACGATGCCGAGTGCCGCGAGCGCCGCGATGAGAAACGCAGCGAGATTGTGCACGATGCTGCCGGTCCGCGCGCGGATGCGCTCGAGCCCGATCGCAATGGCGAGGCCGACCGCGACCTGGAGCGCGACTTCGGCAAGCCCGCTGCCCGACCGGTAGACGTCGCCGTCGTTCATCCGGTCGCCACCGATGTTCCAAACTACTGGGCGCTCTACGTCTTATCTCGCGGTCGTGAGCGCCTCCGCCTTCGTGCTGGCGTGCGTCCGGATGTGGCGCTGGCTCGCCATAGCCGGTGTCGTATTCAAGCACGCTGTGGATGTTCCCGGGGATCGCCGACCGCAGCTTCGATGCGCTGATCCCGCACGCGTTTCATGCCACCGTTGGCTTTGCCCTGGTCGCTGATCGAGCGCTCAACCCCGGCGATCCGGTAATAGAGCGCGATCAGGATGGCGATCGGCGCGAGCAGGCTGGTTGCCGCCCACAGCATCGGGCCGATCGGTCGTTCGGATCGCCCCTGGGCGAGGGAATCCGCCCGCCGTGAACAGTGCCGCGAAGGCAGCGCCGAGCGCCAGATGCGGACCAGCGATTCGATCCTGACATCGACCGCCCAATGCGCCAAGACGAGGCGGCGAGCCCGCCCGCTACCCGCACCGCCGCGGTCGCCGCCTCGGCTCGCCAGGCGATCGCCGCCGTCGCGGCGACCAGCACGGCGAAGACGACCAGGGTCAATCCGTCGTGGTGGTTGGCAATGACGAGCATGGCAGCGGCGAAGACGTAGGCGGCAAGCGCGCCGGAGGAGACGCCGTCGATGCGGCCGGGCGTCGCCTCGGGACCGTAGAACAGCCCCACCACGATGAGCACAGAAGCCCGACGGTGAGGTAGCCCTTTTCCAGCGCAAAGGTCAGCGCCAGGGCCAGTGCTGCTCGGCTTTCTTGAGCTGCGCCACCTTGCCCTGATGGTGCCGGGATTGCCTGGATCGCCGGGCGCTGGCCTTTGCCGATAGCTGGGCTCGATCGCGGGCATTTCCGGGACGGTCAGGGGGGCACCGCCTGGCGAAGGTTCGCATCACGTTCGAGAAACGCGCCGTCGATTTCTTCAGCAAGCGCGCCAACGCCGTGCCGGAGGGCTCGGCGGAGCAGGACTTATACAAGGAGCTCGCCGCCGAGGAGGTCGAGCATGTCGCCTTGCTGGAGACCGAGTTCCAGCGTTGGTCCAAGGGCAAGGCCGGGATGCTCGCGAGCGAGTCGAGAAAGGCGATAGACGAATCGAAGTTTCCGGGAGCAGGAGCATAATCGGCGCGCCTGTTCGCCTGGCGAAGGGGCCCGATTGGGCCCTTTTGCATTTCGACGAAACGTTGCGGCATGACGATGAAAGCAAGCGCGACCCGCACGCCGGCGATTTCTACGTGTTCCGGGGCCGCAGCGGAACACACAAGCCGCGCCGCAGAAGGGATCGGCCTTCGCCAGCACGAGATCGAACGGCTAAGGTCGGCTCGCTTTCGACCAAGGCGAGGCGCTTTGCGTCAGAACTAATCTAGAGTCTTGCTCCAATCAACCCGCTGCGGCGGGTGGTCGCCGCAGATGGGTCTAAGCTCGCCAAGACCGTAACGTTTAGCGAGAGCCGTGAGATCGGTGTTGTTTCCAAGCCGTGCGCAGGCGACGGCGAACGCGTCGCCTTTTTCTAACGTGGAGACGTCCCAGATACGAGCGCTACCATCAAAGGATCCGGTGATCACGCGCGCGCTATCGGAACTGAAAGCGGCAGAAGAAATTTCATGGCTATGCCCCTTTAATCCGATGAGGGCCGCGCCCGTCCATGCATCCCAAATCCGAGCGTCCGAGGCTGGCGTAATTATTCGCGCGCCGTCTGGACTGAGCGCTACGGAGTGGACGAAATCATTCTCTGACCCTTTCAGCTCGACAAGTATTTTGCCCGTTCCGGCCTCCCAAACGCGGCCGGTGTTGTCATAAGAAGCGGTGATGACGCGCGAGCCATCGGGGCTGAAGACTATGGAAGTTACGGCGTCGCGATGGCCCTTCAGCTCCCTTAGGGTTGTTGCGGTTCTCGCGTCCCAAATGCGAGCGGTTTTGTCCTTGGATGCAGTGCCTACACGAGCGCCATCGGGGCTGAATGCTGCAGAATTGACCTCATTGTCATGCCCTTCAGCTCCTTAATTACTGCTCCCGTCTGAGCATCCCAAATTCGCACGGTCTGGTCAGTAGACGAAGTCACCATGCGGATTCCGGCGATTGCGGACAGGGATTCCGATTGATTGCGGACAGTGATTCCGATCCATCGCGGACAGTATTCCGGTGATCGCGGACAGCGGCCTCCCATCGACAGCTTCAAGGGCTCACTC
>JBAPYK010000495.1:0-2360 GCA_049284695.1 Rhodoplanes sp. | reverse complement strand
ATGACCGACTTCTCTCCCCGCGAAATCGTTTCCGAGCTCGACCGCTTCATCATCGGCCAGGGCGACGCCAAGCGTGCGGTCGCGATCGCGCTCCGCAACCGCTGGCGCCGCCTGCAGCTCGATGAGCGCCTGCGCGAAGAGGTGATGCCGAAGAACATCCTGATGATCGGCCCCACCGGCGTCGGCAAGACGGAGATTTCCCGCCGTCTCGCCAAGCTTGCGGGCGCGCCCTTCATCAAGGTCGAGGCGACCAAATTCACCGAAGTCGGTTATGTCGGGCGCGACGTCGAGCAGATCGTGCGCGACCTCGTCGAAGTCGGCATTTCGCTCTCCCGCGACAAGAAGCGCAAGGAGGTGCAGGCGCGGGCGCATCTGGCCGCCGAGGATCGCGTCGTCGATGCGCTGGTCGGCGCGGGCGCCAGCGCCTCGACCAAGGACACGTTCCGCAAGAAGCTGCGGACCGGCGAGCTCGACGACAAGGAGATCGAGATCGAGGTGCAGGCCTCCGGCGGCGGGATGCCGCTGTTCGAGATTCCCGGCATGCCGGGCGCGCAGATGGGCGCGATCTCGATCGGCGATATTTTCGGCAAGCTTGGGGGCGGCCGCACCAAGACCCGCCGGGTCAACGTGAAGGAGTCCTACGAGATCCTGATCAACGAGGAGTCGGACAAGCTGCTCGATCAGGACCAACTGGTGCAGGAGGCGATCAAGGCGGTCGAGAACAACGGCATCGTCTTCCTCGATGAGATCGACAAGATCGCCGGCCGCGAAGGGCGCGTCGGCGCCGACGTGTCGCGCGAAGGCGTGCAGCGCGACCTGCTGCCGCTGATCGAAGGCACCACCGTGTCGACCAAGCACGGCACGGTGAAGACCGACCATATTCTCTTCATCGCTTCGGGCGCATTCCACCTGTCGAAACCGTCGGACCTGCTGCCCGAGCTGCAAGGGCGGCTGCCCATCCGGGTCGAGCTCAATCCGCTGACGCGCGACGACTTGCGGCGCATCCTCACCGAGACCGAGGCGTCGCTGATCAAGCAATATGTTGCGTTGCTCGCGACCGAGGGCGTGACCCTGGAATTCGCGCCGGACGCGATCGATGCGATCGCCGACATCGCGGTGCAGGTCAATTCGACGGTCGAGAATATCGGGGCGCGTCGCCTGCAAACCGTGATGGAGCGCGTGCTCGACGATATTTCGTTTACGGCCCCGGACCGCTCGGGCGAGGCCGTGAAAATCGACAGCGGCTACGTCACCAGCCGGGTGGCCGATCTCGCCAAGAACGCCGACCTGAGCCGGTTCATTCTGTAGCCTTCGCCTCTTTGGGCGTGATGATTTATCACCGCCAGCGTGGCCCGGACGATTGGACGCAGCCCGCGCGGCTTCAGCTTTCCCGCGACTTCCGCTTGAAATGCGCAACGCAGCGTGCGCGCGCCGCAATGCGGTGTGGGAGCAGATCGTGGATCGTCTGATCGAGGGCTACCGGCGGTTCCGGTCCGGGCATTGGCCGCAGGAGCGCGAGCGGTTCGAGCATCTGGCGGGCGGGCAGCAGCCCCGCACCATGGTGATCACCTGTTCGGACAGCCGCGTCGACCCCAGCATGATTTTCGATGCGGCGCCGGGCGAAATGTTCATCGTGCGCAATGTCGCCAATCTGGTCCCGCCCTACGCGCCGGACGCCGCTTATCACGGCACCAGCGCCGCGCTCGAATTCGCCGTCCGCGCGCTGCAGGTGGAGCACATTGTCGTGCTGGGCCACGCCCAATGCGGCGGGGTGCGCGCGTTGCTTGAAGGAGCGCCGCCCAGCGTGAGCGATTTCGTCGGACAATGGATGCAGATCGCCGCGCCTGCCCGCCAGCGCGTCATGGCATGCGCCGACGTGCATGACCGCCAGCTTTCCTGCGAGCACGAAGTCGTGCGCCTGTCAATCGAAAATCTGCGGACATTCTGGTGGGTGCGCGAGGCGGTGGAAGCCCGCCGGCTGCGGCTACACGGCTGCTACTTCGGCATCCGCACCGGCGTGCTGGAAGTGCTTGGCCCGGACGGACGTTTTGCGCCGGTGCCGGAGGTCGGCTGATCGCCGCGCGATCTTGCTGTGCGGCCCTTGTTGCAGTGAGCGAAAGCAGCCGTTTTTCTAAACCACCTTGGGCCGCGACCGGCGCAGCCGGATGTACAGCGCGCCTTCGCCGCCGTGCCCGGCGTGGGCCGATTCAAAGCCGACCACATAGGGACGGAATCCCGGCAAATGGAGCCATAGCGGCACCTGCCGCCGCAGCACGCCGCGCTCACCGGTCGCACCACGCGCTCCGGTCCCGGTGATGACTAGGACGAACTGTGCTCCGCCGGCTTGCGCGTTACCAAGG
>JBAPYK010000494.1:0-4194 GCA_049284695.1 Rhodoplanes sp. | reverse complement strand
GTTGACGACGACGCCGTTCTCGATCAAAGCGCAGCGTTTTTCGCTCATGACCCCCTCCCGTCTCGCACGCAGCCAAGCCTGCGCAGGCTGCGCAAGCTTGCCTGCGGCGTTCGACTCCCTCCCCCGCTTGCGGGGGAGGGTGGGGAGGGGGATACAAAATTCATGCGAATCGCCATCGCCATCACCTCGTCCAGATATGCACTTCGCCGCGCGCGCCGGCCCCCGACGCGCTGTCAGGCGGGGAGTGATTTCCGCCTGCGCCGCCGCCGCCCGGAATGCCGCCCGGCGCCCCCACATTCGCCAATCCGCCGCCGCCGCCTCGCGCGGCAGAACCACCGAACCCGATCGCGGTCGCTCCGATCCACGAATTGGTGCCGCCGTCTTCGCTCTTGATATTGACGTCGCCGCCCGAGCCTATTCCGCCGGACCCGCCGGAGTTGATGCCGGCGGCGCCGCCGCCACCCCCCGTCGCCGACACGGCGCCAAGATTGGTTCCGCTGACCGACGTGGTTCCGCCGGCGTTGCCTGGATTGCCCGACCCGGTGACAGCGGCGCCGCCCGCGCCGATGGTTACATTCAACGTCGCGTCCATCATTCCCTTGTAGTGTTTAAGGGCATAGCCTCCCGCCCCTCCTCCCGTCCCGCGCGTCGTCCCGCCGATCTGCGCTCCGCCGGAACCGCCGCCACCCCACAATTCGAGGATCATTTCCCTCGCGCCCGCGGGCACAGGCCACGCGGCGTTGCTTGCCGTGACGACCGAGAGAGTCCAACGCCGCGCAGGCGTAAGCGAAATCCAGCGCTGCAAAGTCGCATCATATTGGAGCGCCGCCGTCTCCTTGGGCCGAAGAATCAGATCATCATCGAAGCCGAAGCGATTGGCGGCCGCGCTCGATGCATTCTCCGCGCGCAAGACGATGGCGTAGGACCCGACATTGCCGACAATAACGACTCGCCCGTCCCCGCCGCCCGAGAGGCCGGTCAATTTACGGGTCGCGTCGCTCGAGAGCCGCAGCACACAGGCGGTCGCAAGCCCCGTCGGGTTGTAGTCGTTCTGGTCGGCAGTGATCTGCGGCGGCGAAAGATCGCCGGTCAGAAAGAACCCGGCATTGACCTTGGTCGACCCGGTGGTCTTGTCGAGCAGCAGCGCGTCGATCCAAGCCGACCCGTCGGGCGATGTCTTGAAATGAAAGTCGTCATCCCCCGTTAGGCCGATTTCCGCACGCCCGGAAAAGGCGGTCTGGAACAACAGCGACAGCGTCTTCGCCGCGCTTTCCTTCGAGAGCTTGTAGCGCAGGTCGCCGTCGCCGCCTTCGGCGACGGCCTTCGCCACCCACAGCGCATTGTTGAGCTTGGCGGCGAACGGGTTGGTCGCATCGGCCGTCGTGCCGAGGCCGAGCCGCGCGAGATTCTGCAGCTCGGTGATCGTTTCGCCGCTCACCACCTGCCAGGAAGCGCCGTCCCAGGCGACCAGCTTCGCCTCATCGCCGACATAGCAAATCCAGCCAACCTGCGGCGGGTAGAACGACCAGCCGCCGTCGAGATAATGGGCGACCTGATCGTCCTTGCCCACGAAAGCGCCGGACCCGGGAGACTTGACGAGATAGCGGTCGCCTTCGGCGGGAGAGCCCGGCGGCGCCGACAGGTCGCGATCGATCACCGCCAGCATCACCAGCGCATCGAGGACGACAAGCGCCTCATTATGGGTGACGTGCTTTTGCGCCTGCGCCCCTTCGATGGTGGGCAGGCCGAGATGAACCGTGTCGGTCATTGTTGCCTACTGAACGATGAGGATGGATCCCGCCGCAAAGCCGCGGCCGACGGTTGCGGAGAGCTGGGCGATGCGCACCGCAAGGCTCGCCTGCGGCGTTCCGAAGTCGGCAAGTTCGTCGGCGGCCGCATAGAGCGCCGAAGGCTGCGTCGCCGCGAGGCTCCGCACGACGGTCGCCCCCAAAAGAATTTCGACGGCGTAAGCCTCGCTGTCCTCGCCCAGCGGCACGTCGGCCGTGGCCCAGGAATCGCCGTCGCGCCGGGTCCGCCGCACCCAGGACAAGGCGACTCCCGCCGCGCTGCGGCGCGCTCGCAGATGCACCGGCGCAAGCGGACGCAATGCGGTCGCTTGCGGCGTCGCCGTGCGGGCGACGGCGGTGGGATCGCCGTGGCTGCGATCGGCCGCCACCACGCGCAACTGCATCGTGCGGTCGAGCAGCTCGATGCCGCGCACGAGCTCGATGACCGTCGCATCAAGGACGACAAAGCGCGCGCCGGCCGCGAGCGGAGCGCCCATCGCCCATTCGCTGCCGGCCTGGCCGCGCAACAGGCGGCTGATTTCATAGGTGCGTTCGCCGACCAGCTCGGCGTTGGCGAATTGGATGACCTCGACGCTCCCATCCGGCTGCACGAGGCACGCCGCATTCGCCCCGGCCAGCACCGCCGCATCGCCGGCCGACGCAAGCGCCCCGCGATAAAGGCGAACGCGAAACTTGGCATGCGCATCGAAGCGCCCGGTCGGCCCCGCCGGCGCCGCATCGAGCGTCTCGCCGACGGTGGCCGGCGCGATTGCGACCGCGATGCGTTCGAACGACACGCCGTCGAACGACCGCCACACCGCGACCGGTCCCGGCCAGGGGTCGGCGACGATCGCGGCGCGCAGCAGCACAGGCGTTGCGTCCCCAGGAAGCGTCGGAAGATCGAGGAGGACGACCTCCGCCGGACCCACGGCCGAGGGCAAAACGGGAGTCCGTCGCCGCGGCGGCGTGAGCGGAACCGCGAAGACTTCCGGATCGATGGAGCGGGCGCTGATCTCGCGCGCGCCGCTATCGACCAGTTCGCGGATTTCGAGCAAGCGACGCCGGCCGCCGACGGTCAGCCCCACGACGTCGCCGGGCATGAGCCCCAATCGGCTCGGCGGCAAGGCGAAACTCGCCTGCTCGCGGCCGGTCCACAAGTCTTGTAGCCAGATATTGGCGCGGCGCTCGGCCGCGGCGCGGTCCATCACGGCGGCAAGATCGGCATGCGCCGTCTTGGCCGAACCGCCGACCAGGCGGCGCGAGGCTAAAGCCGCGCGGCGATAGTCGAGGCTCACATCGGTGAAGCCGAGCGAGATATCATTCGGCAGTTCGGTTTCCTGCGCACGCACGAGCCGAGCCGGCGCACCTTTATCGGGCATGACGAGGTCGTCCTCGACAAGCTCGGCGACCGGCGGTCCGCCGCGCGGGCGAAAGCTTAAAATGGCGCCGTCCGACGCCGCTTCGAAAGCGAACGCCGCGGCAAGCGGCTCGAGCGCGGCGCGCGGCGACATCGGCCGATCGATCACGTAGCCGTCCGTCCATTCGCGGAGCGCGCTCGCATCGCCATCGGCGATGGATGCGTCGGCCAGGATCTGCGTCACGAGCCCATCGAGCGGACACGATCCGAACCGGCCGGTGAGCCAATGCCCCGTCTCCCAGTTCGGCCCGTCGCTCCACGCATCGAGCGCCGCGGGGAAAACCGGGAAGGGCCGCGCGTCCCAAGTCCACAGATGGATCGCGGACGGATCGACCATGCGCCCGCCGTACACGACCGAAATCGGATTGTTCTCGACGCTCGCCCCGAAGGCCGGATCGAACGCGCCCAGCATTGCTTCGAGGAAGCGGCGCTGGATCATGTCGTCGCGCTGGCCGTTGGAGAAATAGGGGACGCCGGCCTCCGCCGATTTCGGGTCCGGGAATATGCTCGGCTGGTTCGCGCCTTTGTCGACCGCGGGACAGCCGACTTCGGTGAGCCAGATCGGCTTGCTCTGCGGAACCCAAGCGGTGGGCGCCGGAAGCTCGGCGCCGCCGACGCGCTCGAAATGCGGATTGGACCAAAAGCTCCACAGATCCTTGACGCGGAACACCCAGGGCTTGCCGAGCCCGTCAGTGATCGGCGTGCGCGTCTGCGCGGTCCGCGCCGCATCGTCTGCGTAATACCAGTCGAACGCCTCCCCGCCCCGTACATTTCCCGCGAGATAGGCGCGGTCGAAAATGGTGTTTGCAAGCTCTCGGTCGAGATGATCGGACGTATCGCGCCAATCGGACAGCGGGGCGTAATAGTCGATCCCGATCGCATCGATGGCGGGCGAAGCCCACAGCGCGTCGAGCGGAAAGCGCATTTCGTTGGCGGCGGGATCGACCACATGCGCGCCGTATTCGGTCCAATCGGCGCCGTAGGTGACGC
>JBAPYK010000493.1:0-2156 GCA_049284695.1 Rhodoplanes sp. | reverse complement strand
GCGCGGTCGGCACGTTCATCGCCAATACGGCGTCGTTCTCCGGATCGTCGATAAGCGTCTGCAGCGCCGCCGCATAGCGGGTCGCATCCGCGTCCTCGATAATGTCGACCGGGTTCGATTTCGACCAAGTGGGCGGCAGCGCGGCATCAAGCTTCGCCAGCGTCTGCGGCGACAGGCCCGCGAGCGTTCCGCCTAAATCGATGACGCGGTCGACCGCGAGCACGCCGATGCCGCCGACATTCGTCATGATAGCGAGGCGCTTGCCGTCGAAGGGGCTGAGACGTCCGAGCGTCTCGGCCGCCGCGAATAGTTCGTCGAGGTCGAACACGCGCAACAGGCCGGCGCGCCGAAACGCCGCGGCGTAGACCGCGTCAACCCCGGCGAGCGCGCCGGTATGGGTCGCCGCGGCGCGGGCGGCCTGCCCATGGCGTCCCGCCTTCACGACGATTACCGGCTTCACGCGCGCAGCCGCGCGCGCAGCCGACATGAACTTGCGCACGTCGGAGATCGATTCGATGTACATCAGGATCGCCCTGGTCTTGCGGTCGAGGGCGAAATAGTCGAGGAGGTCGCCGAAATCGATGTCGAGGGCGTCGCCGATCGAAACGATCCCAGAAAAGCCGATCGACCGGCCGGCCGCCCATTCCACGAGCCCCGCCGCTACGCCGCCCGACTGTGAAATGAGCGCGAGGTCCCCGATCTTCGGCTGATGGACCGCAAAGCTCGCATTCAGGCGCGCGCTCGGCACGAACAGGCCGAGGCAGTTGGGCCCGAGCAGCCGCAGGCCGTAAATGCGCGCCGCCTGCTTCGCTTGGTCAGCGAGCGAGCCCGGCCCGTGGCCGAGTCCGGCGGTGATCACGATGGCCGCGCCGATCCCGCGCGCCCCGGCGCTCGTAATCAGACCTGGAACCTCCGCCGCGGGGGCGGTGACGATCATGAGGTCCGGAGCCGGGTCGAGCGCCTCGATGCTCGGGACGGTGGCCTGCCCGTCGATGTCCGGATGGTGGGGATTCACGAGGTGAATCGGACCCTTGAACCCCGCACCGCGCAGATTGCCCAACACGATCCGGCCGAACGAGAGCTTACGCGGGCTTGCGCCCACGACCGCGATCGCGCGTGGAGCAAACAGCGATTTCAGTCTGTAAGTGCTCATTACAAGCGCCTTCTGTCTCGCTGCGTCGGCACGGCCTGATCCTCGTCTCGTGGCGACGTTCAGCGATCAATCGAAATTCTACAACTCGACCTCGATGTCGGTTCGTGTCACGCGAACGCCGTATCGCACAACTGCCCGCTGCGCGGGCGGCCCCACGACCTCGCCCGTCCTAACGTCGAATGTGGCGCCGTGCCAGGGACAGGTCACCTCGTGTCCCGACACCTCTCCGTCAGCGAGAGGTCCGCCGCGGTGAGTGCAGGTGTTGTCGAGCGCGAAGAACTCGCCATCGACGTTGAACAGGGCAATCTGTTTGCCCTTCACATCGACCAGTCGAGCCTGGCCAGGCTCGAGCTCGTTTGTGTTCGCTACTTTCACAAGGTCAGCCATCTGGGGCTCCTGCGCGTTGAATATGGACAGGACCAACACACTCGCCCTTCCGCTTCCATGGTCATGCTTCTGATTGAAAGGCACGCCGGCGGTGTCGATGTCGAGCTCGGCCATCGCCTGAAGCGCCTCGCCGTAGCGGCCGGCATTGTAGAGGCTCTGCAGGATCTGAAGTTTCTGAAGCGGGCCGTAGTCGATGCCGTTCTCGGCGGCGATCCGATGCGCGCGCTCATACCACTCGTGCGCCTCGTCGTGGCGGCCGAGGAAGTCCAGGAGCGTCGCGCGCGTGCTGGCGATCTGTAACTCCTCCTCGGGCGTGGACGCCTTGGGTTCGATCGCCTCGAGGCAGCGCCACGCGACCGTTATCGCGCCAGCCTCGCGCATGGTGCGGATGAAACCGATGAGGGAGAGGAAGTCGAAGCCCTTCTTCCTCGCGTCCTCGAGATCGTCGTAGAGCTTGGCGAGTTCTGCGACCGCTTCGAGGGCCTTTTCTTTGTTTCCGGACCGTGCGTGAAGCTCGGCCTTCAGGGCGGACGTCATCGTCTGAATGTTGGGGTTCATGATGCCCTGCACGCCCATGTAGTCAAACTCGACACTGGCCACGTCCCGGCCGCGAGCC
>JBAPYK010000492.1:0-5811 GCA_049284695.1 Rhodoplanes sp. | reverse complement strand
ATTGGCGCGCCCGGTGAATGCGCGATCGACGTAAACCCCGTCGCCGGCAGCGGCCGCCGCGACCTCGGCCGCGGCGACATCCTCCGGCACGTCGCCTGCCTCGATCCGCGCAACGGTAATCTCGCTGACGCCGGCGGCGCGCAGGGCGTCGATCTCGGCATCGCCGATGACCGCGCCCTTCTTCAGCACGATTCCGTCTTGCCGGATCGCGTGCACGACGATGCCGCCTTTGGCCTCGGCCAACGGGACCGCGCCGAATTTCATGCCTCTCTCCAACTGCCCTTCGGTAATTTGGAGGTCTGGGGGAGTTTGTCCAGGAGGAAACGACCGACTGCGCTGTCTCGGCAGATCATAGCCGCACGCCATGAAGCGATCGCATCATAGCCCCAGCGCATCCGCGGCAGGGCTGTAGGGAAGATGAAGGGCATCGGCGACGGCGCGGCAGGTGATCTTGCCGGCGTGCACGTTCAGCCCGGCGCGCAGGTGCACGTCGTCGACCAGTGCGCGGGGAAAGCCTTTGTCCGCCAGCGCCAATATGAATGGGCGCGTCGCTTTGTTGAGCGCAAATGTGGAGGTCCGCGGCACGGCGCCCGGCATGTTGGTCACGCAGTAGTGCACGACGCCATCGACGACGTAGGTTGGGTGCGAATGCGTGGTCGGGCGCGAGGTTTCCGCGCAGCCGCCCTGGTCGATGGCGACGTCGACGATGACGGCGCCCGGCTTCATCGCCGCCACCACATGCGCAGGAATCAACTTGGGCGCGGCGGCTCCGGCCGTCAGGGCGGCGCCGACGACCGCGTCGGCCGAGACGCATAATGGTTCGATCACTTCCGGCGCCGTTGGAACGATACGGACGCGTGCGCCGAAGATTTTCTCGAGTTCGCGCAGAGTGCCTAAGCTCCGGCTGACGATTACGACATCGGCGCCCATGCCGAGGGCCACGGTCGCAGCGCTGCGTCCAACCACGCCGCCGCCGAGGACGACAACGTTGGCCGCGGGGACGCCCTCGACGCCGCCGAGCAAAATTCCGCGCCCGCCGTGCGGTCGTTCGAGGAAATGCGCGGCCACTTGCGGCGCCATGCGTCCGGCAACCTCCGACATCGGAGCGAGCAAGGGCAGCTTTCCTCTCGAGTCGGTCACGGTTTCATAGGCGATGGCGGTGACGCCGGAGGCCATGAGATCGTGGGCCTGCTCGGGATCGGGCGCGAGGTGCAGATAGGTGAAGATCATCTGGCCGCGTTTGAGTTTGCGTCGCTCTCGCGCAAGCGGCTCCTTGACCTTCACGATCAACTCGGCTCGTTGAAATATTTGGTCGGCGGTTGCGACAAGCTCCGCCCCCGCTGCGGCGTACTCATCATCGCCGATGCCGGCGCCGTGGCCGGCCGAGGCTTCGATCGCAACGGCGTGACCGTGTTTCACCAATTCGGCGACCGTCGAAGGAATAAGCCCGACGCGGTATTCGTCAGGCTTGATCTCTTTCGGAACGCCGATGAGCATCGCCGCACTCACACAGGACCTCACATCCTGCGTGACTCAATGAACTGCCTCGCCCATGCCGGTCATCGCCGTCAGCGCCACGGGCAATGAGATCGAGCCCCATTCTCCGGGCGCCGGGTCGAAAACGCCAGCGCAGGGAGCGCCGCATCGGCCGCACTTGCCGTCGGCCGTCAACCGACAGGCGGTGATCTCGTAGCCGTTGCGTGCGATCAGAATTGCGCGGCAATCGTCGCAATACGTGGCTTGGCCGACCGGATCCGGCACGTTGCCGACGTATGCATAACGAACGCCATTCTTCATCGCGATCACGCGCGCGCGCAGCAAGGTTCCGGTCGGCGTCGGCGGGACGTCTCGCATCCGCCAATCCGGATGGAAAGCCGTGAAGTGCCACGGTACGTCGGGACCCAGCGTTTCTACGACCCATTGCGTCATCTGTTCGAGCTCGGCATCGGAGTCGTTGAAGCCGGGAATGAGCAAAGTGGTGATTTCCAGCCAAACCTGCGTTTCCCGTTTCAGGTAGACGAGCGTATCCAGCACCGGCTGCAGGTGGGCGGAGCAGACGTTGCGATAAAACTCCTCGCTGAAGCCCTTCAGGTCGATGTTAGCCGCATCGATATGGCGATAGAACTCAGCGCGCGGCTCCGGACAGACATAGCCGGCGCTGACGGCGACGCTCTTGATGCCGCCGGCCCGGCAGGCGATGGCGGTATCGATCGCGTATTCGTGGAAGATCGTGGGATCGTTGTAGGTAAAGGCGACGCTCGAGCAGCCGAGCCGCTCCGCCGTCCAGGCGATGTGCTCGGGACTGGCGCGCGTCGCCAGCACGTCGAGCTCCTGCGCCTTGCTGATGGTCCAGTTTTGGCAGTACTTGCAGCCGAGATTGCAGCCCCCGGTGCCGAACGAGAGGACGGACGTGCCCGGCAGGAAGTGGTAAAGCGGTTTTTTCTCGATCGGATCGACGCAGAAGCCGCTCGACTGGCCATAGGTCGTCGACACGATCTGGTCGCCCTCACGCGCGCGGACGAAGCAAAATGCCCGCTGGCCGTCGTGCAGCCGGCAGAAGCGTGGGCACAGGTCGCATTGGATGCGGCCGTCCTCCATCATGTGCCAGTATCGGCCGGGAAATGCGTTTAGCGGTTCGGTCATGGCGCTGCCCCGCAGCTGTAACTCGGTCGACACCACGCCGCCCCGTCGGGTTGCAGCCTCTGGAACCATGGCCTAGACGGATGGTCGATCACGAAAACGGCCGGCCCAAGCGAATAGGCCATCCCGTCGCCAGACGAGGGCGACGTCCCAGTTAACAATACAATTCCAAAACGATTTTGATCCGGGTCAAAATAACCACGGAGGCTAAGCCAAAGCGGATGGCGCTGTGAGCGCCATCCGCCACTTCGGCCCGATTGATTTGAGGCGATGCGCAGGGGGGCGCTTAGCGCGCCGGCGTTAGGGACCCGGGCGCGCGTCTGTTTCCGCCGCGGCCCGCGCCAGGGCTGTCTGCTCTCCACGCGTCTCCGGCTTCGACATCGATCTCCATTCGGTGGCTCACGCCGGCTGCGGCCCGCGAACCACGCGGCTTCAGCCGAGTGCTGTTGTGGCGGTCAGCGCTCCCCATCAGTTCCGGGATGGGACATATTGGACGCAGCTGATCGCACGCGCATCTCGGGCGACGTGATCTCGATCAAAAAAGAAAAGACCGAATGTCGTATCTTTTAATTGGGTTGGCCAATCTGCAGGTCTTGGCGACCTGAAGGGCTGTTGAGGCAGCAGGTTCGCTCCGGCGGTAAACGCCGGTCGATTACGCCGGGTGACAGCATGCGAGACCGATCAAGCGAAACGGAGTTTCCGGCCGAGGGCGAGGATGCGCCAACACTCACGATCTCACCCGAGAAAGTTTGCTTCATCATCATCAAGGCCAAGGAGTTCGACGCCAAGGATGAGGTGACTGAACCGGACCCCGGATCGAATCCCTCCGACGACAAAGACGCGGCGATCCTTGAAGATCATGAGGACGATCCGGTGCTCGAAGAGCTGACCTCCATTATCGCTTCCCTTTCGGAGGATGAGCAGATCGACCTCGTCGCATTGGCTTGGCTCGGGCGCGACGACTATGTCGCGAGCGACTGGCCGGCGGTGCGGGAGGATGCGGCCGCCGCCCATAATAACCGTACGGCCGAGTACTTGATCGGGATTCCGCTTCTCGGCGACTTCCTGGAGGAGGGCTTGTCGATGCTGGGCTACTCCTGCGAGGAGTTCGAAATCGGGCGGCTTTGATCGATACAAACGGCTGCGCTGGCGCACCGGCCTTCGCCTGGGGGCGCGCGCGTCATCCCGCTGAACGAGGGGCACCAAGATCCGAGCTGCGAACCGGTGAACCGTGCGCCCCGCAGATTTTCCGCAAGAACGTGGCAACCTGATCGCCAATGGCCCGCGGCCGTTGGAAGTGCGGCCGCGCTTCATAAATGAGATGGAAGACGGCGACGGCCGCACTTGGCCAGGCGTCGGGGCGGTGCCGCGGCAGAAGCCTGCGGCATCGATGTTCGGAGGCCCGCGGAGCCCGCCGGAGTAGCGAAAATGCGGAGCGAGTATCGGGAGATCGACGAGAGTCGCAGCCGCTGCGAGAGGGCCAAGATGAGCCGCTCATGGCGGATGGTCATCGTGCTTCTGGTCGCCTCAATTGGGTTGGCTTGTGCATCGCTTGCGGCACGCGTTTCCGCTCAAGCGACTGGAACCGCGCGCGAGGCCGTCGTCCTTGACATCGACGGGGCGATTGGCCCGGCCACGACCTTGTATCTGCGCCAGGGCTTCGCTGCGGCGGTTCGGCGCAACGCGGCGGTCATCGTGTTGCAGATGAACACGCCGGGCGGGCTCGACAGCGCCATGCGTGACATCATTGGCGACATGCTCGCCTCGCCCATTCCGGTCATCGCCTACGTTCATCCGAGCGGCGCGCGGGCGGCGAGCGCCGGCACCTATATCCTTTACGCCAGTCAACTTGCCGCCATGACCCCCGGCACGCATCTCGGTGCCGCGACCCCAGTGCAGCTCGGCGGCGGACGCCAGCCGCTCGGCGGGGGTAGCGGTTCGGACCGAGATAAGGACAGCGGCAAGGACGGCGGCGCGCCGGCGGACGCCGCCACCGCGAAGACGGTCAACGATGCGGTGGCCTATATTCGTGGGCTCGCCGAGCTGCAGGGACGCAATGTCGAATGGGCTGAGCGCGCCGTGCGGCAGGCCGCGACGCTGACCGCCACCGCCGCGCTCGAGCAGGGTGTCATCGAGATCATCGCGCCGGATATCCGCGACCTCCTGAACCAAGCCGACGGGCGCATTGTCAAGCTTCAGGGCGGCGCGGTCCGGCTCGAAACCGCCGGGTTGCGGATCAATCCCATCGAACCGAACTGGCGCGCGCAACTCCTCGCGGTGATCACCAATCCGAACGTCGCCTATATTCTCCTGCTGATCGGCTTCTATGGAATTCTGTTCGAGTTCTTCAACCCCGGCACGATTGCCTCGGGGGTCATCGGCGGCATCGCTTTGCTCACGGCCCTGTTCGCCCTGAACCTGATGCCGATCAATTTCGCCGGCCTCGCCCTGATCGGGCTAGGCGTCGCCCTGATGGTAGCCGAGGCATTTACCCCTTCATTCGGCATTCTGGGAATCGGCGGTGCGGCTGCGCTCGCGCTGGGCTCCTTGTTTCTATTCGAGGACGTGCCCGGTTTTACGATTTCGCTTCCGGTGATTCTGACGGCGACAGTTGCGAGCGCGCTCATCGTGATCGTCGGCCTTGCGGCGGCGCTGCGCGCCCACCGGCGCAGGGTCGTGACGGGAGAGCCGGCGCTCCTGGGCAGTCACGGGCAGGTGCTCGAATGGTCCGACGGGCGCGGGCAGGTGCTGGTGCACGGCGAGCGTTGGCAGGCGCACGCCGCCGCGGCGCTCGCCGCCGGTCAGCGCGTGCGCGTAACGGCGCGCGACGGACTCGATCTGCTCGTTGAGCCCGACGCCGAGCCGATCCCCATCGCAGGAGAGCGTCATGCCGATTAATCTCGATCTCATCACCTATGCCGTGATCGCCGCGCTTGTCTTAGCGCTCGCTTTTTCGTCGCTTCGCATCGTGCGGGAGTATGAGCGCGCCGTGGTGTTCACGCTCGGGCGGTTCACCGGCGTCAAAGGGCCGGGCCTGATCATCCTGATCCCGTTCGTGCAGCAGGCGGTCCGCGTCGATCTGCGCACCATCGTGCTCGACGTGCCGAGCCAGGACGTGATTTCGCATGACAACGTCTCGGTGAAGGTCAATGCGGTGCTGTATTTCCGCGT
>JBAPYK010000491.1:0-3517 GCA_049284695.1 Rhodoplanes sp. | reverse complement strand
CAGGAAGTTTCGGAACCGCGCACGTCGCCGACGTCGTACCGCTCTGATCGCCGCTGACCTCGATTTCCACCAAGCCCGCCGGCACTTCGAGAACCATGCGGTTAAGCGGTGCGCCTTTTTGCGACTCGTGGCGCCGGGCCAAGACCACCGCCGTGCCGATCATGGGATGGCCGGCGAATGGCAGTTCGCGCGCCGGGGTGAAAATGCGCACGAAAGCCGCCTGATCAGGGGCTTTCGGCGGAAAGACGAACGTCGTTTCGGAGATGTTGAACTCCCGCGCGATCATCTGCATTTGCGCGTCCGTCAGTCCAACGCAATCCAGAACCACGGCGAGCGGATTGCCGGCGCCTTTCGTGGCGGTGAAAACATCGGCAGTCACGAACGCGCGACGCATGGGCAAAGCTCACAATGAAGCGCGGCACCGAGCGACGGTGGCGACTACGCGGAGCGCGAGCCGGCAGCCTCCAAGTTCTTGTTGAACAGCCTGTCGATTTCGCCAGCACCTTTGAGGGCCTCGACCGCCCGGTTCAAGAGATCGATAAAAGGGTGATTGCCCTTCTTGACGGCGACGCCGAAGGGCTTCTTGTCGAACCTGTCGCCGATATCGATGATCTCATACCGCTCCGGATGGTCGGAGGCCCGATGCATCATCGTCAAGTTGATCATATCGTTGGAGGCCGCATCGGCCTCGCCGTTCGCCACCGCCTCCAGATTTCCGAAACTTAACGGTGTGATGACCAGTGTTGCGCCGGGTAGCGAAGGCAGAGAGGCGCGCATTCTCCGCAGCGAGATTGAGCCTTCGGTGACGGCGATCCGCTTGCCCTTGAGGTCATCCAACCCCTTAATGTCGCTTCCCTTGGGCACCAGAAGCCCCTCACGGGTGATGTAATAAGGAATCGAGAAATCCACTTGTTCCGCACGGTCTGGAGTAATCGTCAGCTGGGACAACACCATGTCCACCAGATCGCTTTGCAGGGCCGGGATGCGTTTCTCGTCGGTGATTTGATAAAAATCGATGCGGTCGGGCGCGCCGAGGAGTTTGTCCGCAATGGCTCTGGCGAGGTCCGCCTCGAAGCCTTCGATCAGGCCTGTCCGCGGGTTCTTGTAGCCCATGCCTGGAATGTCGAAAGACACGCCGGCGATAATAGTTCCTCGTTGTTGAAATGCGAGCATGGTGCCTCCCGAGCTCCCGGCTGTTCGAGACAATCGGTCCTATTGCGCTGCCCGGCGTCAAGAGGTCAAGCGGTAACGGGGAGTGCTTAGCGGGACGAAGATGCGCCGAAGCGCCGCCATCTCAAGCCTTGCCGCCATGGCGGTCGATGAACGTTGCGAAGGCTTCCAGCTGCTGCCTGAGGAAATTGCGCGTCGTTTCATCTTTCAGGTCGCCGGTCGCTTCGTCGAATTTCGACGCGCAGCTGCCGATGAAGATTTCGGGCTTGTTCAGGGTCAAGGCATCCAGGAACACCATGACCCGACGCAGATCATATTGAACGCGTCCGCCGCCGAGCGGGCCGGGGGAAGCTGATTCGATCGCGATCGGCTTGCCCGCGAACGGCTGGTTTGGCGCGCGCGACACCCAATCGATGGCGTTCTTCAGGCCGCCGGGCAGGGAGAAGTTGTATTCGGGCGTGCAAAAGATGACGCCGTCGGCGGCGCGGATCGCGTCGGCAAGGGCATGCACCGGCTCCGGAAAACCGGTCGCATCTTGGATGTCCGCATTGTAGAGCGGGAATTCGGCGAACGACGGCGCTTCCTTGATCGCCAAGCCGGAAGGAGCAAGCCCAGGCAGCAGCTTCATGACCATGCGGTTGTAGGAGCCTTTGCGCAAGCTGCCGCAGATGCTGATGACATTTGCCATGGCGGGATGCCTTTCGCGAAGAGATACAATGCTTCAAAGCAGCGAACGTGCCGGCGGGATCGCACGGTGATCCCGCCGGCTCAACGCAAAAGGATCAAGTCAAGTTCAAGCAGCGCGCGGCCTGCTCCCTGATATTGATTAGTTCGCGCCGGCGATTTTCGCTGAGACGTCGGTGACGGGCTGGACCAGGCCTTGCATCTTGATGGTGGCGATCTTGCCCTTCGCGGCGTCGAGCGCCTGTTTTAGATCCACCATGTGGATCGACTGGTCTTCGAACGTCCGGAAATACCAGCGCAGATTCTTGAGGTCGGCGACGCTCGTCCATTCGGTGATTTCGACGGCCGCGCTGTTGACCACGGATCCTTTGACCGAGCCTTTTGGAATATCGAACTGGTTGAGGATATGGAAGGCCGAGAGCACCGCGTCGTCGGCGGTGGCGTTAGGCGTCGCCGACTGCGCGAAGATCGCGGCGCGGACGAAGCGCGACGGCGGCGTGAAGTCGCCCGGCAAGCCATGCAGCCCCGCGCCCGTCCCGAACGCCTCCAAGGTCAGCGGGCCGAGCTTGGCGGAGGTCACGTCCGTCGGGGAGAGGGTGAGGTAGTTATTCAGATTAGTCATGTGCCAGTCATAGGTCGGCGCATTCGTCATGACGCCGAGCGGCGCATCAGACACTTTCAGGGTGTGATTCACGGGCTCGACGACGATCGACTTGCCGCTCTTGTCCTGGATGAAAAAATGCACGGCAGGAACGATGCCTTTCCCGCTGCCGAAGCCGGGGGCGGGCGTCGGCGCCAGCACGATGTCCTTCACCGCTTGCTTCACCTCGTCGACGGTGGCGAAATTGCCGAGCGCCCAGGCGCCGAACTCGTAGGGCGCAAGCGCCTGCTTGGCGTTCTCCGGCGTCACGTCGGTGTATTCGGCGTAGTCGGGAAAATAGAACAGGCCGATGGAAAGCCCCTGATCGTTGATGCCGTCGATGATGACCGGCAGATCGAACGCGTTGGCGCCGATCATGGCATAGCGTGTGGTGTAGCTGAGGCCTTTGCCGCCGTCCGGCAGCGTGCCGGTCATCTTCTGACCCGCGGGGATGACGAGCACGTTCGAACGCAACGGGTAACCGAACTCGAGCGTACGGCCGCGGATCGCCGCGCCGTCCGTGGCTTTGAGGCTGATGCCGGTGCAAGCATGAGCCGGCGCGGTGCCGAATGCGAGCGCCGCGCTGAGCATGGCAACGCCGATTTTGCGCATCATGTCGGTTCTCTCCCTCGATTTCGCTGATGTCTTGGACAGGGACCAGGCCGCGCGCGAAAGCAGCCGTCGTACTCGAAACCGTTCGTTGAGCTAACCATTGCGTGCTGCAAACGCAAATAGCGATCGAGACCTGACCTTCCTATCGACCTTTCAGTGACGTCTCTATCGAACCTAGAACGCAACGACTTTCAGCGGACTTAAGTTAATCCCGGAACGGAGTTCGGCCGACCCGGCCGGAAAGGACAGGCCATGCCCAATCGCCATCGCGGCGAGATCGAAGCGGAGATTGGCGGCACGCCGCGGCGGCTCGTGGCGGCGGCCGGCTGAAGGCGCGCGATCTCGTGCGCATCATCGGCGCGGGGCGGCGCGGGCGCGAGCGTGAGCGACGACGACGTCGCGGCCATGACG
>JBAPYK010000490.1:0-2349 GCA_049284695.1 Rhodoplanes sp. | reverse complement strand
CGGGTCACGTAGTCCTTGACTGAGTGACAGTGGGTCGCGGCCTCCTCGTAAAGTGCACGCGCCTCCATTTCAGCTTGCAAGTCGCGCTCGACTACCTCCTTCACCGTTTGACCGATATGAAGCGCGACGAACGTCTGCATGGTAGGAAAGCCGTCCCCAATTGTCGAGCAGGCGGTAGTGCAGCCAGTACTGATTCACCGCTGTGAGTTCGTGGCGCAGCGCCTTGTTGAGATAATCGATGACTGTCGGGTCACCTCTCATGCTCTGCACTCCTGTTACGGGTATACCTGCCATCAACGATTGCGACGGTTCAACCCAGTCCGCTGACTGAAATTCTTGCCCCGATTGCTGGCCAGCACAAGGCCTCGGCACCGACTGCAGCCTGTTCGCCGTCAGCACTCACGAGAGTGCGGCCACACACTTATCGCCGACGCCCCACCACTTTACGCAACACATCTGGTGACTTGCTGGTCGTGGTCTGGCCAGCAGCTTGGCAAGCCGTCGCAGGTTCTGAGCAATCGCCGCAAGCGTGAACTCATCCTGTGCGCCGCACGGCCCCTGTAAACGCAATCGCCCGAGGCGTAAGATGCGTTTCAAGTGCGCGAACGGCATTTCGACACGCTTGCGATTGCGCCGCGCTTGCTCAAAGGCATCGATGGTGGCAGTAGCCATGAAGGCCTGCAGGCCTTCCAGCGCATCGCGGGTCTTCACGAGCTCGTCGAGATAAAGCCGCTCGACCGTGCCGAGCTTGACGCGCACGCGCGCCAGATAGTCGTGCCGCGCGGCCTTCATGGAGCTATCGCCGAATCTCGGTGATGGCCTGATGGATCAGGCGGCTTGGGCTTGAGGTTCGGCCGGTAGGGCGACGACCTCGATTCCGTCGGCGAACTTCACACCTGTGATCAGCTTTGGCAGCTGGTTGTGACCGTCGAGGCGGCGCCAACTCAGCCTCGACGAGCTTGCCATCGCGAGCCCAGGTGCCGGCCGATATAGGCCGTGCGGGTCAGCACCTTGTGGACGGCACCGATGCCCCAGCGTCCGCCATCGCGGGTCGCCGCCGTTCTCATCCAGATTGTCAGCGGAGGAACCCCGGTCGGTTTGCCGCTATGACAACAGATGGTGACGAAGTGACTGTCCTGATGAACGAATAAAGCCGTATCAAAGGACACGGGTCGGATTAAACTTGCCTGAGCCGCTGGCGGCTCTAGACGCATGGTATCCAAGCAACGGGATGAAATCTCGCGCCTGGAGGCGATCCGCCGGCTGGCCTCAAGAGGAAGGGTGAGCGGTGACTCAGCACGTAAGGCTGTCCGGAGCCGCCGGCATGCTCGACGCCTGGGCGAAGGCAGCCAAGCCGGGCGAGTGGATGATCTACCATCGCGGCTTCCTCATGGCGGATCGCGCCGATTGGCCTGTCGACCAAATCGCTAAGGCTGCATGGCGGAACTACGAGGCCGGCCTGGTGCTTTTGGTGCAGCAGCGCGTCTGCGAGATGGTCTATGACTATATCGCGGTCAAGCAGCGGCTAGCCCGAACCTCCGCGGGATAAGCTCGGGGTAGCCGTCGACCTCAGTTTGCGGGGTCTTCGGCCTGCCGGCCGCCGAGCTCCTGCGCATTGCGCTCGGCTTCACGTTGCCGATCATCCTCATCAATCACTTCGCCAACCGCAACGCCGCCGCCAAGACGCGTTTCAAGATGTGGTGGAGCGTGATCGGAGCCGCCGTTGAGCATGGTGCTCGGCTGGCCGGCCATGATTTGGATTTCCAACTCTTCCTGGACCGGGAAGCGGATTGAGGAGGAGTCTGCATCGTCGGGTGCAAAGCCCTCGTAGCCGAGTTGTATCCCCTGGAAACTCGCCGCCCAGAGATTGGCGACCACGCGGAAGTAATCCGATGACAGCCCGAACAGGTCATAGGCGAGCGCAAAGCAGGATCGTGTAGAGGGCCGCCAGAGGCCGGCCGTTAGACCAGTCAGTTGAGGGGTCAGGAACGTAACAATATGATAGGCACCGAAACTGGGCTGCGGACTACTGCGCTGAGCATGATGCGGATTGCGGTGTTGATGACATTGCCCGGTCGGGGTTCGGAGATTCGGAACAACCTCGACGGGGGGACCAGGAGGGCTCCAAGTCGGCGTGGCGGCGAAAGTTGCGGCAGCGAAAAACAAAGCCCAAAAAGGAGCGGCCGCGCCGGTTCTTGTGCGGCGGGGCCTTCCTTGCGCTTTCGGGAGCGGCGACCATGACCGCGATTTCCAATTCCGACATGCTCGTCACGATCTTCGGCGCCTCCGGTTTTCTCGGTCGACATGTGGTGCGGGCGCTCGCCGGGCACGGGTACCGCATGCGCGCCG
>JBAPYK010000489.1:0-3496 GCA_049284695.1 Rhodoplanes sp. | reverse complement strand
GCATAGCGGGCATCTCTTTGTGTTCCGTGGCCGCCGCGGTGGGCTGATCAAGGTTCTGTGGCATGACGGCCAGGGGCTGTGCCTGTTCGCGAAGCGGCTGGAGCGTGGGCGCTTCATCTGGCCGTCGCCGGCGGACGGCGCGGTGACGATCACGCCGGCGCAGCTCGGTCGATCACCCTTATTGATACCCCTCATTTTCATGCTGATCCTCCCGTGAGATCGACATGCTCTACGTGGTGGTCCCGCAACTTCTGAACAGCCTGCATGGCAGGTTCCGTATCTGGAAAGAGATAGCGGCCAGACGGTTCATGCATCGCGCGAATGGCTCCGCGCCTGAGCTGAGTGTGGATCCATTTTTGCGGAATCCGAAGACGTTCCGCGAGCTGTGCCACCGTTAAACATCCAGGGACAGGAGGCCAGCGGGTCCGCTGCCGCGCCGTCTTAATGCGATGCCGAAGGCGAATACCGCGAACTGTACTGGCGAGGACCTCGGTGCCTCGCCACGGCGAGCGATGTCCCTCTGAGGTTAAAATCCGCGCGATCTCGTCATCGTAGAGGCCGGTGTTGGCCAATTCGCAAATGCGCTTTTCCATCTCGACATGTCGAGGCAGCGCGGTCAGGGCGTTGACGGGCATCATCACGGTGAGCTCGGTGGTCGCTCCGCCGCGCCACACGATGCGCACCTCCGCCCGATCACGCGCGCTGCGGCGCAAAACCACTTTATCGATCAAACAGCGCAGGAGTGCCTTGCGGTGCTCTCGACGCGTTGTCGAATCTGCCCAGAGGGCTGGGAGGCGTTGACCAAGAGTCACCACCTTTGCCCGCAAGCGGGGATCAATGCCGACAGACGGCGCCGGAGCTGAGTTCGTCCGTCGTGCCAGCGTTTCTTCTGCGCGGCGTAATTCGATGAGAGCCTCCTCCCAACGCCGCTCAAGCTCGCCGGCCACGAGCCTGTTATCCGGATCGACACGGTTGAACTGACGCTCGGCGAGCGTCGCCTGGTAGCGCAGTCGCTGAATCTGTCGTTCCTCGGCGTGCCGTAGTGCTTCGTCTGCCTGAAGCTGCGCCTTGCGGGCCCGTGATAATGCATCGATTTCTGCGGGCGCGACGGCTTCAAGGAATGCAGCGGCCACCTGAGCATCGATCGGCGCTGCACGCAGGCACTGACAAACAGGAACGTCGTGCTGCTGACGCAGGTGATTGCAAACATATTGACTGCCGCCTTTGTAGCGCACGACCATCTTGTGACCGCACTCGCCGCACCAGGTGATGCCGTGCAGCAGCGCCGCGCCATCGCGCGGGATGCCGCGGCTCTTGTTGCGCAAGTATTCGGCTCGGTTGTCGCGCAGCATGGCCTGGATTTTCTCGAAGGTCGCCCAATCAATGTAGGCTGGGTATTTGTCCTTCACCACGAATCTCCAGTCCATAGGTGGGCGCGGTGTTTTGATCGGTTGACCTCCCGGACGACTCGATGGCTTCTGGCGCGTTCGACCGTAGACGAAGGCGCCGGCATAGGCGGGATTCTTCAAGATATCGGTCACGGCCGGAATGCTCGGGCGCTTCCAGCATACGTCGCCGTGCCGATCGCGGCGCGGCAGCGTGAGTCCGCGAGCGGCAAGAACCCTTGTGACCTTCACTGCGGTGCGGACGCTCAGGAAGCAGTCAAAGAGCAATGCAATGCGCTCTTGTACTTCACGGTTCGGGTCCTTGGTGACGACGCCAGACGCGTCGCGGATAAAGCCGGTCGGCAGTTGCAGCGCCAACTCGCCGCGTTCTGCTTTCGCCAACAGGCCTGCCGTAAGCCGCCCGCGGATGGTGTGCAATTCGAGTTCCGAGATCGTGCCCTTCAACCCGAGCAGGAGGCGACCATTTGGAGTGCCGGGATCATAAATGCCGTCGCGATCGCCGATGAGACAAGCACGGTGACCGCAGACGTCGAGCAACGGGTACCAATCGGAGCAATTGCGCGCCAGCCGTATGACTTCAATCGATAAAATGATGCCTACTTCTCCGAGCGTGACGCGCGCCACAAGATCCTTGAATCCCTGGCGCAGCGATGCAGAGGCTCCGCTCAAGCCGAGATCGGCGTCGATGATATCAATGTCGGCCTCATGCCACCCGAGTTCTCGCGCGCGCTGGTGTAGCGCGTATTGGAGCCGCAGGCTTTCCTGGTTGTTCACGACCTGGTGCGGCGTCGACTGACGAACATAGACGACGGCCTTGCGGCTCAGATGATTCGATTGGACGAGCTCCGAGCCCATGGTTCATCTCCCGGAAGACCGCGGCGATATCGTCGACGATCGTCCGGCGGAGCGCCGCCGGCAGATTGCGCCAGACGTCCCGAGGCTCGATGGGCATGAGCCCTCGCTTCCTTCGGCCGTCGCAACCAAATCTTCCAGTGCTTCGATGCTAAGCCTGGTTCGCATGGTCCGCTGCTCTTTACGCAGCCCGAGATTCGTGACCTCCAGGGGCACAAGCAGCGTGAGACCGAATCGCCATTGTACGCGCGCACAGGAATCCGAGCACGTTCCTCGTGCAATGGAGAGGAGGCGAAAGCGCCGGCCAAAAAGCGGATGGGTTGGATCGATGACTTCGATATCCCTTGGCAAGGGCAAGTCATCATCAGCCTTGGGGGTACTTCTAAACCCCTTCGATTAGCGCAGCCAACTGCGCCGGCGACAACCGCATCACGCCGTCCATGATGGGCGGCCATTTGAACGCGCCTTTCTCCAAGCGCTTCCAAACCAGCACAAGGCCACTGCCGTCCCAAACCAGAATCTTCACGCGGTCGGCGCGTTTGGCGCGGAACACGATGATCGCGCCCGAGAACGGGTCCTGCGCCAAGACTTCCTTGGCCAGCGCCGCCAGGCCGTCTGCGCCTTTGCGAAAGTCTACGGGCTTGGCCGCGATCAGAACCCGCACGCCACCCGATAGCGGCAGACCAGGAATGGTGCTCATGCGGCCGCCTTCACGGCGCGCAGCACGTCGATCAGCAGGCGCATATCGATGCCCGGCACGGCACGCACGACAAAGTCCTTGATGCCAATCTCAATGGGCGTAGACGCCGCAGCGTTCGGCGCCTTCCTCATCTCCGTCGCGGCCGCCACAATCGGCACAAACACCGCACCCTCATCGGCCGGAAGCGCCAAGCGGCCCTCCTTCGCGGCGCGAATCCAGTTGAACAGATGCTGCGAGCTCATGTCATGCCGCCGCGCAATCTCTGCAACAGGAACCCCGGCATTGAGCGCCTCGGCGACAATCCGCCCCTTCTCCAGTGCCGTCCAGCGCCGGCGGCGTCCCACCCCCGTGTCTCCACCCGCCCAAACGAAAGCTTCGTGTCGCATATAGTGTCGGCCATATGTGCGAAACCTTCCCGCCAAATCAGCGAGAAGCCTGCGACATCCCGCGCACGAGCATCAATGTGGGGGCAGAGAACCGCTTACGATCTAACGCGGTTCCGATCTTTTCTAACGGAGCCGCGTTCGATGTTCCCCAA
>JBAPYK010000488.1:0-1676 GCA_049284695.1 Rhodoplanes sp. | reverse complement strand
TGATCCGGGACACGCTGTTGCGGGGCCGCCGCTCTTGCTCTCGCCCAACCGAACCGGTACAAAGATCGCGGCTGCGCCGGCCTCCGCCCGCGAGAGTGAGTGGCGGCGGCGCGCAATGATGACGAGGGTTTAGGCATGTCGACGCGCACCGATCGCGCGATCCTGCGGCGGGCTTTTCCGGCCCTGACCGCGGCCGCCCTCATTCCCGGGAGCCTCCTTCTGCTTATCAGCCCCTGAGGGCCGGCCGGGCGTTCTGCGCCAGGGCACTCAGGGGCGATCGACGAGATGGACCCGAGGAGCGCCCGCACAAGGGCGCAGGATCAAGAGAAGGACTTCCCCATGACCACGCCCGCTCAGTCCGACAAGGACCGCGTCGTCATCTTCGACACCACTTTGCGCGACGGCGAGCAATCGCCTGGCGCGACCATGACGCATGAGGAGAAGCTTCAGGTCGCCGAGGTGCTCGACGAGCTGGGCGTCGACGTCATCGAGGCGGGCTTCCCGATCGCCTCGGAGGGCGACTTCCTCGCCGTCAACGAGGTCGCCAAGCGCACCAAGCGCGCCGTCGTATGCGGGCTCGCGCGCGCCGGGCACAAGGACATCGACCGCGCCGGCGAGGCGATCCGCCCCGCGCAGCGCGGGCGCATCCACACGTTCATCTCGACGTCGCCGGTCCACATGAAGTGGAAGCTGCAGATGGAGCCGGCGCAGGTCTACGAGATGGTGATCTCGTCGGTGACGCGCGCGCGCAGCTACACTGATGACGTCGAGTGGTCGTGCGAGGACGGCACCCGCACCGAACACGATTTCCTCTGCCGCTGCGTCGAGGCGGCGATCGCCGCCGGGGCGACCACCATCAACATTCCCGACACGGTCGGCTACACCGTGCCCGATGAATATTTCGCCCTGTTCCAGATGGTGCGCGAGCGCGTGCCGAACTCCGACAAGGCGCGCTTCTCCGTGCACTGCCACGACGATCTCGGCCTGTCGGTCGCCAACTCGCTCGCGGGCGTGCGCGCCGGCGCCCGGCAGATCGAATGCACCATCAACGGCATCGGCGAACGCGCCGGCAATACCGCGCTGGAAGAGGTCGTGATGGCGATGAAGGTGCGTAACGACGTGCTGCCGTTCTGGACCGGCGTCGACGCGACCCGGCTCACGCGCGCGTCGAAGCTCGTCTCGGCGGTGACCTCGTTTCCGGTGCAGTACAACAAGGCGATCGTCGGCCGTAACGCCTTCGCGCATGAGTCCGGCATCCACCAGGACGGCATGCTCAAGCACTGCCAGACCTACGAGATCATGACGCCGGAAAGCGTGGGCGTGAAGCAGACGGCGCTGGTGATGGGCAAGCATTCCGGTCGCCACGCCTTCGTGCACAAGCTGGAGGAATTGGGCTACCGCCTCGGCGACAATCAGATCGAGGACGCCTTCTTGCGCTTCAAGGCGCTCGCCGACCGCAAGAAGCACGTCTATGACGAGGACATCGAGGCCCTGGTCGACGAGGAGATCGCAACCGCGCACGACCGCATCAAGGTGCTGTCGCTCACCGTGATCGCCGGCACCATGGGGCCGCAATCGGCGACGCTGACGCTCGACATCGACGGCCGCCACGAGACGACGCAGGCGACCGGCAACGGGCCGGTGGATGCGACCTTCAACGCGATCAAGAAACTCGT
>JBAPYK010000487.1:0-20066 GCA_049284695.1 Rhodoplanes sp. | reverse complement strand
CCGCTGCCCCCCTCACCCGGCTCGCCTTTCGTTACACTCAAGGCTCGCCGACCTCTCCCCGCCGGGGAGAGGTGGAAAGAAGGCAGGGCTAGGCCGCAGCGTCGGCAAAGTCCGGCGCCTCGAGCCGCCGGCAGCCGCTGACCACTTTGGCTAAGGCACGATTGCGGGCGTTCTGCTCAGGTTCGAATATACCGCTCGGGCGAGCCGCGATTTGCGCCAACCGTTCCAAGCAATCATTGAGATCATGCCGACCGAAACGCCCCTCAATCACCGCCCTCTGGAAACCCCGACCGGGCATCCGAAGCTCATAACGCTCGCCGAGGCGGTGTGTCGCTATACGTTCGACGGGATGCAGTACGCGAGCGGCGCGGCGCTGCCGATCGGCTCGGACGCCATCGTGTTCGGCCGCGAGCTGCTGCGGCAGAAGCGGACCGATCTGCATGCCGTCTTCCACTGCAACAGCCAGCAACTCAATCTACTCGCCGCCGCCGGCGCCGTGAGCCGGGCCGAGTGCGGCTTCTCCGGCCTTGAAGTGTTCGGCCTTGCCAACGGGTTGCGGCGCGCGGTCGAAAGCGGGCGGTTGCTCCTGGAGGACTATTCCAATCTCTCGATGCCGCTTCGTTTTCTCGGCGGCGCGCTCAATTGGCCGTTCGTTCCCGCCACCGTCAATGTCGGCTCAGACCTGCAATACCGAAGCGCGTTTGCGCCGCACGACTATCCGAGCCGGAGCAAAATCCCGACCGTCGTCGATCCCTTCACCGGGCGCGAGATCGGGGTCTTCAGCCCGCTCAAACCTGATCTTGCGGCCATTCACGTGACGCTCGCGGACCCGCTCGGAAACTGCATCATGCTCGGCACCGAGTGGAGCCGTTTCGAGCTCTCCCGCGCCGCCAAACGCGTCGTCGCAGTCGCGGACGCGATCGTGCACACCGAATGCGTGCGCCAGTTTCCGAACCTGGTGCGAATTCCGGACATCGTGGTCGACGCGGTGGTGCATTGGCCATTCGCGGCCTGGCCGCAGAGCTCGCCCGGCATGTATGACCTCGACGAAGCGCATATGAAGTTGATGAACGATGCGTTCGCCACCGCCGAAGGAACCGCCGCTTACATCCGCGACTATGTCGACGGCTATAGCGACCTCGACGGCTATCTCGACCTGATCGGGGACGAACGCCGCGCCACGCTGCAGGCGAGCCCAACGAGCTTCTTGCTCGATCCTTATCGCAAATGGATTCTGTCGAATGCGGACATCGAGCAGCTGCACGATACGCGCGAGACAGCGTGACCATGCCCGAACCTGACGGTTACACGCGACTAGAAATGATGGCGATCGCCGCGGGTCGCGAGATTCGCGACGGCGAAATCGCCATTTTCGGCGTCGGCCTGGCGATGCTGGCGGGTTATTTCGCCAAGGCCTTCCACGCCCCGAACGTGCGCGCGATGACCGAGGGCGGCGTTTACGGTGCGACGCCGGTCGGCGGCCTTCCCTGGGGAATCGAGTGCAACCGCATTTCGACCAACGCGACGAGTTTCACCTCCGCGCTTGACGCGCTCGGCTGCCTGGTCGCGTCGGGTCGCTGCGACGTCGGAATCATCGGCGCGGCGCAGGTCGACAAGTTCGGCAATGTCAATACGACAGGAATCTGGGACGGCGACATCGGGACTGTCTACCGACCTCCCCGCACGCGTCTGACGGGCGCCGGCGGCGCAAATGATATCGCCTGCGGGGCGAAGCGCTACCTCATCATGGTCGCCCACGAACGCAAGCGGTTCGCAGAACGCGTCAGCTATGTCAGTTCGCCGGGCTATCTCGACGGTGGCGATGCGCGCATGCGCCGCGGCTTTGTCGGCGGCGGCCCGACGGCGATCGTCACCACCCTGGGCATCCTGCGCCCGCATCCCGACACGAAAGAATTCGAACTCGACGCCTGGTATCCGTTCTCCAGGATTTCGGAGATCACGGCCAATACCGGCTGGGACTTGAAGGTGTCTCCGCACGCGCATGTCATCCCCGAGCCGACTGAAGCCGAGCTCGCCGCGCTGCGTAAAGTCGACGAAACCGGCGTCTTGCGCCGGCGGCCAGGGCTATAGATGCGACGCGCATGGTGACCACTGCAAAACGGCGACCCATTCCTCGTCATTGCCGGGCCGCGCCGGAGGGCGCGTGACCCGGCAATCCGTGCAGGAGGCCCCCTCCCCAACCCTCCCCCGCAAACGGGGGAGGGAGCGTCGCAGGCAAGCTTGCCAGCCTGCGCAGGCTTGGCTGCAGCGACGCGGGAGGAGGTTGCGGATTGTCGGGTCACGCCCGGCGGTGACGAAAAACGAAAGGGTCAAATAAAATCACCGGGTCACGGCGGTTTGCGCCGGCCCGGTGATGACATCAAGAGCGTTGAGGTGCCGGCGGCCCTGCCGCCCTGCGAGCGGCTCGCCTCCCCCGCCGAAGCGGAGGAGGATGAAGCGCATGCCTTGCGCTAATTGTTGTGTGCGTAGTCGGGCAGGTCCCAGTGGTCGGGCGAGCGCCACAGGCCCGAGAGCAAGAGGTCCTTCACGCAGAGAAGTTCCTTGGGCAGCCGGTCGAACAGCTTGATGAAGAACTCCTCGTGGCCGAGGATCTCCTTCATCCAGTCCGCCTTGTCGACCGCCATCAGGGCGTTGAACTGCTCGCGGGTGAAGTTGAGGCCGCGCCAGTCGATGTCGTCATAGGTCGGCATATAGCCGAGCGGCCCTTCAAGCGCGCGCGCAGTGCCGTTGGCGCGCTCGACCACCCATTTGAGCACCCGCATATTTTCGCCGAAGCCCGGCCACAGGAAGTTGCCGTCCTTGTCCTTGCGGAACCAGTTGACGCAGAAGATGCGCGGCGGCATCCCGACCCGCCGGCCCATGTCGAGCCAATGGTTGAAATAGCTCGCCATGTGGTAGCCGGCAAAGGGCAGCATCGCCATCGGGTCGCGCCGCACCTCGCCGATATTGCCGAAAGCGGCGGCCGTCATTTCCGAGCCCATGGTGGCGCCGGCATAGACGCCGAACGCCCAGCTCAGCGGTTGATAGACGAGCGGCACATTGGTCGAGCGCCGTCCGCCGAAGATCATGGCGCTGATCGGCACGCCGGCCGGGTTCTCCCAATCCGGATCGATCGCCGGGTTCTGGCCCGCGGGCGCGGTGAAGCGGCTGTTGGGATGCGCCGCCTTGCGCCCGCAATCGGGCGTCCAGTCCTTGCCCTGCCAGTCGATCGCATGCGCGGGCGGCGGGCCGTCCATGCCCTCCCACCAGATGTCGCCGTCGTCGGTGAGCGCGACATTGGTGAAGATGGTGTTCTTTGCGCAGGAGATCATCGCATTGGGGTTCGACTTGTAGTTCGTCCCCGGCGCGACGCCGAAATAACCGGCCTCCGGATTGATCGCCCAAAGGCGACCATCTTTGCCCGGCTTCAGCCAGGCGATATCGTCGCCGATGGTGGTGACCTTCCAGCCCTCGATCTCCTTGGGCGGGATCAGCATGGCGAAATTGGTCTTGCCGCAGGCGCTCGGGAAGGCGGCAGAGACGTAGGTCTTCTTGCCCTTGGGATCGGTGACGGCGAGGATGAGCATGTGCTCGGCCATCCAGCCCTCGTCGCGCCCGATCACCGAGGCGATGCGCAGCGCGAGGCACTTCTTGCCCAGGAGCGCGTTGCCGCCATAGCCCGAACCATAGGACCAGATCGAGCGTTCCTCGGGATAGTGGACGATGTACTTGACCGTCGGATTGCACGGCCAGGAAATGTCCTTCTGGCCGGGCTTGAGCGGGGCGCCGATGGTGTGCATGCACGGCACGAACACGTCGCTTTCGCCGAGCGCCTCGTCGACCGCGCGGCCCATGCGGGTCATCAGCTTCATGTTGACCACGACGTAGGGCGAGTCGGTGATCTCGTAGCCGATATAGGAGATCGGCGAGCCGATCGGTCCCATCGAGAACGGGATCACGTACATCGTGCGCCCCTCCATGCAGCCGTTGAACAGCGGCTCGAGGGTCGCCTTCATCTCGCGCGGGTCCATCCAGTTATTGGTCGGCCCGGCGTCGTCCTTGTTGACGCTGCAGATATAGGTGCGGTCCTCGACACGGGCGACGTCGCTCGGGTCGGAACGGGCGAGGAAGCAGCCGGGGCGCTTTTCCGGATTGAGTTTGATGAACGTGCCGGCTTTGACGAGCGCCTCGCACATCGCGTCGTATTCGGCCTGCGAGCCGTCGCACCAATGAATGTTGTCCGGCTTGCAGAGCTCGGCCATATCCATGACCCAGTTCTTCAGCCGTTGGCTTTTCACATATGACGGGATACTGATCGTCGCGTGCATGCGCTTCCCCCGATTTGGCGGCGCTAGAAATGCTGAACTCGGCCCTATAGCAGCTTTTCGACAACGCTGCCATGCCGCTGACCGCCCCTCAGGGATGCTTTTTGGACGCACCTCTTCAGCGGACCTTGATCGCTCATCCTTGTGGAATCACAGCCACTTCTTAATTTTGAAATAGACGTAGGGAATGATCGCGGCGACGATCATGAGCAAGATCGCCAGCGGATAGCCGAAACCCCAATCGAGTTCCGGCATGTGCTTGAAGTTCATTCCGTAAAGCGAGGCGATCAACGTCGGCGGCATAAATACAACGGCGGCGACGGAGAAGATTTTGATGATGTTGTTCTGTTCGATGCTGATAACGCCGACCATCGCGTCAAGCAAAAACGTGATTTTATTGGCAAGGTAGGTCGCGTGATCGGACAGGGACTGCGCGTCCCGCTGCATGCCCTTGAGGCTTGCGCGCTGGTCCTTCGCCCAGCGCATCGTATCGGCCTCATTGGCGAGATAGAGCAACAGGCGGCCGATCGACACCAGGCATTCGCGCACCTTGGAGGTCAGGTCGCCCTGCCGGCCGATCGACGTCAGGATGTCGCGGTAGCGCAGTGAGCGTTCCGGCGACGCGAAAATCGTTTGCGATATCCGATCCACCTCCGCGCTGATCCGCTCGAGAATATCCGCGGCTCGATCGACGATGGCATCGAGCAACTCCATAAGCACCAATTCGCCGGTCAGCGCCGACGGACACGCGCGTGCAAACTTGTTGGCGACCAGGGTGAACGGCCTGGGCTCGTCGTAGCGCACCGTGATCAGGCGGCGGTCGGCCAGGATGAAGGTTACCGCCGTCGTCGTCGGGTTGTCGGTGTCCGACCGGCACATCATCGTCGCCGTCATGTAGCGTGCGCCGTTCTCCGCATAGAGCCGGCTGGTGGGCTCGATCTCCTGCATCTCCTCGCGGGTCGGCACGGCAAGACCGAGCGATTGCTCCACCAGCTTGCTTTCGGGCGGGCTCGGCGAGAGAAGGTCAAGCCACACGGCCCCTTCGGGGATTTTGCCGTCTGGCGCGACGATGATGCGTTCGAGCGTCGCGCCACGCGGAATATTGACCGACAGCATGTGGAATAGGCTCCGACAGCACGCCCCGCCGCGCGTACGCGGAAAGGCTGAGCTTCAAGCCAGGAATCGCCCAAGTCGGCGCGCCCGGCAAGCGCAAAGCCGAACCCCGCGACGCCGCCTTTGGGACGTGCCGCGCCAGCGGCTCTGGCCGTCATGCGCAGGAAGTCGGAGAGTGTCGGGAAGCGCCCGAACCCGCCTCAGCGGGCGGGTTCGGCGCGCAGCGAATCAGTCACGGAAGGTGAACGGCCTGCCCCGAATTGCGAATGCTGCTGGCGTGCTCGTCAGCATGCCCGCCCATGTGCTGGCACCGCACCGCGGCGGCGACGGCCGCAATCCCAATCTCGCGGTAGCCCGCGCCGAGCGCGGGAAAGTCTTTGGCGCTGTTACTCGCAGCCTTTGACGAATTGGAAGACTCGGTCATTTGTCACTCCACCAGTTTCCGCCCCACAGACCAGGATTCATGTTGTCCAGCCGGGCTTCGAGCCCCTCTTGCAAGTCCACCTCGGCGGAATTGAGTAAGAATAGGTCCAAGAACAGGGCATTTGCTCCGTCCCGCCATGGCCGTCCTATAAACGCGCGGCAATCGTAAACGTGTCGTTAAGAGTGCCCGGTCAAATAATACACACGTCGATCGAGGATGGATGGGTAAGCCATGGCTTGATGCCGCATTTTGGCCAAAAGTGCCGGAAGCTGCGGCAATCGGGCAACAGTAACCGTCGTTTACGTTGCAAGGAGCCATCGACTCCTAGAACGACGACATTGTTTTGAGTTACACCTAATAAGACGTAATCCATGCGTCGTGGCGATAAGAAGGGGTGGGGGCCAGCGATGACTTCGAGGGCGGTGCTATTAGTTGTCCTTGGCCTCGCAGTCGGTGGCTGCGTGACGGCGACGCCCGCGCCGGCGCCGGAGACCAACCTGAAGCCGCGCGACCGCGAATACCTGGCAAGCGCCCCCTACTCCAGCACTGTGGTCCCGATGGCCTTCCGCCGTCATCTTGTCGATTATCATCGCAAGGAGGCGCCGGGAACAATCGTCGTCGATTCCGACGCGCGTTATCTCTATTTCGTGTTGCCGAACCAGAAGGCGATCCGCTACGGCGTCGCCGTCGGCGAGGAGGCGCTCGCCTTCTCCGGCGTCGCCAAGGTCGGCAATATGGCCGAGTGGCCGGGGTGGACCCCGACGGATAACATTAAGCGCCGCTTCGCCGACCTGCCGAACCACGTCAGCGGCGGCCCGTTGAATCCGCTCGGCGCGCGCGCTCTCTATCTCTACGCCAATGGCAGAGACACCCTGTTCCGCATTCACGGGACCAACCAGCCCGAATGGATCGGCAAAGCCATTTCCTCCGGCTGCATCCGCATGGTCAATGAGGACGTGATCGACCTTTATAACCGAGCCAAACTCGGAACGCCGGTGGTGGTGTTGGCGCCCGGCTCCGGCGATGCCTTCGCGCATTTCGCGCAGGGAAGCTGATTGCGCTTGCTGCTTCGAGCGTTTTCTAGGCTCGGCGTGCGTCGCCCGCGGATGATTCGCGCCTGCAACGGCGTTGCCAGCGCCAGCGCTCCGTTCTATCGGTGACGGAGTGAGCGAGTCCGACCTGCCGGGAACTTGAGATGGCGCGACGTCGCATCGCCGAAGAGCCCGTCTCTAACTTGGCCGTCTGGGCGCGCCGGGTCGGCTTGTTTTCGCTCGCCGTTGTGTTGCTCGCGTTCGTCATCGCGCGCTCGGGTCTGCTCGACATCATTCCGGCCTTGGTGACATTTGCGGCTGGCCTAGGGCTTGCGGTCGCTGCGATCCTGCTCGCCTTTGCGGCCTTCGTGGCGATCTGGCGCAGCGGTCGCGCCGGCCTCGGCTACGCCGTGACCGGCCTGTTGATCGGGCTCGCGCTCTGCGCCTATCCCGCCTTTATTGCGGCGACGGCTTATAACAAGCCGATCATGGCTGACGTGTCGAGCGACCCGGTCGATCCGCCGGCGTTTGACGCAATCGCGCGCCTGCGCACGCGTCAGGCCAATCCCGTGGCTTATGCCGGGCTCCGCACGCCGGAGGAAATAAAGAAGCTCTATCCGGACATCGAGCCGCTCGATCTCGCCATTCCGCCGCAGAGCGCTTATTCTGCAGTCATGGCGGCGCTCGCCAAGCGCAGGGACAACGTGATCGCGCCGCTCTGGCGCATCATCGATGCGCGCCCGCCAATCCCGGGCCGCCGCGACGGTTACATCGAGGCGATCGCCTACACGCCGATCATGGGGTTTCGTGACGACGTTGCCATTCGCATTCGTGGAACGCGCGGAGGATCCCGCGTCGATGTCCGCTCCGCCTCGCGTTACGGACAATGGGATTTCGGCGTCAACGCCAAGCGCGTGATCAGCCTGCTCGAAGACATCAACGAAGCCGCAAGCTCGATCAAGCCGGAGCCGCCCCCAACGCCGCCGAAGGCCGAGCCACGCCGCCGTCAGCGCTCCAGGCGGTAAACCGAGGCGATCGCCGGCGGCCCGTCGGTCGCAACCAGTCCGCGCGCGACCAGATCTTCGAGGTGGGCAAGCACGGAAAGCCCGGCAGCGCTCACGAGCCGGGGGTCAAGTCCGACGTAGATGGCGCGCACCAACTCCGGAATGTCGGCTTCGCCGTCGCGAAGCCTCGCCAGGATCGCCGCCTCGCGGGCGTGACGGTGCGCGATATATTGGCGAACGAAGCTCGGCGCCTCGCGAACCAGGCCGCCATGGCCGGGCAAAAAGACGCGTTCGCTCCGCCGCAGCAGCTTGTCGAGGGAGTTCATGTAATCGCTCATCGCGCCATCGGGCGGGGCAATGATCGAGGTGTTCCACGCCATCACATGATCGCCGGAGAACAACAGGTCCGTGCCCCTCAGCGCAAACGCCATGTGATTCGCGGTGTGGCCCGGCGTGGCGACCGCCTCGATGGCAAAGCCCTTCCCGGCAACGATCTCACCGTCGGCGAGCGCATGATCGGGTCTGAAATCGCTGTCGGCGCTGGCTTCCAGCCGCTTCGCCTCGCCGATATGAAGCGGGCGGGCGGCGCGGTGCGGCCCTTCCGCAAGCGTGATCGCCCCGGTCGCTTCCTTCACGCAGGCCGCACCCGGCGAATGGTCGACGTGGGTATGGGTGACGAACACATGCGTCACGCTCTCGTTGCGGACGGCGTCGAGCAATGCCGCAATGTGCCGGGGATCGTCGGGACCCGGATCGATGATCGCGACCTCGCCGCGGCCGACGATGTAACTCACCGTGCCCTTGAAGGTGAACGGACTTGGATTGTCGCACAGGAGCCGGCGCACGCCGGGCGCGACCTCCTCCACCTGGCCGGGGCCAAGGTCGAAGGTCTTGTCGAAAACGATGTCGTCAGTCATGCGTTGCTTGCATTCGACCGGGGTGTTCGGCGCGCGCTCAGCCGAGCGACGAGTGATTTCGCCATAGTTGCACCTTGCGCCCGATATCGCTACATGCCGCAAGAACAGGCATCGGGGACGCAGCACCGCCTCGGCCAATTCGGAAACAGATAATGCGCGCGGAAACCCAAGCAACCGTCGAAGATATCAAGCAGTCGGTCGGGCTGCTGAGGAGGCATCTTTGATGTCGACAAGGCCCGCACCCGGCTCGCCGAACTGAACAAGCTCACCGAAGACATCACGTTCTGGGACGATCCCCAGCGCGCCCAGCGGGTCATGCAGGAGCGCACCGCGCTCGAGGACAGTCTTACCGCGATCGGCCGCATCGAGCAGGAGCTCGACGACCAGGTCACCATGATCGAGCTGGGCGAGGCCGAGAACGACCAAAGCGTGATCGCGGAAGCCGAGACCGCGCTGCGCAAACTCAAGAGCGATGTGGAACGGCGTCAGCTCGAAGCGCTTCTGGCGGGCGAGGCGGACGCCAGCGATACCTATGTCGAAGTGCATGCCGGCGCCGGCGGCACCGAGAGCCAGGATTGGGCCAATATGCTGCTGCGCATGTACACGCGCTGGGCCGAGCAGCACGGATTCAAGGTCGAGTGGCTGGAAGAGACCGAAGGTGAAGAGGCCGGCATCAAATCGGCGACGGTGCAGATCAAGGGCCGCAACGCCTATGGCTGGCTCAAGACCGAGAACGGGGTGCATCGGCTGGTGCGCATCTCGCCGTACGACGCCAATGCGCGCCGGCATACCTCTTTCGCCAGCGTGAACGTCTACCCGGTGGTCGACGACCGCATCGTGGTGGACATCAAGGAATCCGACGTGCGCACCGACACCATGCGTTCGGGCGGCGCCGGCGGCCAACACGTCAACAAAACCGAGTCGGCGATCCGCCTGACCCACATCCCGACCAATATCGCGGTGGTGTGCCAGAACGACCGCTCCCAGCACCGCAATCGCGCCCAGGCTTGGCAGATGCTGCGCGCCCGCCTCTACGAGCGCGAGTTGAAGATGCGCGAGGAAAAGGCCGCCGCCGAGAACGCCGCCAAGACCGATATCGGCTGGGGCCACCAGATCCGCTCCTACGTGCTGCAGCCCTATCAGATGGTGAAGGACCTGCGCACCGGCGTCTCCACCTCCAACACCGGCGCAGTGCTCGACGGCGACCTCGACCAGTTCATGGAGGCGGCGCTCGCCCAGAAGGCGTTCGGCACCGGCCCCGCCACCGTCGAGGACGTGGATTAACGCCCTGCGGGCAGCGCACGAACGCGCTTTTCAAGACACACACAAGCGTCATCGCGCCTGAAGCGGCTGAATCGTCTGGCAAAAAGCGCTACGCCCCGTCATAGTTTCATGACGGTTCTGTAACGGCGGCGGGCCAAAACGGCTGCGCCGCCAAATCAATTCGGGGGGAAGCAGTGCAATGAGCCATGACATAGCTCAATGCGACCGCTCGGGATTAAGGCTTTCCGTGGCCAATACGAAGCCGGACGGATATGTGGTGAAAGATGCCGGGCACGCTTGATCTACAAACCGGTGCCCTGCCGTCAGCGCACCCTGCTGGTCGCGCCGCTTGCGAAACGCCGCAACCATCGCCAGTGCCAGCCGAGGCGGCGGCGCCGCAAGTGCAAGGTCGAACAGCGCAGCGGAGCCGGGTAGGACATTCGACCAACCTGGTCGGCGTGTCCACAGAACTCCTCGCGAGCTTTATTTACAACGAACATCCCGTACCCCTGCACGTGTCGGGCGCGCGCGAGATGAACAAGAATTTGTTCGAGATGCTGTCGCAGGCGCCCGACCTGCCGGACGCGGGCATCGCGTTTTCCACTTACATGATGGCGATGTTCGGCATCGATCCCGAGCAGCAGGAGCCCGCGCGCCCGGGCGGCGGGCCACGCCGCTATCGGTCGTCCTATTTGCGGCTGCTCAAGGGCTGGGGCTATGACTCGAACGGCCGCGAAGGCGCGGTGCTGAAGGGCTGGGTCGAAAGCCGCTTCGGCATTTTCCCGACCTTCCACAAGGAAATCCTCGCGCGGTCCGGTCCCGCCTGGGCGACCTATGTGGAAGAAAAAATGTCGAGCCGCTTTCACAACAATTCGATCTATACGCAGCTCGATCTGCTCTATGAGTTCTGCCAATGGGCGCTGGAACGGTTTGCAGCGCCCGGCGAAACCCACCTCACGCTGCACCGTGGGGTCAATGCGTTCGACGAGCACCAGATCGTCAGGCGGATCGACAAACGCACCGCGGTCGTCCGGCTCAACAGCCTCACCTCGTTCTCCAGCGACCGCGGCGTCGCCGATTGTTTCGGCGATATGATCCTCACGGCCCGGGTGCCGCTGCCCAAGATCGCGTTCTTCAATACTCTCCTCTCCGTGCACCCGCTCAAGGGCGAAGGCGAATATCTGGTGATCGGCGGCGATTATCTCGTCACCGCCAGCTATGTCTGACGGCGCCAGCCATTAGAGAATTTTCCGGCGAAGTGGAAACCGGTTCGCCGCAGAAAATGCGACCACTCAAGGACAATTAGTCCGCGCGGAAACCACGCCGCTCTCCCGTCGAACCGGCACCACATTTGCTTCTCCGTCGCGCGAGAGGGCGATGAGAGATAAGCGCGACGAATTCCACGCCGAGCGAGCGGATATCCTCTCGCATGGCGTTGCGGACAAGCCGCTCCCTCACTCGCTCGGCACGGAAGCACTTCCCCCGCAAGGGGCGAGGGGAAAGCACAAACCATGAGCGCGCTGACGCTACATGATCGCGCACTCGGCGCCTATCTCGGCTTCGCCATCGGCGATGCGCTCGGGGCAACCGTCGAGTTCATGACCAAGGGCGAGATCGCTGCACGCTACGGCGTGCACGACCGGATCGTCGGCGGCGGCTGGCTCAAGCTCACGCCGGGGAAGGTCACCGACGACACCGAGATGGCGCTTGCGCTCGGCCGGTCCTTGATCCGCTGCCGCGCCCTCGACCCGCGCGATCTCTGTGAGGAATTCGCCGCCTGGCTGAAAACGGGCCCGGTCGATGTCGGCAATACCTGCCGGCGCGGCATCCGCCGCTATCTCACCGAAGGCAGCATCGCCGCACCCTATTTCGAGGGCGACGCCGGCAACGGCGCGGCCATGCGCGTCCTGCCGCTCGCGCTCGCGACATTCGGCCACCCCGACATCGCCGCGGCGTGGTGCCCCGCGCAATGTCACGTCACCCACCATCACCCGCTGTCGGACGCGGCTGCCCTCGCGCTCGTGCGCATGATGCATGTGCTGCTTGCGAGCGAGACGAAGGCTGCAGCGCGCGTCATCGCCGAGGCGCTTATCGAGGAGCACCGCGTGTTTCGGTTCGATCCCTATCGCGGGCTATCCTCGGCCTTCGTCGTCGACACCATGCAGACGGTGCTGCATTTCTATTTCAATACGGCGTCATTTCCCGAATGCGTCGTCTTGACCGTGAACCAGGGCGGCGACGCCGACACGACCGGAGCGCTGGCGGGCATGCTGGCCGGCGCCACTTACGGCGCAGCGGCCATCCCCTCCGGCTGGCTCGGCCGGCTCGACCGCGCGGTTCGCGCCGAAATTCACGAGCAAACGCCCAAACTGCTCGCGATCGCCGCAAGCCTTAAACATCCCTGACGCGTTGTGACGGCTACTCGTCGGCGAATTGCGCGCCGCGCAGCGACTTCACGCCGGAGCGACGCTTCTTCGCGGCGAGGCGGCGCTCGCGCGAGGCGGCGGTCGGCCGCGTCGGACGGCGCGGGATGGGGCGAACCGCAGCCTGCCGGATGAGCGCAACCAGGCGCTCGATCGCATCTTCCCTGTTCCGCTCCTGCGTCCGGAACCGCTGCGCCGTGATCACGAGCACGCCGTCTTGCGTCACCCGGCGGCCGGCAAGGCGCATCAGGCGCGCGCGCACATCCTCCGGCAGCGACGGCGAGCGCCGCGCGTCGAAGCGCAGCTGCACCGCGGTCGCAACTTTGTTGACGTTCTGCCCGCCGGGACCTGCGGCGCGAACGAAGCGCTCGGCGATTTCGTCCTCGCCGATTGCGATCGTATCGGTAATCCGAATCATGGCGCGCCGCCAGCGGAGCGATGCAATGCGTTGTCCCGCGTGAAGATACCGCGGCGCTTATCGCACAGCCCCGCCCCTTTGGGGAGCCGGCGGCTACTGCACGGCCGGGGCCTTGCCGACAGCGCCTTGCGTCGGACCGGCGTCAGTCACCAAGAGCCCACCGCCGAAAAGCCGCTGCGCCACGCGCTTGGCGTCGTCGAGCGTCACCGCGTCGATCATCGCAATGCGCCTGTCGATGTAGTCGATCCCCAATTTGTCGAGCTGGATCTGCACGAGCTGGTTCGCGATCTTCGGCGATGTGTCGAAAGCCAGCGCATAGGAGCCCTTGACATGCGACTTCGCCTTGGCGAGTTCATCCGCGGTCGGTCCTTCCTGCGCGATGCGGCGAACCTCGCTTTCGATCACGTCGATCGTCTCATTCGCGCGGTCGGCCCGCGTTCCCGTCATCACGAAGAACGCCGCGGTGTGCTTGAGCGGAAACAGCATCGAATAGACCGAATAGGCGAGCCCGCGCTTTTCGCGCACCTCATGATAAAGGCGCGAGGTGAAACTGCCGCCGCCGAGGATATGGTTGACGAGATAGGCCGCCATGTAGTCGGGGTCGAGGCGCGCCAACCCTTTCCCGCCGAACACGAGCGAGGCTTGCGCGACATCGAGCTTCACCGGAATGCGTCGCCCCAACGCCTGCGGCTCGACGTCAGGCACCGGCGTGAGCTTGGCCTGCGCCGGGAGCGCGCCGAACACCGAATCGATCAGACGGCCGGCCGTCTCCGCATCGATATCCCCGACGATCCCGATCTTGAGGGTATCGCGCGCGAAGATCCGGTCGATATACGCCTTGAGGTCTGCGGCGGTGATCGCCTCGACGCTCTCAACCGTGCCCTGGATGGCGTGGCCATAGGGATGTCCAGGAAAGGCGGTCTCCCACCATTGCCGGTCGGCGAGGTCGGACGGTCGCGTGCTCTGGCGGCGCAGCTCGGCGAGGATCGCCGCGCGCATGCGTTCGACCGCGTCGGGATCGAAGCGCGGCGCCGTGAGCGCGAGTTTCAGCAGGCCGAACGCTTCGTCGCGATGGTCGACCAGCGTGCGCAGCGAGCCGGTGATCGTGTCGCGACCGGCGATGAATTTGAGCTCAATCGCCTTATCCTCCAAGCGCTCGCTGAAAGCGCGCGAGTCGAGGTCGCCCGCGCCCTCGTCAAGCAGCGTCGTGACCATGTGCGCGAGGCCGGGCTTGTCGGCGGGGTCCTGGCTCGACCCGCCGCGGAACGCGAACTCCATCGCCACCAACGGCACCGAGGGTTCGCGCACGAGCCAGGCTTCGATGCCGCCCGGACTGGTGATGCGTTCGATTTTCGTCGCCGAAGCCGACAGGGCGAAGCCCGCCGACAGCGCCAAAAAAAGCGTGGCAAGCGCCAAGGCACGGCGAGCCCCGATCCAAACAAAGCCGCTCACGAGCGTTTCTCCTCGGGCCCTGGCAGAGATTTCACGAGATAGCCGGTGGCGGATCGCCGCTTATCGAGCCAGGTCTTTGCGGCGGCCTGCACCTGAGCGGCGCTGACCGCTTTGATTCGATCCGGCCAAGTCAGGACATCCCGCACCGTCGAGCCGGTGCTCAGCGCGACGCCGAACCAGCGCGCCATGCTCGCTTGGCTGTCCTGCGAATACACGGCGTCGGCGATCATGCGCGTCTTGGCGCGCTCCAGCTCATCGGCGGCGACGCCTTTGGCAACGATCTCGGCAATAACCGCGTCGATCTCGTTTTCGAGATCAGGCAACGAGACGCCGGGCTGCGGCGTGGCGTAGATGGCGAGCTTGGTCGCATCGACCGCCGAGCCTTGATACGAGGCTCCGGCATTGGTCGCGAGCGGCTTATCGACGACGAGGCGGCGATAAAGCCGGCTGTTCGAACCGGCGCCGAGAATCTGCGCCAGCACATCGATAGCCTCCGCATCGTCGCCCTTGGCGGTCGAATAGGAGGGCACAAGATAGTACCGGTGCACGCTCGGCTGAGCGACGCGCTGGTCATCCATGATAACCTTCCGCACCGCGACCGGGGGCGGTTCCTCGGGCCGCGTGCGCGTCTCGACGTCCGCCTGCCGCGGGACCGCGCCATAGGCCTTTTCGGCGAGCGCCTTGACCTCGTCCGGCGCGACATCGCCGGCGATCACCACGACCGCATTGTTCGGTGCGTAGAAGCGCCGATAGAAAGCGAGCGCATCCTGGCGATTGAGCTTCTCGATCTCCGAGCGCCAGCCGATCACCGGCCGTCCGTAAGGATTATTGAGATAGAGCGCGGCCGACATTTGCTCGCCAAGGCGCGCCTCGGGGCTATTGGCCACGCGCATGTTGTATTCTTCCAGCACGACGTCGCGCTCGGGAAGTACGACGGCGTCGCTGAGCACGAGGCCGGTCATGCGGTCGGCCTCATACTCCATCACTTTACCGAGGTACTCGCGCGGAACGCGCTGATAGTAGCCAGTATAGTCGGCCGTGGTGAAGGCGTTCTCCTGGCCGCCAATTGTGCCGAGCACCTGTGAAAAACGCCCGGCCGGGTTCTTCGCCGTGCCCTTGAACATGAGGTGTTCGAGAAAATGGGCGATGCCCGACTTGCCAGGCGGCTCGTCGGATGATCCGACCTTGTAATAGATCATGTGCGTCACGACCGGCGCCCGGTGGTCGGGGATGACGATCACCTGCAGTCCATTCGCGAGCTTGAAGTCGCTCACCTTCGGGTCCTGCGCGTAGGCCCGCGGGGCCGCCATCGGCTGCGCCGCAACGACGACGGCAAAGGCGAGCGCGGCAGCGCACGACATGGCTCGACCCATCATGACCAACCTCGCTTGACGGTTGCTGTCCGGCATTCTTTCGGAAAAGCGCCGCCGCCTCAAATGACAAAACGGTCACGATCGACCGCGCTGTCGGTATTCGGCGGCCTGACCGACCGTTAATCTATCCGCATCCAATTGCTTGTCGCGGCAGCGAGTTCTTCTCAGCGGCCAGGGGAGAAAACCCGCCGCAAGCGCCTGTCAATGTGCTGGCCGACCTCGCTTACGAACCGCGGCTAGCGATCCGAACCAACGGGCTTATCCATTGGGTCCGCCGGCTTCGCCACGCTCGTGTCCTTGCCGAGTCCATATGGCTGGCTGGCTGAAGGCGTCAGGTAGCCGGGCGGCGGCTGCGTCAGGTCGGTACGCTTCGGCTCGCTTTCGAACGTGCGCGTTTCCGGCTTGTGTTCGAAGCCGAAAAGCTCACGCATATTATCGAATCCCTTGAAACCAAGCTCGGACGGGTGACTCTGTCTCATCGCCTCTTCCGCCGACTTCGCAATGCCCGGCGGCGGGCCGCCGCGCGGTATGCCTTTATTAAGCTCGGCCGGAGTCAACGCGCGCCCGTCCTCCTCCGCGCTGATCGCCCTTTGCTTTCGTTTGGCGACTTCCCGCCTTCCGACTACATCCGGATCGACCGGCCATTGCGGATTGCGCTCGACAAGGGCGGGATTTTCAGGGACGGGCAGATCGGTGCTCGGCGGCACCACCAAGGGCGAACGCTCGCGGTAGTCGATGGCGCCCTCATCCCCTCGCTTCAGTCCGAGACCGCGCATCATGCCGCGAAAGACTTTGACGTCTAGAAGTTCGTCGTCGTCGTCCTCGGCCCGCGCCGGGCCGACGATGACGGCGCAAACGACAAGGCCGGCAAGGAGGCCCGCCATGGCGGCGCGCACAAGGCCTTGCCTCGGAACTCGCTGAAACATGACTCCCCCCGGTCGAGGACCAACGCCGAGTTGCGGCGGATCACCCAGTTCATCTTATTTGTATAGCTCTGATCAGGGCGCTTTTACGGCGTTCCGGCCAATCAAGACCTCATAGATTAGCCCAATCACGCCGGCCACAATCGCCACGTCGGCAAGATTGAACACGTACCACCGGAAGGTGAAACTCGGCGTGGTGAGGTGCAGCAGGATGAAGTCGAAGACCGCCCCGAAAACGAGCCGGTCGATCGCGTTCCCGACCGCCCCGCCGATGATCAGGCCGAGGGCGACCGCGGTCAGCCGGCTTTCGGCGCGAACGAGCCAGGCCGAGAGCAGCACCGCGGCGACGGCCTTGATCCCGAGCAGCATCCACTGGCCGAGCGCACCGCTCTGGGGGAACAGGCCGTAGCTGATGCCGGTGTTCCAGACGACGACGAGGTCGAGAAAGGGAGCGAGGCGGACGGGCGTTCGCAATTCTAGGTCGAATATGAACAATAACCACAACTTAGATGCCTGATCGAGGACGACCACGCCCGCCGCGACCAGCAGGCCGAGAACGAGGGGCCGACCGCGCAACCCGGAAAAAGACGCTGCCATCGACGGCACACCGGACCCCCTTTCCGGGAGGGATGGTTGAGCGGCTGGACGCCGCGAAATCGGGTGAGGGGTGGTTCGCGCGTCGTGAAGGACCCCTCACCCGGGCTCGCTTCGCTCGCCACCCCTCCCACAATGGGAGAGGGCGCTCCGGCTCATCCTGCGGCCGTTGCCGCTCGCCTGCTCATTCCTCCGGCGGATAGAGCGCATCCAGTTCGCGCAACGCCTGGGCGTCGCGCGGGCTGACATCGGGATATTTCGGGTCGTCCCCCACATGGAGCGAGATTTTCCATGAGCGCGCGCATTTCGTCCCCTGCGCGAGCTGCGGGACCACGGCGACCCCCGGCACATCGGGCAGGCGGAAGGCGTCGGGGGGACCTTCGCCTTCCACCAGCGTCGCTGCAGAGGTGATGCAGATCTCCGCGAGATCGATATCGACCATCGCGGCGAAAAGCTCCTCGTTCGAGACATAGACAAACGGGTCGGCTTCGAGCGACGAGCCGATGCGCTTGGCCGCCCGCTCGAGTTCGAGCGCGCCGGTCACGACGCGGCGCACGGTGCGCACCTTGCGCCATTGCTCGGCGAGATGATCGTTGCGCCAGGCGGCCGGGACTTCGGGAAAGAGCTCGAGATGCACCGAGCCGTCGTCCGACGGATAGCGCGCGAGCCAGGCTTCCTCGGCGGTGAAGCAGAGCATGGGCGCAAGCCAGGTCACCGTGCAGCGGAACAGATGATCGAGCGCGGTGAGGCACGATTTGCGCGTCAGCGACGAGATCGGATCGCAATAGAGCGCGTCCTTGCGGATGTCGAAATAAAACGCCGACAGATCGACCGTCATGAACTGGTTGAGCGCCGCAAAGATGCGCTTGTAATCGAAGCCCGCGTAAGCCTCGCGCACCAGCGCATCGAGTTCGGCGAGCCGGTGCAGCATGTAGCGTTCGAGCGAGGGCATGCGCTCCGGGCGCACGCGATCCTGCTCATGGAAATGCGCGAGATTGCCCAGCATCCAGCGGATGGTGTTGCGCAGCTTGCGGTAGGTGTCGACGGTGGTTTTGAGGATTTCCGGGCCGATGCGCTGGTCGTCCCAGTAATCGCAGGAGGCGACCCACAGGCGCAGAATGTCGGCGCCGTGCTCGCGGATCACATCCTGCGGCGCGATCGTGTTGCCGAGCGACTTCGACATTTTGCGGCCCTGCTCGTCGAGCGTGAAGCCGTGGGTGACCACCGCGTCGAAGGGCGCGCGGCCGCGCGTGCCGCAGGATTCGAGCAGCGAGGAATGAAACCAGCCGCGATGCTGGTCGGAGCCTTCGAGGTAAAGGATGGTGTCGCGCCCGCCGTCGATCTTGCGGCGCAGGCCCGCGAAGGCGGGGAAGTTCTTCGGGTCCTCCAGCACGAAGGCGTGCGTCGAGCCGGAATCGAACCAGACGTCGAGAATGTCGTCGATCTTCTCCCATTCGGCGGGGTTTTCGACGAGGCCCGAAAGAAAGCGCTCGCGCGCGCCTTCGGCATACCAGGCGTCCGCGCCTTCTTGTTCGAACGCGTCGGCGATGCGCTGGTTGACGCGCGCATCCTCCAGCACTTCGAGGTCGCCGGCGCGCTCGCGCACGAACAGCGTGATCGGCACGCCCCAGGCGCGCTGGCGCGAGATCACCCAGTCGGGCCGGTTCTCGATCATCCCGGTGATGCGGTTCTCGCCCTGCGGCGGCACCCAGCGCGTCGCCTTGATCGCCGCAAGCGCGCGCGCCCGCAGCGTGTCGCCGGGCTTGGCCGCCTTGCTTACGATGTCATTCCGGGGCGCGCCGGCAGGCGCGAGCCCGGAATCCACCTTCCCGCCGACGCTTGCCTCTTTCACCTCTCCCCTTTGGGGAGAGGTCGACGCCGAAGGCGTCGGGTGAGGGGCATCGAGACTCGCCGGCGAGGTGGGCGCCCCCTCACCCGCTCGCTCCGCTCGCGGCCTCTCCCCGCCGGGGAGAGGCGAAGAGGCGGCAGCGGCCGGGACATCCGCGATGTCCTTGTCCATCGCGATGAACCATTGCGGCGTGTTGCGGAAGATCACCGGCTTTTTCGAGCGCCAAGAATGTGGGTATTGATGCTTGAGCTTGCCGCGCGCGACCAGCATGCCGGCGTCGATCAGCGCCTTGATCACGGCATCGTTCGCCTCGCCCTTCTCGCCTTTCTCGGTGATGACGTGCAAACCCTCGAAGCCCGGCGCGTCCTTGGTGAACTTCCCGTCGGCATCGACGGTGTAAGGAATATGCGTGTCGATGCCGTGCGCTCGCAGTTCACGCGCACACGCCATCCAGATGTCGAAGTCCTCGCGGCCATGACTCGGCGCCGTGTGTACGAAGCCCGTGCCCGTGCTTTCGTCCACATGCTCGCCGGCAAGCAGAGGAACTTCGAAGCCGTACCCGAGCGATTTCAAAGGGTGATCGCAGAATAGAGCGATAAGAATGTTCGCCGGAACAGATCGGACTTTAGACGCGCTTACTCGAGCTTGGTTGAATACGTCGTTCGCAAGTTTGTCCGCAATGATCAGCAGATCGCCTACTTTCGTCCAGTTGTTTGGCGGTGCGTCAGTGACCTTGTAGAGGCCATACTTGATCTTGTCCGAAAAGCTGATCGCTCGGTTTCCCGGCAGCGTCCACGGCGTCGTCGTCCAGATAACGATTGAGGCACCCCGAAGGCCGGATTGTTCCATCAGGCGATCGGCTTCTTCTTTCAACAACCGATCGCCCTCAGGCGTGCGAAACAACTTTGCCGGCGAACTCAAGATGAAATCACCCGAGATCGCAATTCGGCACACCGG
>JBAPYK010000486.1:0-2148 GCA_049284695.1 Rhodoplanes sp. | reverse complement strand
AGCATTGTTGTTCCGATCGTGCGCCGCTGGGGGCTCAGTCCCATGCTCGGTTACCTGGCGGCAGGGGCGCTCCTTGGCCCGCTGGGGTTGGGCTCGTTCATCGGTACAGTGCCATTTCTCTACTGGGTCACCGTCGTCGATGCCAAGAATGTCGCCGGCATCGCGGAGCTTGGCGTCGTCTTCTTGCTCTTCCTGATCGGCATGGAGCTGTCCTACAAACGACTGAAGGCCATGCGCCGGCTCGTGTTCGGACTTGGAAGCCTGCAGATCGTCCTCTCTACAATCGCAATCGGCGGCGTCGTGGCACTGATTGGCAATACACCCGCCGTGTCGATCATCATCGGCGCGTGTCTCTCATTGTCGTCGACCGCGATCGTCGTGGAGGTCCTTTCCAATCAAGGGCGCCTCGCGACGATTGCGGGCCGCGCAAGTTTGGCCGTTCTCCTCGCGCAAGACCTGGCGGTGGTTCCGATCCTGCTCTTTGTCTCCATTGTCGGCACCGGTGCGGGCAGCTCAGTCCTGACCAGTCTCTTGATGGCGCTCTTGAACGCCGCGATCGCGCTGGGAGCGATCGTTGTTATTGGCCGTCTGCTTCTGCGGCCTCTCTTTCACCTCGTCGCCTCCGACGGCAGCAATGAGCTGTTCGTGGCGGCAGCCTTGTTCGTGATTGTCGGCACCGGTGTTGCAACGGCCATAGCAGGACTTTCAATGGCGCTGGGCGGATTCGTTGCCGGCCTGTTGCTCGCCGAGACGGAGTTCCACAAGGCCATCGAAACGACCATCGATCCGTTCAAAGGACTTCTGCTCGGACTGTTTTTTCTGACGGTCGGCATGAACATCGATTTCCGCGAACTTGCGCGCGAACCGTTGTGGCTTTTTGCGGCCGTCGTAGGGCTAATTACCGTCAAATCTATCGGTCTCATTGGCCTCGCTCGGATCTTCCGCATACGTTGGCCCGCAGCGATCGAAGCGGGCCTTCTGCTCGGCCCCGGCGGTGAGTTTGCATTCGTCAGCATCGGAATGGCAACGACGCTCGGCCTTATCGAGGCCGATGTATCGAGCTTCACCCTGGCGGTGACTTCAATCACGATGGCTCTTATTCCATCGCTATCTCTCGTTGCACGGCGCCTGGAGCCGAGGTTTCGCGTGCCAAAGGCAGCCGACCCGGAGCTTGCCGTTGCACCGAGCGGTGGCACGGCTCATGCCATCGTCATCGGGCACGGCCGGGTTGGGCAAGTCGTCGGCCAGATGCTCGATCGGCACGGCCTCCGTTATATCGCAGTAGACAACGACGCCGCCGCCGTCCTTGAACATAGGCGAAGCGGGCGTGAAGTCTTCTACGGTGACGCAGCGAACCCGGAATTCCTAAAGCGATGTGGCCTCATGGACGCGAAAGCTGTGATCGTGACGGTAGCTTCAGCGGCCGCAATTGACGAAATCGTAAAGCAGGTACGCACGCTGAGACCTAACATCCTTATCGTTTCGCGTGCTCGCGACGCCGCCCACGCAAGGCATCTCTACACAATCGGCGTCACCGACGCCGTTCCGGAGACTATTGAGGCAAGCCTGCAGTTGTCGGAAGCATCACTGATGGGATTAGGGCTGGCGACAGGGTTGGTCATTGCTTCTATCCACGAAAAGCGCGACGAGCTTCGGCGGGAGTTGCAACAAGCCGCTGGCCGGGCGGGCGTTGAAACAGCGCATTCGATCCGCGGTAAAGAACAGCGATCAGCACAGATTCCGAGCACGGACCGATAGACCTTCCAATGTTCGCCTTTGGGTCAAACGCGTCGATTCCGCGATGTCAGCAGTATGTCTGCCTTTCACCTAATCGCTGTCATGGCTAATCGCGGCAGGCAGAACTTCGTCTCGTCGAGCGCTGACGATCCGCTCGGGCTCGCCCCAAAACGTAAACGCCCGGGGCATCGGCTCCGGGCGCAATCCCAATCCTCGAATTTCGGAACTCGTATCCGCGTCGCCGAATCCTGTCAACACAAAAACGACGACGACCTCATTTTTTCTGGCCGTCATCGTGTCTGTCCGGGCATCTGCGTAACCTTGCGCATTCCCTTCGGCCCGTCATCTCAATCTCGCATCCAAAAACGCCCGGACCAGCGCGTTGAGCGCGACGCGCAGATTGCCGAGATC
>JBAPYK010000485.1:0-1613 GCA_049284695.1 Rhodoplanes sp. | reverse complement strand
TTGATCGGCCCGAGCACGGCGGCATGCTTGATCGGATCGGGATTGGAAAGACCCGATGGCTGGCCGCGACTGGCGCTCTCCGGCAGCACTGGAACTGCCCGGCGCAGGCGATTATTGTTATCGCGCGCGGGCGACCTCGGAAGAGCGGCGCGTCGGCTGCAAGCGTCGCCGGGCCGCCTCATTTGTACCCTGCCGATTTGAGGCGCCCGCGCGCCGGTTCCTTCGGGCGTCGTGGTTTCCATTGCGCGACGAAGCGCTCGTAGCTTCGCTCGGCCTGGGCGGCGACCAGCATCTCCTGGTCGCGCAGCGCCTTGACGTTATAAGCGTACGCCGGCCCCCGCCGGCTCCCCTTCTGTTGCGGATGTCCGGCCAGCAGCTCCATCGCGCGCGTCTTGGTGGCGACCAGCGCCGGGCGCGCCCAGAGATAATCCTCGCCCCTGGTCAACAAATGCCAGCAGAGCACGGTGAGCTTGCGGGCCACGGCCACAGCGGCGATCTGATGGCCGCGCCTGGCGCGAATGCGCACGAAGAAGGCGTGCAGAGGTCCGGGCGCTTTGGCCGCCGCCCACGCCGCCTCCACCAGCATGGCGCGCGCGTGACTGCGACCGACCTTGCTGATGCGTCCGTGATGGGCAGCGCCCAGTCCCGACTGCCATACCCGCGGATTCAACCCGAAATAGCTCACCAGCTTCTGCGGACTCTTGAAGCGGCTGATGTCGCCGATCGCCGCGACGATCCCGGCTGCGACCGTGAGATTAACGCCGGTGATCGTGATCAACCTTCTGACTGCGGGATCGTCGATCGCGGCCTGCGCGATCTCGCGGTCGAGAACGGCCAGGTCCTCCGCCAGCCTATCCAGTTCCCGCACGTGCCGGTCCACGGCTGCACGCTCGTCGTCCGGCAACGGCTGACGAGCCAACCACACCCTGCCGCGTGCGCCGAACAGATCCGCATGCGGGCACTTCGGGATCAGGTGCGCGTGCAGGATCGAATGCACCTCGTTCTTGATCCGCGTGCGATGCCGCACGACCTGGTAGCGTCGCGCCGCCAGCCGGCGCTTGCGTTCGGTGGCAGCGTCGGGCGTCCAAATCTGCGGCAAATAACCGGCTGCCTGCAGACTGGCGAGCGTCCCCGCATCGATCTTGTCGGTCTTGACGTGCGCTTGCGCGATCGCCTTCACCTGCAAAGGATTCGCGATGATCACCCGCGCCACAAAGGGGGTCAGCACGCGCGAAACCGCCATGCTGTTGCCTGTCGCCTCGATCACCACCTCATCGGTCGACCGCAGTTTCTTGCCCAACCCTTCGAGCGCAGTTCGGGTCATATCGACCCGGCCGACATGCCGAAGGACGCCATCTTCCCAAATCACCACCTCGCCGAAGGTCCGGTGAACATCAATGCCAATCACGCGTCGCATGCGCGTCTCCCTTTGGTTGCCCATGACGGGAGCGGCGGGCGACACGACAACTACGGATTCGCGCTCAAAGCGCAACCGGGCGAGTCGCAGAGGCGGCCAGCTACAAACACGAGCTCACAGCTCATCGTACGCGTCGGCCTGCCCGCACCTTCGTGCTCCCGGCGCCTCTGTCCCGGATGGTCGCACCATACGCCGC
>JBAPYK010000484.1:0-2484 GCA_049284695.1 Rhodoplanes sp. | reverse complement strand
GCTCCGGGCCTCACCCGGTATATCCAATGGTTCGTTTGTCCGGAATGAAGCTGCTCGCCCTCTTCCTGATAACGACGGCAGCGGCTCAACCGCTGCCCCTACCCAAAACCCCACGCATGGGTATATGTTACCAGTCGGGTAATCCTTCCCCAGCAGGAGCGACGACCAATGCCAGAACTTTACGGTCAGCCCCGAAAGGACGAGTTGCGAGCTGAAATTGAGGAGCTTAAAGCAGAATTGGACAAGGTTAAAACAGAACTTGAGAATACGGAAAGTTCGCTTCATCATCAAAAGTTCGTAAACTATCAACTCAAGAAGAAGCTAAGAGAAGCGCGCGAGTTCCTCAGCAAAGCACTCGACGACGAAACTCCATTATCGGTCGACGAACATAACGCGTTATACAATGCGTTTTATGCCGAGCAGGAGGGGTCTCGTTAAAGCCAGCGGCGCGGTAGAGGGCGGCGAGTTGATTGCTGTCGAGAAGGAGGAAATCGACACCGGCGAGGATGGACATCTGAGCGCTCCGGCTTATCTTGGCGGCAGATTCCCCGATAAGTGGTCAGTTCGCTGAAAGGTGCGATCGTGTCCTCTGGGTCATTGCAGCGTCGCGTCGCGATCGTCGGGCCCGGCCAGCGGCGGGAGGCCGAGCGCCTTGCGCACTTCCTGCCTTAACTGAAAAATCTGCTCGACCATATCGTCCGCGAGTTGTCTCAAGTCGGCGGCGAATGACGCCTTCGCTTGCTCGACTCCGCATTCAAAGGCGCGCCGAATCTCGTGGCGAAATTCCTCTTCCTCAACGATCACGATGCGCCTCTAAGTGTGATCACTTTATTAGCGCGCTCGACCGAGGCGACATCATCGCGCAGCGCCGCGACCTCGCTTGCGAGGCTTTTCGACGAGCGATCGGAGCGCATCCATGTCGGCGCGCAGGACCGCGACCTCGCTTTGCAAATTGAGAATGTCGGTTTCGATCGCTTTTTTGGTGGTGTGCACTGCCTCGAATTCATCGGCGACCGTGTTGAATGTCGTCGTCAGAATTTCCGAAAGCTCGCCTGCAACGTAACCGTACAACTCGCCGACGTCGGCCTCGATCTCCGCACGCAGGGTCGCAAATTGACCGGCGGTTTCTTCGCGCACGCCGCAGATCAATCGATCGACGACGCTATCGGTATATTTTCGCCGCTCGGGCTCGGGCTCCGGCTCCTTGCGCGGCACGAAAGGCAGGACGTTAAGCGGAGCGTGCCGCTCGGCGAGCAATTTGTCGGCAAGCGCGAGGTTGTTGCGCGCCTCGGCCATGATCGCCGCTTTCTCTTCGTCGGTGTAACGCGACATGGTTTGTGACCTCCGGTCACCATTGAGCGCTCTGCAGCCGGGCGCAGAAATGACGCGGGTTGCTATTGTCGGTTTGGAAAAGCGACGCCGACGCCAGGAACTCCTTCCACTCTTGCGGCGTCATGCGGTCACCACTCTGAAACGGTCATCCACGCGAGCGCACGCGGATCGCGCAAGGCCCAGCTCGCGCCGAAGGTAAGCTTGATGCCGATTGCGTTGGACTGCCACAAGCTGCGCGTCGGCGCCGCCAGCGTACCGGCACCGTCGGCGATCGGCAGCGGCGCGGTGTCCATGTGCACGGTTGCCATGCGCGACGACGAAATCTCCGGAATCGCGTCGGTCGCGCTCGCGATCCCCTGCGTGGCGATTGCGATCACATCATCGGGCGCCACCGCCGGCGAGCCCAGCACGGGGAACGGCAGCTCGCGCTGTGCACGCAGGCTGATGACGGCTGCACGTCCGGGCGCAGTGACGAACATGATCGGCCCGCCGATCACCGAGACCGTTGCCGCAAGCGCAGATAAATCCGCGATCATGGCCTCGTCCGGATCGGTGCTTGCCGAGGCGGCGCTGGCGGCAATGGCATACCGCAAGCCGGCCGGGCGAACCTCGTCACTGGCGACGTCGTCGAACAGCGCCGCGTCGATAGCGAGGGAAGTGGCGCGAGTGAGCGCATCAGTGACCAAGGCCTCGGCGTTGGAGCCCGCGATCATCTCGGCGCTCAAGGCGGTGATGACGGCAAGCTTCCTCGGCTCAAGCAGCGCGCCGGTGGCGGAGAACCCGTGCACGGGAATGGGCGCGCCCTCGCGCACGAAGCTGACCTTGTCGGCCGTGGCCTCAAGCCCAGGCACATAGATCGCGCCGGCGGAATCGAACGTGAGCTGCAGTCCGGATTGCAGCACCCGCGTCCCGGCGCCGCCCGGGCCGATGGTGGCGATCAGATCGGCGACGACAGATCGCCCCAAGGCGGTATCGGTCGCAAGCATGGCAGGCTGCGACGCCGCACGCAGCACGAGAGGAGCAATCGGATCATCCGGGAATCGCTCCTTCAAGATGGCCATGTCGTCGCTGCGCCGCTCGGTCCCGGCGACCGCCTTGGCGATGGCCACACGCGCGACGGCTGTGACATTGCGAGCGACGAGAGCGCCGGGA
>JBAPYK010000483.1:0-6747 GCA_049284695.1 Rhodoplanes sp. | reverse complement strand
TACTCCGCCGCCTTCAGCTCCGACCGCATCTGGTCGATCAATTCCTGCACCTTCGAGCCCTGGATGCGGGCGATGTCGTCCTGGTACTTCAACAGCACGCCAAGCGTGTCGGAGACCATCGCCGGATCGAGCGCGACCGCGTCGAGTTCGACCAGCGCTGAGGCCCAGTCGAGGGTTTCGGCGACGCCGGGCGCCTTGAACAAATCCTGCCGGCGTAGCGCCTGCACCACATGCACGATCTCGGCCGACAGGCGTGCGCCAATCCCCGGCGCCTTCGCGCGCACGATCGCCAGCTCGCGCTCGGCGCTCGGATAGTCGACCCAATGATAGAGGCAGCGGCGCTTGAGCGCGTCGTGGATTTCGCGCGTGCGATTAGAGGTAATGACCACGATGGGCGGATGCGCCGCCTTCACCGTGCCCAGTTCCGGGACCGTCACCTGGAAATCGGCGAGCACTTCGAGCAGGAACGCCTCGAACGCCTCGTCGGTGCGGTCGAGTTCATCGATCAAGAGAACGGGCGGGCCGGCGGTGTCCGGCTCGAGCGCCTGCAGCAGCGGGCGCTTGATCAAAAACTCCTCGGAGAAAATATCGTGGGTGAGCCGCGCGCGGTCGACAGCGCCTTCGGCTTCGGCGAGGCGGATCGCGATCATCTGCGCGGCGTAGTTCCATTCATAGACGGCTGCTGCGACATCGAGCCCCTCGTAGCATTGCAGGCGGATCAGCCGCCGCCCCAGGGCCGCGCTCAGCACCTTCGCGATCTCGGTCTTGCCGACGCCCGCCTCGCCCTCGACGAACAGCGGGCGGCCAATGCGCAACGCAAGAAACAGCACGGTCGCAAGCGATCGGTCGGCGAGATAGTTCTCGCGCGCGAGCAGGTCCAACGTTGCGTCGATGGAGGCGGGAAGTGCGGTCACCAATCAATCCTTCGAACCGGAGCGGCGCGGCTTAATTTTCATACCGGCTGAGCCGTCCGCTCTTATCCCGTCATCGCCGGGCTTGACCCGGCAATCCATGTTGAATCGCCGCACGTGCGGCCGCACCGCATGGATGCGCGGGTCAAGCCCGCGCATGACGAAGAAATAATTATGACGATTGGCAAGAGCTGCATCCTCTAAGGAAGCCGCTTTCCGCCAGAGAAGGAAAGCCGTCTTTACTTCGTCGCCGCAGCGACCGCGCGGCGGGCGAGCACGCCGATGAGATGGGCGCGGTAGTCCGCGCTCGCATGGATGTCGCTCGACAGATCGTCGGCCGGCACGCTCAGCCCTTCCAGCGCTTTTGGCGAGAAACGCTTCTTCAGCGCCTCCTCGAATTGAGGCACACGGAAGACCCCTGACGTCCCCGCTCCGGTGACGGCGACGCGCACTTCCGACGGACGCTTGGCGACAAAAACGCCGACGATCGCGTAGCGCGAGGCGGGATTGCGGAATTTTTGGTACGCCGCCTTCTTCGCGAGCGGAAAGCTCACTTTGGTGATGATCTCGTCCGGCGCGAGCGCCGTCTCGAACAGGCCGGTGAAGAACTCATCCGCCGGGATACGGCGCTTGGTGGTGATGATGGTGGCGGCAAGGGCAACGCAGGCAGCGGGATAGTCCGCGGTCGGGTCGTTGTGGGCAAGCGAGCCGCCCAGCGTTCCGCGGTGGCGCACCGCGGGATCGCCGATCATGCCGGCGAGTTCGGCGAGCGCCGGCAGCGCTTCCTGGACGACGGGCGAGGCATTGACCTCGGCATGCGTCGCCATCGCGCCGATGACGAGCGCGCGGCCCTTCAGCTCGATGCCCGACAGGCCTTCGACCTTGCCAAGATCGACCAGCGCAGCGGGCGCGGCGAGGCGGAGCTTCATCATCGGCAACAGGCTTTGGCCGCCGGCGATGAGCTTGGCGTCCTCGAACTTGCCGAGCAGGTTTTGCGCCTGCCGCAGTCCGCTCGCCCGATGATAGGTGAAGTTGTGCATCCGCCGTCCCCTTCGATTCCCACACGCTGCTGCGTAGACCGTAACCCTCTCCCCTTGTGGGAGAGGGTGGTCCCGAGCGCAGCGAGGGACCGGGTGAGGGGTTCGTGAGTCGATCCCGGGAAACCCCTCACCCGGCTCGGAATTCGCTGCGCTCATTCCTCGCCACCCTCTCCCGCAAGGGGAGAGGGTTGATTACTCCGCCGCCGCGCGGCGGCCCGCCTTCTGCAGCGCCGCCCACACTGCCTGCGGCGTCGCCGGCATCGCCAAATCCTCGGTTCCGATCGCGTCGGTGATCGCGTTCATCACCGCCGCCGGCGAAGCGATCGCGCCCGCCTCGCCACAGCCCTTGACGCCGAGCGGATTGGACGGACAGGGAGTCACCGTCGTGTCGACGACGAGCGGAGGCAGATCCTCGGCGCGCGGCAGCACGTAGTCGCTCAGCGAGCCGGTGACGAGCTGGCCGGTCTCGTCATAGACGGCGTGTTCCATCAGGGCCTGGCCGATCCCCTGCGCGACCCCGCCATGCACCTGGCCTTCCACAATCATCGGATTGACCACGACTCCGAAATCATCGACCGCGGTCCAGCTCACAATCGCGGTCTGGCCGGTTTCGGGATCGACCTCCACCTCGCAGACATGGCAGCCGGCCGGGAACGTGAAATTGGTCGGATCGTAGAAGGCGCCTTCCTTGAGCCCCGGCTCGAGTTCGCTTCCCGAGAACTTGTGGGCGATATAGGCGTTGAGCGCCACCTCGCCGAACGCCGCCGACTTGTCGGTGCCGGCGACCGTGAATTTGCCGTCCTTGAACTCGATGTCGGCTTCGGCCGCCTCCAACAAATGCGCGGCGACCTTCTTCGCCTTGGCCTCGACCTTGTCCAGCGCTTTGGCGATCGCCGACATGCCGACCGCGCCCGAGCGCGAGCCATAGGTCCCCATGCCGAACTGCACCTTGTCGGTGTCGCCGTGCACGATCGAGATTTGCTCGATCGGAATGCCGAGCCGCTCGGCGACGAGCTGGGCGAAGGTCGTCTCATGCCCCTGCCCGTGGCTATGGCTGCCGGTGAGCACTTCGACCGTGCCGGTCGGATTGACCCGCACCTCCGCCGACTCCCACAGGCCCACGCCGGCGCCGAGCGAGCCGACCGCCTGGCTCGGCGCAATGCCGCAGGCCTCGATATAGGTCGAAAGCCCGATGCCGCGCAGCTTGCCATGCCGCGCCGCTTCGCGCTTGCGCTCGCCGAAGCTCTTGTAGCCGGCGAGTTCGAGCGCTTTGTCGAGCGACGCGGCGTAGTCGCCGCAGTCATAGGTCATGATCACCGGCGTTTGGTGCGGAAACGTCTTGATGAAGTTGCGCCGGCGCAGCTCGACGGGGTCGATGCCCATCTCGCGCGCGGAGATCTCCATCAGGCGTTCGACCACATAGGTCGCTTCCGGGCGTCCCGCCCCGCGGTAAGCGTCGACCGGCACCGTGTTGGTGTAAACCGCGTCGACCTCGCAATAGATCGCCGGGATATCATACTGACCCGACAGCAAGGTCGCGTAGAGATAGGTCGGAACGGACGAGGAGAAGGTCGACATATAGCCGCCGAGATTGGCGATGGTCTTGACCCGCAGGCCGACGATCTTGCCCTTCTCGTCGAAACCCATTTCCGCGTGGGTGACATGGTCGCGGCCATGGGCGTCGGCGAGGAACGCCTCGATGCGCTCCGCCGTCCATTTCACCGGCCGCCGCATCTTCTTCGCCGCCCACAGGCAGACCACTTCCTCCGGATAGATGAAGATTTTCGACCCGAACGCGCCGCCGACATCGGGCGCGATCACGCGCAGCTTGTGTTCGGGCGCGACCCCGATGAACGCCGACAGCACCAGACGCGCGACATGCGGATTCTGGGTCGTGTTCCACAGCGCGAAGCTGTCATTGCCGGCGTCGTATTCGGCGATCGCCGCGCGCGGCTCGATAGCGTTGGGCGCGAGCCGATTGTTGCGCAGGTCGAACCGCGTGATGTGCTTCGCCGCGCGCAGCGCGGCGTCGGTCGCCTGGGCGTCGCCGAGATGCCATTCGAAGATGGTGTTTTTCGGCGCGACGTCGTGGATCTGCGGGGCGCCGGTGGCCTGCGCCGCCGCCGGATCGACCACCGCGGGCAACACGCCGTAATCGACCTCGACCTTTTCCGCCGCGTCGCGCGCCTGCGCCAAGCTTTCCGCGATCACGACGGCGACCGGCTCCCCGACGTAACAGACCTTGCCGTTCGCGAGCGCCGGATGCGGCGCCATTTTCATCGGCGAGCCGTCCTTGGAATGAATCATCCAGCCGCAAATGAGATTGCCGAGCTTGTCGGCCGCGAAATCGGCGCCGGTCAGAACGGCAAGCACGCCCGGCATCGCGGCCGCGGCGCTGGTATCGACATGATTGATGGCGGCATGCGCGTGCGGCGAACGGACAAAGGCGGCGTAGACCTGACCCGGCCGGGCAATGTCGTCGGTGTATTGGCCGCGCCCGGTGATGAAACGGAAGTCCTCCTTGCGCCGAACCGATGCGCCCACGCCTGTCGCGCTCATTGTCACGCTCCTTGCAACCGCGTTCCTCCGCGACGACCGCTCTTGCCGGCGGCCGGTCCCCTTTGGTTATTCGGCGGCTTGCGGCGCCGCCGCGTCCGCCTCCATCGCCCGCGCGCCCGCCGCAATCGACTTGACGATGTTGTGGTAGCCGGTGCAGCGGCAGAGATTGCCGTCGAGCTCTTCGCGGATCGTGCGCTCGTCGAGCGCGTAGCCCTTGCGCCGCACGATATCGAGCGCCGTCATGATCATGCCCGGCGTGCAATAGCCGCATTGCAGGCCGTGGTTCTGGCGAAACGCCTCCTGCATCGGATGCAGCGTATCGCCGGGGGCAACCCCCTCGATGGTGAGCACCTCGGCGCCGTCGGCCTGCAACGCCAGCATGGTGCAGGACTTCACCGCCTTGCCGTCCACGTGAACAACGCAGGCGCCGCACTGGGAGGTGTCGCAGCCGACATGAGTGCCGGTCAGGCGCAAATGGTCGCGCAGGAGTTGCACCAGCAACGTGCGCGGCTCGACCTCGACACGAACGGGTTTCCCGTTCACCGTCAACGAAACGGCAGGCATTGGCGCCTCCTTGCTCCCAATCGATTGTCTCTGATCGTTGCCGCGGGCGGGACGCCGAGCGAAATTCCCGGCGATCCCGTTCGTGCCATCGCTCTTTAGAACAAGTGTGACCTGCGGCTGCTGCCATGGTCAAGGGCGCTGAAATCCCCCCGCTCTCGCTTGGAGGGACCGGGAAAACTCCAAGGGAGCAGCGTTGCCGGGGCAAAGGCATGGCCGGAGCACCCGCCCAGGGGGCGAGACACGGGGCCGAGCCTGCGACGCGCCAGCAGCGCCTGGCGTTTGTAGTTGCGCGCCCGGAATGCCGTCGCTAACTATCGATCAAGCGGATCAGGCTTGAATTGATCCGCGCAGGGGCCACGTGGCGGAGTGGTTACGCAGCGGTCTGCAAAACCGTTTACCCCGGTTCAATTCCGGGCGTGGCCTCCACTCAATTCTCCCAAAAAAATAGTCTTATCAACCGCTTTTGCCGCTTTGCTAATAAGGAAAAAGCCGGCCTGGCGAGGCCAAGCGTGCCAGGTGTCAAGCGGGAACCCGTGCTAAAAGGGCTAGAGACAACAAAGCCGGCTGGATTGGTATCGAGTGCAAGAACGTGCGGGAGTGGCTTTACCCGGACCGCAAGGAAATTCTCGAAACCCTGCGAAAGTGTCTAACCCTCACTACCGTTCCGGTCATCATCGCGCGTCGCACGCCATATGTCTCTTACCGACTGCTGGCGCGCTGCGGCGTCATATTTCACCAAACGTACAATCAGCGTATCCCCGCGGCGGACAAAGAGCTTGCCGAAAAGGCGAAGCATAAGGACTTGCTCGGCTACCATGACATTCGGCTCGGCAATGAAGCCGACGACCGCCTGCATACATTTGTTCAAGAGACACTGCCAGATATTGCTGAAGAGATGCGAGGGCGGTTCGACGAGAACTACGACCTACTGAGCGAGTGGGCTTTTGGCTCAATGGATTACACCGAGTTCGCTGCGCGCATCCGGCGCCGCGAGCAAGGGACCAATGAAGATTTCGACGCAGAGTAACCGTTATGCCGATGCGCGAGCGACCCCATTGAGCGAATGCCGAATTACGACCGTCGATATTGCGCCTTCATCAACATCCTTGGGTTCCGCAACCTCATACGCCGTATCGGTGGTGTCAATGACGCCCTACCCTCGTCGAGACACAGTGGCTCGACGAGGGATATGAACCTTTCTGCGCTGACTGACTTTCCGGGCGATGGATCGACCTCGTGCATGGTCGTCGACCGCATCGGGGTTCGTGCTTGACATGGATTCGAGCGTCAGCCCGACCCGTGGCGATCAGGAGATGTAGCGTCTCGCACGGGCACTACGAATGCACCTGCTATCCTCCGCTGTTCGTGTTCAACCATCTCGGCGGAGGTTGACGAACTGTTGACGTGTGGGGTCAACGGACCGCGGCCAGTGCGAGGCCGGCTCCGAGGCAGCGCACGCGATTCGTCTCTATAGCCTCAAGGCGAGATTTTCGTTCATAGTTGCTGACCCTGTCGACCGTAGGAGGCCCGCAAGGGCAAGCCGCTCGCCACTCCCGCGAAGTAGCAGGAACCGTCATGCGCCGGGCTACGAGTTACGACGAGCTCACCGCGACCTTCCGCTGGGAAGTCCCCGCGCGCTTCAACATCGGCGTCGCGTGCTGCGGACGCTGGGC
>JBAPYK010000482.1:0-2414 GCA_049284695.1 Rhodoplanes sp. | reverse complement strand
GTGGCGGAGGCGGCGCTGGGGCGCGCTCATATCACCTGCAACAAGAACGGCATCCCGTTCGATCCGGAAAAGCCGACGGTAACCTCGGGCGTTCGGCTCGGCACGCCGGCCGGCACCACCCGCGGATTCGGGGTGGCCGAGTTCCAGCAGGTCGGCGAGATGATCTCCGAGGTGCTCGACGTGCTCGCCCAGAAGGGCGTCGAAGAGGACGCGCTGATCGAGGCCTCGGTGCGGGAGAAGGTGAAGCGGCTGATCGATCGGTTCCCGATCTACAACGCTTGAAAGAAATCGAACGGGAGTAGGACGCAAAGATGCGCTGTCCGAGCTGCGGCAGCCTCGATACCCAGGTCAAGGATTCGCGCCCCACCGAAGATTCGGCGGCGATTCGCCGTCGCCGGCTGTGTCTGTCCTGCGGATTTCGCTTCACCACGTTCGAGCGGGTGCAATTGCGTGAACTGATCGTCATCAAGCGCAATGGCCGTCGCGTGCCGTTCGACCGCGACAAGCTCGCGCGTTCGGTGGAGATCGCCCTGCGCAAGCGCAATGTCGATCCCGAGCGGGTCGAGCAGACCATCTCCAAGATCGTCCGCGAGCTGGAAAGCCTTGGCGAGAACGAGGTCACCACCGAGACGATCGGCGAGACGGTGATGGCGCATCTGCGCGAGCTCGACGACGTCGCCTATGTGCGCTTCGCCTCGGTCTACCGCAATTTCCGCGAGGCGAAGGACTTCGAGCAGGCGCTTGCCGAACTTGCCGGCGACGAGGACCATGCGCGACCTGCGCCGGCGCGCAAGTGATGAGTGGGCGCGTCGACGCCTGGGGGCCGTATCTAGTGAAAATATTTGCGCGGGATTTGCCTTTGCCGGCGTGAATCGCTGCTCGCGAGGGCAGGGAATGACCATGACTCGGCTCTTCGCTCTTTTCCTCGCTGTGAACGTTCTGTCCGGTGCGGCCGCGGCTAAGGAGCCGGGGCTACCCGCCGGATTCGTCCACCTGCGGGATGTGGCCCCCACCATCGTGCAGGACATGCGCTATGCCGGTGCGTTCAATTTCACCGGCGCGCGCGTGCCGGGCTATCGGGCGGCGGAATGCATTCTGTGGCGTCCGGCGGCGGAGGCGCTCGCGCGCGCCCAGGAGCGGCTCAAGGCCGAAGGTTTCCTTCTGAAGGTCTACGACTGCTATCGCCCCGTCCAGGCGGTGCGGGCCTTCGCTGCTTGGTCGCGCGGGGCAGGCGGCGACGCCATGAAACCCATCTTCTATCTCGCGTTCGACAAGTCGCAGCTGTTTGCGCTCGGATACATCGCCTCGAAGTCACATCATTCGCTGGGGATCGCCGTTGATATCGGCCTCATCGCCGCAAGCGACGCCGATCTACCGACGCCGACGATGGCGGGCGCCTGCGGTGGCCCGTTCGCCGAGCGGGCAAAGGAATCGAGCCTCGATTTCGGCACCGCGTTCGATTGCTTTTCGCCAAAAAGCGCGACCCGGAATCCGTCGATATCCAAGGAGGCCCGCGCGAACCGCAATCGGCTTGCTCGCGCGCTCGCCGCCGAAGGCTTCCGCAATTATCCGAAGGAATGGTGGCACTTCGATTATGCAGGCGGATCTGTGCCGACCAGGCCTCGCGACTTTACCGTCGAATGAAGAATTTCGACCAACCGGCCGCCGACAGGCGTTTCATGGCGCTCGCGCTCGCGCTCGGCCGGCGCGGATTGGGGAATGTCTGGCCTAACCCTGCGGTCGGCGCGGTCGTTGTGCGCGAGGAGGGCGAAGCGCCCGTCATCATCGGACGCGGCTGGACGCAGCCAGGGGGCCGGCCGCACGCGGAGACCGAGGCGCTGCGGCGCGCGGGCGCGGCGGCGCACGGCGCAACGCTCTACGTGACGCTCGAGCCTTGTTCTCATCACGGGCAGACGCCGCCTTGCGTCGACGCCATTATCGATGCCGGCATCGCCCGCGTCGTCTCGGCGATGGAAGACCCCAATCCGTTGGTGGCGGGGAGGGGACATGGCCGCCTCCGCGCCGAAGGCATAGCCGTCGAGGTCGGCGTCGGGGCCGAGGAAGCGCGTCGCGCCCACGCCGGGCATGCCCGCCGCGTCCGTGACGGACGCCCGCACGTGCTGCTCAAGCTCGCGGTCTCATCCGACGGCAAGGTCGGGCTCGCCGGCCGTCGGCCGGTCGCCATTACCGGCGAGGCCGCGCGCGATGTCGTCCATCTTCTGCGGGCGCAGCACGACGCGATCCTGATCGGTATCGGCACCGCGCTCGCCGACGATCCCGAGCTGACCTGCCGCTTGCCGGGCATGGCCGCCCGGTCGCCGGTGCGCGTCGTGCTCGATACCGGGCTCCGCCTCCCGCGCGAAAGCCGCCTCATCCGCACCGCACGGCAGACGCCCGTGTGGGTCGTTGCCGGC
>JBAPYK010000481.1:0-2326 GCA_049284695.1 Rhodoplanes sp. | reverse complement strand
TCGACCGCGTCCACGCCAAGCACCCCGACATGGCGCTGCTGCACGGCGGCAGCCCGCGCGGCGCCGAAAAGATCGCCGCCTGCTGGGCGGATTCCCGCAAAGTCCCGCAAATCGTCTTCAAGCCGGACTGGGTGCGGCACGCCAAGGCGGCCCCGTTCAAGCGCAACGACCAGCTGCTCGAAGCGCTGCCGATCGGCGTCGTCGTCTTCCCCGGCTCGGGCGTCACCGACAACCTCGCCGACAAAGCCCGCAAGCTTGGCATCCCGCTGTTCGACTTCCGGTAAGACCGGCAGCGCGTGAGCGCCGCCGGCGGCACGGCAAGATCGCCGCATGCGCCGCCGCGTCAGCCTTACCAATGACGTCACGAAGCGGCGCAATTCCCATGCGACCGGGGCCTCACCGTCACGCGCCCTTCGACCATAATAGGCTGCTGCGTTCGCAATCGCGATGACGGCGGATGGCGACCGATTGCTGCTCCGCTACTCGCTGGCTGCTCGCGTGCTTGCGCGCCGGGAATAAGACGATCATCACTCCGACAACGACCGTGGTTATCTGTTCGGGTTCGTTCCCGCACTGAGCGGCCATTGCCCCCCACGCGAACGTGACGGTGGGCTTGCAGGGTCCTGCCGTGACTCGGCTCACCGTGTTTTGCGCGCCAGGGCAAGTCTTTACCCTTCCGCGACGCTCATTCTCTTGCCGGCCGCAGGCCATTGCCGCAGCTTCTCCTCGCCTTGTTCCAGGCGCGCCCCGCGGGCCTCGGATGGGCGAATCTGGCCGAGGGCCGGCTGCGCCTCGATCGTCTGCCCGCAACAGCGGCCGCTCGACTTTTTCCCCTGCCGGGCCACCCCGCGCGCAGCGCGGGGACCCCGACCGACGGCATTCCTCGCGCGAGACAAAAAGTCTCCGGCCTGCCGTCCTCTGCTGCGCTCCGGCCCTTCGGCTTGCGCCTCGGGTGCGGTCCGATCGCCCCCGGCCGGTCGATCGCCATCGCGGCCGCGATGGGCGCGGCCCGACGAGAAACAGGAGAGTCAGATGGCGACCATTGGCAGCTTCACGAAGTCCGAGAACGGCGACTATTCCGGTTCGGTGAAGACGCTCACGCTCAACGTCAAGGCGCGTATCACGCCGGTCGACAAGGCCAACGACAAGGCCCCCGACTTCCGCATCTACGCGGGGCGCAGTGAAATCGAGTTCGGGGCCGCGTGGCGGAAAACCTCGAACGAAGGCCGCGAGTACCTCTCGGTCAAGCTCGACGATCCGAGCTTCCCGGCCCCGATCTACGCCTCGCTGGTCGAGGTCGATGACGGCCTCTCGCTGATCTGGTCGCGCCGCAACGGCGACTGACCGCGATCAAGCTTGCGACGCCCCGCCCGCCCGGCGGGGCGTTCGCGTCGTCATCAATAATGAGATGCGAACCCGCGGCATCGGCTTTCCGCCGGGACCCCAGCGGCCTCGTGCCCCGTCCATTCGCCCGGCGTCCTGCGCCGGGCGCTATCGGGTTTATTTTCCCAAGCCATTCGAAAGAAAGCCGCGGGTCGAGCATCGACTCTCCGCATTTCCTCCCTGCCTGCGCCATGCAACCATAGGATCATTCCTGCGCTGGAGCGGCCATCATACAGGGGGATGTGATGGGGTGCGGCGCCGCTGTCGGCGCCGGGCTCTGTGTGCGTACGCCCGAACCAAGCAGTCGCGCGTATCAGCCCTTCGATGGCGGGGATTGGGCCTGGGAGTTCCTGCGTCGGAACACCGGTTACGCGTTCGACTGGCGCGCTTCAACCCCGCGCCATCTGCGCCCGATCGCGCTGTCCGACGGAACCCGGCTGTTGCGGATACGGCGGCGTCATCCGCGGGCGGAGAAGTGGGGCCTGTTCGTCTTTGCCGACCCGTCGCAAGCCGCGCCCGACGCCTTCGTGGCCTGGCTGCCGACCATTGCACGGCGCGTCCTCCGGGCCCGCTGCACCCTTGCGGTCGCCGCGAACGCCGGCAACGTCGTGGCGCTGTCCGCATTCCGCGCCATGCGGTCCGCCGTCATTGGAGCCGATGGCGTTCCGGTCGTGACCATGAGACGGCACGGCTGTTGCGTTGGACTCATGGCGCACGGCTGGCATGCGCTGGCCCGGCCCGCCGCGGTCACCTTCGAGGTCGAGGGGTTGGACGAGCTGGCCGGCGGGATCGACTGTCTACGAACGCTGCAGCGGCTCCTGAATCCGGCCGCCTGCGCTGGAATGCCCGCCACGGTTCAGGAGCGACTGCGGCAGGCCTTGCTCGCCCTCGATGGCAGCCTCGCCGGCGCGAGCTACCGCCAGATTGCGACGACGATATTCGG
>JBAPYK010000480.1:0-1941 GCA_049284695.1 Rhodoplanes sp. | reverse complement strand
TGGGGAGACGAAGGCAAAGGCAAGATCGTGGACTGGCTGTCGGCGCAGGCCGACATCGTGGTGCGCTTCCAGGGCGGCCACAATGCCGGCCACACCCTCGTCATCGACGGCGCGACCTACAAGATGTCGTTGCTGCCTTCCGGCATTTTGCGCGGGAAGCTCTCAGTGATCGGCAACGGCGTCGTGCTCGACCCCACGGCCCTGATCGAGGAAATCGATCGGCTCACCCTGCAAGGCGTCGCGATCACCCCGGAGATCCTGCGGATCGCCGAAAATGTCGTGCTGATCCTGCCGCTGCACCAAGAGCTCGACGCGATCCGCGAGGCGGCGACGTCGGCCACCCGGATCGGGACCACCAAGCGCGGCATCGGCCCCGCCTATGAGGATAAGGTCGGGCGGCGCGCCATCCGGCTGATGGACCTCGCCGATCTTGGGTCGCTCAAGCCGAAGCTCGAGCGCCTGCTGGCCCACCATAACGCGCTGCGCCGCGGCCTCAGCCTCCCGGAATTCTCCGCCGCAGCGCTCTATGACGAACTCGCTGCGGTGGCCCCGCGCGTCCTGCCGTTCATGGATTCGGTGTGGGCACTGCTCGACCACAAACGGCGGGAAGGCAAGCGCATCTTGTTCGAAGGGGCGCAGGGGGCATTGCTCGACATCGATCACGGAACCTATCCGTTCGTCACCTCATCGAACACGGTCGCCGCTCAAGCCGCGACCGGCTCCGGACTCGGCCCCGCAGCCATCGGCTACGTGCTCGGCATCTGCAAAGCCTACACGACGCGAGTCGGCGCGGGACCGTTTCCTACCGAGCAGGACAACGCGATCGGGCGGCTGATCGGCGACCGTGGCCGGGAATTCGGCACCGTCACCGGCCGGCGGCGGCGTTGCGGCTGGTTCGACGCCGTGCTCGTGCGGCAGACCGTGCGCACCAGCGGCATTGACGGACTAGCCCTCACCAAGCTCGACATTCTTGACGGTTTTGATGAGATAAAAGTGTGCGTGGGCTATCGGCTCGACGGCCGAATCATCGATTATCTGCCAGCGAGCGAGCATGCTCAGTCGCAGGTGGTTCCATGCTACGAGTCAATCGCAGGTTGGAAGGAGCAAACCGCGGGCGCGCGATCGTGGGCGGACCTGCCCGCCCAGGCGATCAAATATGTCCGCTGGATCGAGGAGCTGGTGGGCTGCCCGGTGGCTTTGCTCTCGACGAGTCCGGAGCGCGATGACACGATACTCGTGCGAAACCCATTCGAAAACTAGCAGGGGGCGGCGACTTGCGGGACAATAACTTGTAATGGCCAATTACTATCCGCTGATCGCCAAGGCCGTAGCCGGCCTTGAGAAGAATACCGGCGAGGCGCGCCGTACTCTCTACGAACGCGCCCGCAACGCCCTTGTGACCCAGCTGCGGTCGGTGAATCCTCCGCTCAGCGAGTCGGATATCACCCGGGAGCGGCTTGCTCTCGAAGAGGCAATTCGCAAGGTGGAGGCCGACGCGGCCCGGCGCGCCCGCACGGGCGCCATGCCGGCCGGTCCTGAACGGCCGCCGGGCGAGCCTTCGGCTGACAGGCCGCAAGACGCGGTTACCCCTCCCCGAAGCGCCCCGATGGACACCGGCGCGGTCAGCCCCCCCGAAGCGCCGCACGAAAGGCCCGCAGCGCCGCACGACGAACCGGAAAGCCCACAGCCGCCATCCCGGCGATTTCCGTTGCGGCCGCCGGCGCCGCGGCGTGACTCCGCTCCCTGGCCCGCCGGATTAGCCGAACCCTCCTTGGCCGCCCGTCGCGACGCCGAGCTCGGGCCCACTCGTGGCAAGCCAGGCGACCACTCTTTCGCTCCCAGAGACAAAGGGCCGCCGCCGGATATCGGCGATGGAGAGGCCGAGCCGTCGGAGCCGCCGTTCCCGTCTCGCGTCGAGGAAGCGCCCCGGGAGCGCGGTGG
>JBAPYK010000479.1:0-12697 GCA_049284695.1 Rhodoplanes sp. | reverse complement strand
CTGACCCAAGAGTATCTTGCTCAGATGCTCGGCATTCACCGGAGCTATTTGAACAAGGCGGCCAAAGCACTGCAAGCAGCGGATCGCGGTCTCATCACAATCACGAATCGAACCGGCTTAGAGCAAGCCGCGTGCGAATGCTACGCGAGGGTACGTGCTCATTATGAAAACGTCCTCGCGGGAGTGTACCCGAGTGCCGAGCGCCACTGATCAAAGTTTTGCAGGCGCGAGTCTATCGAAAGCGTGCTCATGCTCAAACCGATTACTCAACTTATCGAAAGGGCGAACCGTCCGAAAACGATTCGCTTCGAAATTGTTTCACTAGTCGCGATCATTCTAATCCCGCTCGTTGCCGTGATAACGCTGTTGGCAGTTAATTTTGCCAATACGAAACGCCAGCTGATCGAGGTCGAACTGGTCGACGTTGCTGGCCAAGTGACAACGATGGCCGACCGCGAGATAGCGAACACCGTTGGGATGCTGCTCGGGCTTGCCACATCTGGGGACCTCGTCACCGGCGAGCTTGCGGATTTTAAGAAACATGCCGCGGCTCTGGCGACGCGACCTCGCATCGTTCAAGTGTGGGCCTTTAGCAAGAACGGAAAAACGGTGTCGGCTGCACGGCCAGACCAAGCTACCGCCGTTGATCCAGACGTGATCCGGCGTGTTTTTGCCGGGCATCGCGTGGTATCAACAGTTCGTGGCGAAGGGCTCAAGGACGCCACGGTCGTTGTTGCGGTTCCAGTGATTGTCGACGACCGCGTTGTCTTCGGCGTCGCCGCTGAAATCCATATAGACTATCTCAGCAAGTTCTTCGCGGCCGCAGGCCTTAATGAGGATTGGGCCGCGGCGATAGTCGACGTGAACGGCCGCTATGTGGCGCGTAGCTTGGACGCTGAGCGCCGCGTTGGGCAACTGGCGAGGCCCGAGCTCGGTGAGGCCGCCCGTCGCGCAAACGAAACGGGTGCGTTCGATAACGTCACCTACGAAGGCGTCTCGGTACACAATGCGTTTCGTCGTTCGCCGCTCACCGGCTGGACTACGGTAATCGCTGTGCCCAAGGCGGCGTTGACCGCTCCCCTCAGGCGTTATATCGCATACCTCTCCCTCGGCGGCGCTACCATTCTGCTGCTCACACTTATTTTGGCTTCCGCACAGGCTGCCCGTATTGCTGAGCCTGTGCGGAACCTCAGTCGGAGCGTCATTGCCCTTGTCGAAGGGCGCAAATTCCCCGAGGCGAAGCATCGAATCTACGAACTAGATGAGGTACGTCTCGCCTTCGAGCGCGCCATCGCGCATAGCGCGCATCTGTCGGCGTTGGTGGCTTCCTCGGGCGACGCCATCATGAGTGTCGGTCTCGATGGCAACATAAAGACATGGAACGCGGGTGCGGAAGCGCTTTTCGGCTATTCGGCCAAAGAGATTATCGGCCAGCCGAAGACGCTCCTTGTTCCGCAGGACGAGCGCGAGGAGTTTCAGCGGCAGCGTGCCGAAGTCCTTTCCGGTCGAAGCGTGAGGGCGGAAACTGTCCGTTTGCGGCGAGACGGCACCCGCGTCGACGTCTCGCTCAACTTGGCTCCGATACGTGGATCTAGCGGCGAGATCACCGCGATCTCCTCGATCATCCACGATATCAGCAAACGGAAAGCCATCGAACGGCAACTTCAATTCCTGATGCGCGAACTGTCTCATCGTTCGAAGAACCAGCTCGCGATCGTTCAGGCGATTGCCGGCCAGATGGCGCAATCAGCAAACTCCGTCGACGAGTTTATGAGCCGGTTCCGGACGCGTCTGCAAGGTCTAGCGGCGTCTCATGACCTGCTTATCTCGCGGGACTGGACGGGCGTTGCTCTTGCCGACTTAGTGCGTCGGCAAATTGAAACCTTCGCCGATACTTTGCGCGAGAATATAGAAATCGCGGGTCCCGCCCTACATCTGACCGCATCGGCGACAGAGGCGATTGGCTTAGCGCTGCACGAACTTGCAACGAATTCGGCAAAATACGGCGCGCTTTCCGTTCCGAATGGAAGACTAAAGGTCGCTTGGTCACTTGAGCCGACAATGGGTGAACCGGCCTACGTAGTGCTCAAGTGGTCAGAGACGGAGGGGCCTCCGGTACGACCGCCGACGAAAAAGGGATTCGGCTCTCTGGTCATCGAACGCATGGTTGCCGCGGCTGTCAACGGCAAGGTGCGTCTCGAATTTGCTCCGACGGGACTTTATTGGCGCCTTGAGTTTCCCTGCAAGCACCTCGTCGAGCTGGATTGCGTTGATGAACAACGTAAGGTGGATCACGGTATCAAACCGGCGCCTAAGGACAACGCGCTCGCTGGTTAGACCAGGCAGCAGCCAGAACTTAGCACAGACAAACGCCGCTTGCATCTACTCAATTTGTTACATGAAAATTTCTATACAAGTCATCGATTTGCCTCAATAGAGATCATCAGGTTATAAAGTTGCACTCAAGCTATTGAAAATAATCTAGCGGTTGCGACGCTTTGCAAGCTTACCGTCTTCTTCACCTTTCGCGTTCTTTCGGACCGCCGGATGGCGTACTGGCATTAGAATGCGTAGTGGCTTGGCGTGGCACGAGATCGTTACGTCTTGCCATTTTGAACCTGCCGCGATGACTTTGTCATCTATCCGGCTTTCCGCGTCGCGCCAGCGGATCTTTATTTGCTTTCCTTGTCTGGAAATGACCGGCGGCCGCTTGTCTCGCGGCGCCTCGATCCACGCGGCGAGTGCATCGGCCTTTCTAGTTTCGATGCAGATTAGGTCCAGCAGTTTGTCGCTCGGGTCGGCATCGTGGGCGAACGGAAGGGTCGGGCCGGTAAATGGACCGGTCAGAATCTCAACGCCGAGCAGATTGCCTTTTAGCGCCTCGCCGTCGATTTTGACCTCAAAATCGAGCGGCTTCGCGTCGGCGACGATTTTTCGGAGCACTCGGCGCCCGCGGCGCACGTCCTCAGGGCCGTCAGTTCTCTTCTGTTTCGCGCGCTGTTTGATCAATGCCGGGATCAGGCCAATTCCGAACCCCTCTGCGCACAAATATTCGTCTTCAAAGCCATCTACCGCAATGAGGTAGAAAGGTCTGACATTGTCCATACGCCACTGCTCCGCAAGCTCTTGCGGCGTACCGGCAATGCCAAGAGAACGCGCGATATTGTTGGCGGAGCCCAGCGGCACCACGCCGATAGGAACCGAACGGTCAGACAAGTGGGTGAATACATGCCCGACCGTGCCGTCGCCACCGGCGACCACTACCAGGTCTGGCTTATTCCTCAGAGCGTCCTTGACGTTAGGGTCCTTGGTCGACACGTAGATCACATCGAAATGCGCTAGACGCAGGGCAGCAATAATGCTGTCCTTTTGATGGGTTTTGACGCCTGCCGTCGGGTTGTGAATCAAGAGCGCCCGCATAGGGCAACAACTAAATTGGTGACTTGCCGTTCCACGGCTGCCGGCGTCCCCTTCGGGTGTTGGATCGCGGTAGGGATGCCCATTGCTGGACACCCCCCGCACGGATCTGGACAAGCCCGATTCGAGCATCCGGCTCCTACCTTCGGTATCTGACGGCCAAGCGCTGATCGGGCTAAGGATGAAGGATACGCGGCGCGGGAAACCAGCCGTCGGCCAATTTCGTCATCCGATCCCACGTGAACCCGTCCTTCTGGCTGCGCCGCCGGAGCGTTCGCCGCCGGAGATCGGTCGAGTAGTGCCGGAACGGCACACTTTGAGCAGTGGATTATACGCGGCCGAAACCGGATTGGTCGGATCGAACAATAAGACGCGGCTGCAGCGCGCGCGCCAGCCTGCCGTCAGCTGCCAGTTCTCGCCCTTGATGTCGTGGACGATAGCTGAACCTAGCCAGGTCAGGAGCGACGGGACGATCAGTCCGACGCCCTTTCCCGATAGGGCGGGCGCAAAGCAGAGGACGTGCTCCCGTCCGTTGTGGCGAAGATAGCCGGCAGTCCCGGCCGTCCATCTCTCCAGCACCATGGCGTCTTTACTGCCGACGAACTTCTGACCCCCAGATTCGTAGGCTGGTGCTTTGATCGGTAAGCGAGATGGTGAGTCACCATGCCGCACGATCCGCTCAGAAAACTCCGACTGCCACTCTGCCAGACGCTTCGGGAATTCCGTCATCGAGGCGAGCGGTACGACGCCCAATCCATCCCTTTAATGCGCGGCGGTATCTTCTTCTACGATTTGACTGATTAGGTCCTTCCAAGCGCTGTTGGTGACATGCATCATGCGCCGTCACCAAGCTAGTGGATAAAACAAGTTCGAGATCGCCTTTCTCGCAGCCCACTTTGCGACCATTCGCGATGCCGCGCCCTGCCATAATTCCAGCGGGTTCTTGGCCACGCCGTATGCCGGCCGAAATAGCGGCGGGATATTGTGGAGAGCCGACCGTCGAAGCTTTCTTGAAGCGTGTCGGCAGCGAATATCCTCAACCTCGGGTCAAAGAAGGAAGGCGTCAGCTGTGGTTGCGAGACGATTTGGATCGGGCAATTGCGCCGGAAATTGTGCCGCGCGACCTCGCCGAGGATTTATGATGTTACAGCGCCCCCGCGCGCGGTTCGTGGAAACCCGCACGCTCGCCGACGGCACAACCGCATTCTATTTTTGCATCCCGAAATATTACCGCAAGCTTGGTTGTGAAATTGCCAACGAGCCCTTGGGCACCAGCTATGAAGCTGCCTGCGGCGAAGATGGCAAGGGCGGACGGGCGGCCGCGCTAAATGCCCTGTTCGATGAATGGAACGACCAGCGCAAGGGCGAGCCGATTGAGCAGGTAAAGATCGCGCGCTACGGCACTATTGATTGGCTATTCAGGCAATACAAGACCGAGAAGGCTTACACCGAGAAAGTCTCGCCTCGCTCACGGCCCGACTATGAGCGCATCATGCAGATGATATGCGACACCGTCGGCAAGAGTGGCCGGCGCATCGGCGCGCGGCAGATCGTAGAGGTCACGCCGCGGGCCGCCGACAAGATCTATGAAAGGATAATCAACGGCCCGAACGGACTCAGGCTGCGGCAGGGCGAGAAGGTGGTCGGGCTCTGCCGCAAGGTCTGGCGCATCATGCGCCGGCTACACCCGGAGCTGTTTGACAAGAAACATCCGAACCCGTGGGACGACTTCACGCTCAAGAGCCGCACAAAGAGTAAGAAACACGCGGTGACGCGCGAGGAGGTCTATAAATTCGCGTGGGGCTGCATCGCGCAAGGCCGGCCCGAGCCGGCAGCGGTGGCGGTGATCTGCTTCGAGTGGCTGCAGCGTCCCGAGAACGTGGTGGCTGGCTTGCTAACCTGGCCGGACTACCGCAGCAAAAATTGGCCGCATGCCATCCGCATCGAGCATCACAAGAACAAGGCGTTGGTCTGGCATCCGCTTGAGGAGATCATCGGTGGCGAGACCGTCAAGTTCTACGCCGAAGCCGAGGATATCCTGAGCCGTCTGCCTAAGCTTGGCATTCCAATGATCATGCGCAAAATCGAGAAGGGCGAGGGCAAAGGCACCGCGAAGGTGTGGTCCTATCCGGGCATGGAAAAGCTCGTGCAGACGCTGCGCAAGCAGATCGAGGGGGTGTCGGAGCTGTTCACGCTCGATGCCTGCCGGCACGGCGGCATGACCGAGCTGGAGGAAGCCGAGCTGACCGAGGGCCAGGGCCGCGCTCTCTCGGGACACAAGACTGCGCAGGCCTATCGCGGGTATGCCAAGGAGACGATGCGGCGCGCGCTGGCCGCGACACGTAAGCGGCATGCGCATCTCTTGGCGCAGAAGCAGCTGGAAGAACGAAGCAGCACAGAGTTTCCAAATGGCGCGCGGAATCTGTTTCCAAATGCGCCCGAAAAACCGCGCGTGAACAAAGCCGTTTCGGTCAAGAATTCAGCGCTTTGAGTCTTGGCTGGGGCGGGAGGATTCGAACCTCCGCATGGCGGAATCAAAATCCGCTGCCTTACCACTTGGCTACGCCCCACCAGGGCCGCTCGACGCCGCGCCCGGCGGCGGCCTGCTGCACCTCACTTGGCCGCTGCGTCCCGTCTCCACAAGGGAGGTGGGAATCGAAGCGCCGCGACCGCCGGGACCATACGTGCGCCGTCGGCGGCGATCAACGCTCGCGCCCCCGGTTCGATTCAAGCCGCCCGCCGCCTCAGGGTGGACCGCTTGCCGGCGCATCGCTCGCGAGTCAAGCGCAAGCGCGGCTGGCAGTATTTGCGCCGCTCGAACGCAACTTGGTTTAGCATGCGCCCGAACCGGCTGCCCTATCGTCCGCGCATGAGGCCGACCGGTCGTCACACCCAGGACATGCGGCGGGGGTGAAATCCCCGCGCGTAGGGTGTAGAGGTGAAATCCGCCTTGCATTCGTTCCGGTCCGTCGCGCGGACCGTCAATTTCCGAGCGAGGGTTCATGCCTTATACCGCCCCGGTCGCCGATATCCTGTTCACGCTCAATCACGTCGCTGGGTTGGAGGCGGCGCGCCGCGAGGGCCTTTTTGGCGACCTCGGCGACGATCTGGTCACGGCGATCGCCGAGGAAGCGGGGAAATTCGCCAACGGAGTGATCGCGCCGCTCAACCGCGTCGGCGACACGCACGGTACGCCGTTCAAGGACGGCGCGGTGACGATGCCCCCCGGATGGAAAGACGCCTATCGCGATTGGGCGGCGGCCGGTTGGAACGGGCTGTCCGCTCCCACCGAATGGGGCGGCCAAGGCTTGCCGTATGCGCTCAACGCGGCGTTGATCGAGGTCTGGAGCGGGGCGTCGATGGCCTTCGGGCTCGGCCCGCTGCTCACCATGTCGGCGATCGAGTTGATCGCCGCGCATGCCTCGCCACAGTTGCAGACGACCTACCTGCCCAAGCTCGTGTCCGGCGAGTGGATGGGCACCATGCATCTCACCGAGCCGCAGGCGGGCTCGGATGTCGGCGCGCTGCGCACCAAAGCCGTCCCCGCCGGCGATGGCACCTACCGCCTTACCGGTGAGAAGATCTTCATCACGTTCGGCGAGCACGACCTCACCGACAACATCATTCACGTGGTGCTCGCGCGCCTGCCTGACGCGCCGGCCGGCACCAAAGGCCTGTCGGTGTTTATCGCGCCGAAGCGACTGGTCAACGCCGACGGCTCGCTCGGCGAGCGCAACGACGTGCGCGCGCAGTCGATCGAGCACAAGCTCGGCATTCATGCCTCGCCGACCTGCACGATGGTGTTCGGCGACAAGGGCGGAGCGGTCGGCTACCTCGTGGGCGAGGAGAACAACGGTATCGCCTGCATGTTCACCATGATGAACCGGGCGCGGCTTGCGATCGGCCTCGAGGGGGTCGCGATCGCCGAGACCGCCACCCAGCATGCGCTCGCTTATGCGCGCGAGCGGCGGCAGGGGCACATCGCCGGCGAGCCGGGGCACGACCCGGCGCCCATCGTCGAGCACCCCGACGTGAAGCGGATGCTGCTCTGCATGCGTGCGCTGACCAACGCGGCGCGCGCGATCTGCTACTCGACCGCCATGGCGATCGACTTGGCCCGCGTTGGGCGCGATGCCGCCGCGCGCCAGGCCGCGGATGCGCGGGCCGCGCTGCTGACGCCCGTCGCCAAGGCATTTTCCACCGAGATCGGCAGCGAAGTCGCTTCCCTCGGAATCCAGGTGCATGGCGGCATGGGGTTCATCGAGGAGACGGGCGTCGCTCAGTTCTACCGTGACGCGCGCGTGGCGCAGATCTACGAGGGGACGAACGGCATCCAGGCGATCGACCTCGTCACCCGCAAGCTGCCGCTGGCGGGCGGGGAGGCGCTTGCGACCTTCATCGCTGAGTTGCGTCGCATCGTCGCCGCCGTGCGCGGCTCCAACGATCCCGCGTTCGGCGCGGCCGGTGTCCGCCTCGACGAGGCGATCGGGAGCCTCGAACGCGCGAGCGCCTGGCTCGCCGCCAAGCTCAGAGATGAACCCGCCACCGCGCTTGCGGGAGCGACGCCCTACCTGCGGCTGTTCGGGCTTACCGGCGGCGGTTGCATGCTCGCCGAAGAAGCGCTTGCCGCGCGGCGGCTGGGGAATGGCGCTAACGCCGGCGCCACGGGCCGCGTCGCGCTTGCGCGCTTCTTCGCCGAATCGCTTGCGGTCGAAGCGCCCGCCCTGGAACGGGCGATCGTGGACGGCGCGGAGAGCGTCAACGCCGCCGACGCCGTGCTTGCGGCATGACCGCGCCAACAGGGCTCGCGGGCAGGACCTTATTCATCACCGGCGCCTCGCGCGGGATTGGGCTTGCGATCGCGCTGCGCGCCGCCCGCGACGGCGCGAACATCGCCATTGCCGCGAAGACGGAAACGCCGCACCCGAAGCTCGCCGGGACGATCTACTCCGCGGCGGAGGAGATCGAGACGGCGGGCGGCCGGGCGTTGCCGCTTGTCTGCGACGTGCGCGACGAGGCTCAGGTCAGGGCCGCCATCGACAAGACCGTAGAGCGGTTCGGCGCCCTCGACATCGTGGTGAACAATGCGAGCGCGATCAGCCTCACGCCCGTCGCCGACACCGACATGCGCCGCTTCGACCTGATGCATCAGATCAACACGCGCGGGACCTTCATGGTGTCGAAATACGCCATACCGCACCTCGCGCTGGCCAAGAACCCGCATATCCTGATGATTGCTCCGCCCCTCGACATGCGGGAGAAATGGTTTGCTCCCCACACCGCCTATTCGATCGCGAAGTTCGGGATGAGCCTCGTCGTGCTCGGGCTGGCGGGAGAACTCCGCGAGCGAGGGGTCGCCGTGAATGCATTGTGGCCGCGCACCACCATCGCCACCGCCGCAATCGAGAACCTGCTTGGCGGCAAGGAGACGATGCGCCGCTCGCGCAAGCCCGACATATTGGCGGAGGCCGCCCACCGAATCTTTCTAAAACCAGCGCGCAGCTTCACCGGTCAGTTCCTGATCGACGACAGCTTCCTTGCCGGGGAAGGCGTGACCGATTTCGAGCATTACCGCATCGACCCGACGGCGCCGCTCCAGCCCGACTTCTTCGTGCCGGACGATGTGCCCCCGCCAAAAGGGGTGCGGATCAGCGCCGATTAGTCCTAACTGAGCCAATCGGAACGATGAATGGCTGGAAAATTATTCCAGACGCGCCCGCGATAATGGCGACCGGCAGCTTTCTTGTTAAGCCCTCCCCATTGCTTGAAGAAAAACGCGACATCTTGCTCCTCGCACTGGACTTGGATGCCCTCGACCCATTCAGACTGCATTTGTCGCGCATCAGGCCCCGACTCTCCCCCCACAATCGCCCATTGGATTGCGCTAAGGTCGAGCTTTCCCATCGGTCCCAGAAGCGGTTCGAAGGAAATAAACCGGACCGCAGCAGGTACTCCGCGCAGGTCCGCAAGACGCCCCTTATAATCGGCCGATTCGACTGAGGTCCCCAACCACACATTCGGCAATACCGGCAGCCCAAGCTGAAGGAGTACTTCGCGCATGATTGCCGGTCGCTTAGTGAGCACCTGGAAAATGTGCCACTCGGCTCGTCGCATGACCTCCCATATGAGCGAGACAAAATCGGCCGGAACCCCTTCCTGGAAAAGGTCTGACATCGAGTTTACGAATACTTTTCGTGGCTTCCGCCAATGAAGAGGAATATCGAGTGCCTTCCTGTTCAGAGAAATTCGGCCTGTCCAGACGGCTCGCGTTCCGCTCTTGCGGGTTACGTTCCGGTACGAGAGATGCCCCATCGCCTGCAACCGTGACGCCATTCGCATTGCGTAGCAATTCGTGCAACCAGGCGAAACCATCAGGCAGCCCGAAATCGGATTCCATGTCGCGTCCGTCCATTCAATATCACTTGCGCCGGCCACGGGTGGTGCTCCTCAGAACCGCGGCTGCCAGCCGAGTCGCGAGTGCGGCCGCTTTCGGGCTTGGATTGGCCCAAGCGAATAACAGCGAATACATATGAATGTTTCTGGAACCAAGCGGCAGCCATTCGTCGAGCACGCCGCCGCGAAATACCTCCTTCATCCGCGCAATCATAAATCGAGTGATAGATTCGGGCGTTGCGGACTTGGTTGAAACGCTTCGACCTTGCGCGAATAGGTCTGGTTCGAATCGCTCTTCAATGAAGGCCTCCCTCCAGTCGGGCGCGCCAAACAGTCGATCTAAGGAGGCGGTATGTGTGTCGTCTACTGTGCCATCGCGACCGATCTGCCGGTGCACGCCAAGCCCGGCCGGGAACAAGTACCATAGGTCGATCGCCTCTGTCTGCGCGATGGCGACGATCGTTTCCCAGGCGACTTGGTTGCCGAATGGATCGAGAAATACGATCGCGCGGCACTCCTGCCAGTTGCGACACCTACAGAATCTGCGCAACTCCGCGTTTGCGTCGCCGCAAATGATCGTAGTACGGTCGGCTAACGCAGGAAACCGTGACCGCAATTCCTCTAGCTTATCAGCCTTGTCTCGTGATTTTTCGACGAGCACATATTCGTCGAAGGGCGTCGAAATCCTTAGCGCTCGATCAGCGGAGCCTGCGATCAAAGGCCGATAATCGTCGGCGTCGAAGATCGACGCCCCGACATCGCCTTGCGGAATATCTCCAGTCCCGGCAAATGCATCAAAGTAGATGAGCCGGAATGGCTGCTTCTTGAGCGCCGTCGTGAAGGCGTGCAGATACCGCTCGAGCTTGTCGAGCTTTGCACTCGTGTGCGGGCCGCCAAAAGTTCTTTGGGACATGCGAATCCGAAAAAGAACAAAAAAAGAACAATCGAGAAAATATTTCAACACGCTTATGCGTACCTGCATCAAAAGGCATTCGAGCAAATTTTCTAGTACCGCTCGCCGGCTTGCCTTAATGTTACAGAAAATAGACTGCGTAAGATGACGACTCTTTACATCACCCATCCCGCCGGCCTCGAACACATTCCCCCGCTCGGCCACCCCGAGCGGCCCGATCGGCTGCGCGCCATCGAGCGCGCGCTCGAACATGAATCTTTCCAAACGCTTGCGCGCGACCAGGCGCCGCTCGCCGCTTTCCATCGGATCGCCCTCTGCCATCCGATGGACTATATCGAGGCAATTCAGGAGGCGAATCCGCGCGAAGGTCTGGTGCGGCTCGACGCCGACACCTCGATGTCGCCCGGCACTTTCGAAGCGGCCTTGCGTTCAGCCGGCGGCGCGGTGATGGCGGTCGACGAGGTCATGACCGGCAAGGTGTCGAACGCGTTTTGCGCCATGCGTCCGCCCGGTCATCACGCCGAGACGGCCGCGCCCATGGGGTTCTGTTTCTTCAACAACGCCGCGATCGCGGCGCGCCACGCACAGAACCAGTATGGGGCGGAACGGGTCGCGGTGATCGACTTCGACGTGCATCACGGCAACGGCACGCAGGAGATCTTCTGGTCCGATCCGACCGTCATGTACTGCTCGACCCACGAAATGCCGCTGTATCCCGGCACCGGCGCGGTGTCGGAACGCGGCGAGCACAACAATATCGTCAATGCGCCGCTGCGCGCCGGCGATGGCGGCGACGAGTTCCACGAAGCCTTCGAGACCAGGATTTTGCCGCGGCTGCGCGGCTTTCGGCCCGATTTGGTGGTGATTTCGGCTGGGTTCGATGCCCACTTGCGCGACCCGCTCGCCAACCTCAATCTCCTGGAAGGAGATTTCGCCTGGGTCACGCGCAAGCTCCTGGAGGTCGCCGACCAAAGCGCCAACGGCCGCATCGTGTCGTTGCTCGAAGGCGGCTACGACTTGCAAGGGCTCGCGCGCTCGGTCGCGGTCCATGTGGCGGCGCTGATGCGCGGCTGATTTTCCGCCACCGACGGTCGCGCGAAGCCCAAGAAAGGACTCAAGCGCCGGATATTCCAGGTGATCGCACTCCAAACCCGGAGCCCGAGAGGCCGAAGTGCGTCCGACGCCATCGTACGACCGATCACTGAGCGCCGGAGCGAATTCCGTTCCGGTGGAGCCGGAATTCGCTCCGGTTCTCCTTTGGTGGTCGCATTTTCTGCGGCGAACCGGGTTCCACTTCGCCGGAAAATGCTCTAGGGGCGGCGGACGACTATCCGCCTTCGCCGCCCTGGCGATTGCTGCGACATTGATCGGGTGCAGTGGCTTGAGCAGTCCGTCTTTCGATGACGCTTTCGAGCAGGTCGTCGAAGTCGCACCCGAGCCGCTGCCTCAATACCGCAAGCTGGTCGCCGCTGCCCTCCGGAATTTCAAGGAGCAAGACGAGCTCAATAATCTGGAGATTTCCGAACCGCGCTGGGCCGAACATCTCGGCGGTCCGGCTTGGCTCGTTTGCGTGAAGTTCAGTCCAGAGTCCCGCGCCCTCTATTACGCATTCTATATCCGGAAGGAGGCGGTGATCGAGAGCCGGTTCGCCGTCGGCACGGATCGTTGCGGGCAGCGAAGCTTCGCGCCGTTCGATCTCGCCACCACGAAGTAAGACCAGACGTTGTGATCAATCGAGCAGGGTCACGACGACCTTGGTGCCCGCTTTGACGCTTGCAAGCGCCTTCACGTCGCTTGCCGTCCGCGCGAACACATTGCAGGGTGCCGCGAGCCGCGTCTCGCCGCCCTTGGAAATGGGCGTGCGACCGAACCCGATCGCGATCGCCGGTCCGTCCGGCCAATAAGCGATCTCGCCGGGAGTGATGATGGCGCGCGCATCCGGCTCCCGCTCCGCGCGGACGGGGATTTCGAAAT
>JBAPYK010000478.1:0-2909 GCA_049284695.1 Rhodoplanes sp. | reverse complement strand
GGTCGGCGCGATGTGGACGCTTTACCGCGTGCGGCAAGGCGTCCCGCTGTCGATCGCCCTCGAAGGGGGGCGGACCGCCGGCCTGCGGCCGGACAACGAAGCCGAATTGCGCAAACGACTTTAGTGGGCATCATCAGCCCGGAGGAGACTGAGGACCGCGTCGGTACATTTGATTACGTCACCAACAGCAAGACGCCCGTTGCGACAAGCGCGATCAGCCAAACCAGATCGACGTTGAGCCACCTTCGCCGCAACTGCTCCAGACCGACCCATTCGTAGACGAGACCGGCAATTGCGGCCGTGACGGCGAGCATGGCCGCGGTGTGAACGCCCACGCTCATGAGGGCGGAGGCGGCCGGCCCGCTCCATTGTGCCGACGGCGTTTCCGGAAAGCACAGCGGCATGATAGCCGGCCAGAGCATAAGGCCGGCCCCATGGGCGGTGGCCATCAGAAAGGACCAGATCAAGAGGCCCAAGAGCCCCGTCTGCATGCCGAAGCGGACGCGGTGGCGGTGGCCGAAGCGCCAGAGATAGGCGGCCCATCCAAGCAGAAGCAGGCCGCAGCCGACGCGCACCCAGCCGGACGGCATCAACGCGCCCACGACTACCATCAAGACCGCGGCGGCTGCGATCGACGCCGCGTGGCCGGCGGCGATCGGCAGGAGCGAGGTGTAGACCACCGCGCGGCTTTGACGATGCATGCCCAGCGCCACCGCAAACAGCCAACCCATCGCCGGGTTGAGGCCGTGGTAGGCGCCAAGTCCGGCCAGGGTCAGCCAAGGCCATGCGTCACGCATTACGGATAGCAGTACGAATCCGACGAGCAGTCCCCGCCCTCCAGCCGGACCTGATGCGGCCGGTGCGGCTTGGGCCAGGCGACAAAGAACTTTTTATCGAAGGCGATGCCGCCCGTCGGGCCGGCGTCGAGCTTAACCATCCAGCCTTCGATGCCGTCAGGATAAAACTGCGGATCGATGGCGCCATAGAGCGAGTTGGTGAAATAGATGCGCCGCCCGTCGCGGCTGATCTCCACCATCTGCGGTCCGCCGTTGAGCGCGCCGTTTTTGGCGGCCGGATGCGTGGCCCGGGAAACGATGCCCCCGATGCGCACCTTGCCGGTGAGCTTGGGATTGAAAGGATCGGACACGTCGTATTGCTGCAGGTCGCCGGTGCCCCAGCACGCGACATAGAGAAACCGGTCGTCCATCGACAGGTCGATGTCGGTGACCAGCGGCGGCACTGCTTTGAAGCCCTTGAGCAGCGGCGGTAGCTGGTCCTCGCTTGCCGGCTCGGCCGGAATCTCGATCACCTTCTTCACCGCCCACTTGTCGCCGTCCTTGTACCAAGTCCAGATCGAGGAGGAGAGGTTTTCCAGGCTCACCACGCAATTGACAAAGCCGTAGGCCTTGCGCGGGTCGTGCGCGGGTCGCAGTTCGAATACGAGCTGATATTTGTCGCCCAAGTCGATCGTCTGCAGATGCTTGCGCTTGTGCAGGTCCCAGAAATGCAAGCGACGCCCGTATTTCGCGCCGAGCAGGACTTCGGGGATGAGCCCGTTCTCGAACGTGTCGGGCGTACCCCACTCGCTGGTGACGAGCGTGTCGTGACCGAGGTGCCACCAGGCGTCATAGGCGAGTTGCTGCGGGCCTCGGTCCATCTCCCACTGGCCACGCACATCGAAGGTCTCGTGGTCCATCAGGAAAATGCCGCCAGGCCCTTTGCCTTCGCGATTGCCGAGGGCCGCCACATAGATGCCTTCCGGTCCGCAGTGTACGGTGTGCGGGCGCGTGTAGCCGGCGCGCTCGGCCACCTCTTCCGGCTCGATCACTCTTACGATCTTTGGATTCTTCGCGTCGGGCTTGGTGTCCAAGATATGGATGCGCGACGAGCGGAGGCCCGGCACCACCAAATAGCGCCGCTCGACGTGGGGGTGCGGTGCGTTGGGACATAGACACGAAGAGCAGGCGTTCCAGCCAAAGTGATGCAGCTCGTCGCCGGTCTTGGGCATCGGCGTCGTGCCGACGATTGTTGAGTAGGTTGCAGAGTTTGGGTCGACATCGACCACCGCGAGCGCATCGGGCGTTTTTCGGTCGGGATCAAACGTTGCGACGTAAGCCAGTGTCTCGGGCGCCGCTTTCATCGCCATGCGGGGAGATGGATAAAAGCTCGGATCGGCAGTCCAGGTCGCCATTGCCATTGCGCGTCCTCCTATCGATGTCGCTGTTCTATTTGAACCGCGAGGCTCAGCCTGCGATCTGCGATTTGTAAGGGGCTGCTTCGGCACAGCCCTCGGCCATCTCTCCGCCCCGCCGCCCAAAGATGCGACGCGGGGGCGCGCGCTCAATCGCGCGTGCGTGTCACCAACGAGCCATTAGACCCCATCCATGGGCGTCAGCCCCTGGATGTAGCCAGGGCCTTATAATTGGCTACGTATCTTGGCGAGGGGAAGCCACCCCAGACCGAACGCAGCAAATATCAAATGCGTTACCAACTAAAGACGCTGTCGGTGGATAGGCGCGGACCATCGCAAGCAAAAAATACAGCAAAATCAACTTGAGGTGAATGTCAAAGGACGGGAAGCGGACGCACCAAATGGTGGTAAGGACGGTCCTTTGGTGCCAGGAGACCACTCACATCAAATACAGTTTCTATTGAAATAACAACATCTTGAGCTTATAAAAATTAGGGATATACCAACAAAGATACCAACGAAGCCCACCGGCTGGGACGTTCCGCGGTAGCCTTTCGGTGCCGTGTTTTCAATCAGATCAGTTTCGGCCGTGCAAGCTATTGCAGCGCCGTTTCGATGAACAGCGGGGGCGCGCGCGTTTTTCTTTCGCAGCCCATCCCGCAAAGAAGCGCAGCCAAGCCAAGTCGATCGGCCGACCGCAGGCTCGCGGGACCGCTTC
>JBAPYK010000477.1:0-1800 GCA_049284695.1 Rhodoplanes sp. | reverse complement strand
CCAGCACCGACCTTCATCACGAACGAGCGGATTGTTCGGTAGAGACCGGGGACGGTCCGCACCGCAAGGCCCCCGACCCGCGAGAATCGACGCGGATCAAACGCACCGAGGATCATGGCGATAATATTAACGCGCTTCGAGAACGCCACGGCGGATCAAGCAGGGAGAATGCCCGCATGACCGACCTACATTTTCAGGAGCAGGGATCGTGGTTGGTGCAGCCGATCACGCCAAAGGGCGAGGCCTGGAAGTTCCCGATGGGACGCCGCAACCCAGCCCGAGGCATTGAAGAGTACACCCCAGGGTGCGCTGGCGTCGCCGCGGATCTCCCTTCTAACGCAGCGCCGAATCCTTGTTAACCCTTTATTAACAATCTGGTGGCGCGCCGCTTCGTGCTGTGCGAAATCAATCAGGCGACACGTCCACATCGTTGCGCATGGCCCGTTCGCTCTTGAGTACAGCGGCTATCGCGTGGCGAAGGGCGCTGCAGCGAGGGGATCAGCGTAGTGGTGCGGTACGCGATTGTGATTGTTAGCCCCGCCGCGTGAGTTAGACCCGGCAAACGATTTCACATGAAGACCAATTGTGCGTTTGTGCAAGGAATTGTGTGCGTAGTAACCGCAAGCCTTGTCGGAGCGATCTTATGTTTGACGGCCAACGCTACATTGGCCGAAGAACCGCTGAAACTCGCCGGCAGCCAGCTCGAGCCGGTCAACTGGACCGATCTTGCGGGCTGGACGGCCGATGATCACCTCGCCGCATTCGCAGCCTATCAGGCAAGCTGCCAAGTCCTGCACAAAATACGGCGTGCCGACGACCACCGACCGATCTATCGTGGCCTGCGGAATGCCTGCCGCAAAGCCATAGGGCTGCGGCCGCAGGATTCGGACACCGCTCGCACCTTCTTCGAACAGAACTTTCAACCCGTGCGCATTGCCCGTCTGGGCGAGGTCGAGGGATTGCTCACCAGTTATTTCGAGCCAATCGTTCAGGGCTCGCGCCTTCCCAATCGCGAATTCCATGTTCCGCTCTACCGCCGCCCGCCTGACCTGGTCGCCGCCGGCCACAAGCCCGGCTCGGCTGCATTTCCAAGCAAAGGTGCGCGGATCGGGCGGCTCAACGAGAAGAACCAGCTCGTGCCGTACTACGACCGCGGCGCCATCGAGGCCGGCGCGCTCGATGGCCAGAGGCTTGAAATCTGTTGGCTCAAGGATCCATTGGACCTGCTCGCAATCCAGATGGAGGGCTCGGCGCGCGTGATCCTCGAGGACGGCACGCTGCTGCGCATCAACTACGACTCGCACAACGGCTATCCCTACCGCTCGATTGACCGCGTGCTCATCGAGCGCAATCTCCTTCCGCGCGATGGATTGTCGATGCAGCGCATTCGAGACTGGATGGCTGCCAATCCCGAGGAAGCGCCGAAGGTGCGCGCCGCTAACCGGTCCTATGTGTTCTTCCGTATCACCGGACTATCGAACGAGGGCGAACCTATGGGCGCGCAGGGTGTGCCGTTGACGCCGGGCCGGTCCATTGCCGTCGACAGGCTGCATGAATATGGGACACCGTTCTTCATCGAAGCCGATCTGCCGATCGAGAGCGCAAAGCCTGGTTCACCCTTCCACCGGCTGATGATCGCGCAGGATACGGGATCGGCGATCGTTGGACCGGCGCGCGCCGATCTCTACTGGGGGGCCGGCGATGACGCCGGTCGCATCGCCGGTCGCATTCGCCATCGGGGTCGGTTCGTGATGCTGCTTCCACGCGAGCTCGACATGATCGAGGCCGGCAGGCATATGC
>JBAPYK010000476.1:0-2177 GCA_049284695.1 Rhodoplanes sp. | reverse complement strand
ATGCGGATCTCGGTTTGACCGGAACGACGGAGGTTTCGATGTCCGCTGGAAGCGCCGCCAGCCGCTCAAAGCAAACGAAGGCCAGGTCGCTCACGCGCTTGCGGAGCGCCTCGACGATTCCAACCGTATGCGCGACGGCGCCGCCCGCCACCAATCCGGAAACGGTGTCGAGCCGCAGATAGAGGCAGCGGTCGAGCGCCGCGTTCTTCGGCACGCGGATAGGACCCTCACGGATCAGCGCCTCGAGCGCTTTGAGGTGCCGCCGCAAGTGCACCGGCTCGAGCATGCGATCGACGACGAGCCGCGTGCCCGATACCCAAATGGAATTCCACGGCTCGCGGCGGCCGGCCGCATCGACCCAGGTCACGCTGCGCGCGCGCGCAATCCGCAGCGCCGTCTCAGCGCTATCGCGGTAATCGATCCGGTCGACGCGAGGGGTCGAAATTTCGATGTCGCGTCCGAACAGCGCGGACCGGTCCTCCTGAATCATGCGCACGACGCCGGCGGCGTCGAGTTGCAGGGGCTGTGCCGATCCGCCCGTGTCGGCGGGAGGCGGAATGAATGCGAGGACATACCTTCGCAGCCGCTGTCCCCAGCGGGAAAGGTTTTCGCCCGTTCGCGTCGCCAAGGCTTCCTTCACCTTAATCTATCCGGTTGCGCTTCGGCGTCCCGCCGATGGTGGACCTCGCGTCAGCGCCTCGCTGGTCGGCTCGCGTTCGATTACACCTTCGCCACCAGTCGCCGAGCGCGGAAAAAACCGGGAATCCGCCATCGTGTTCGTTCGTTTTCCATAACCGCGACAGCACGGCGGAGGAAGCATCAGCGGCCCCAGTGCGCCGTTTTCGACGCCGTCCCGGATGGTCAGGCCAGACGCATCAATCTCGATCGTGCGCAACAACACCGCACCCCTCGGACCCGGCAATTCCGCGGCCAGTCCGTCGATGCCCGCGTGGAGCAGCCGGGCGGGGAGCGCGGAGGGGCATTGAAACAGCAATCCCGGATCGATTGCGGTTGCATCCCAACCGAGGGCGCGCGGCGCATGATGCGCTGCCGCGGCGCGATAGGCATTCCGCGCATCGGGCAATGACGTGTAGACATAGACTCCCGGGTCGTAAACCAAGAGGCGACCGTCGGCGTAAAGCTCGAGCGCGAGATTGTCGTCATGCAGATGGCCGGTCGGCGCGTCGGCCCGATACGATTGCGCGCAGCGGAGCGCCAGGAAAAATCCGCTGCCTTTGACGATGGCGAGCCCGAAATCCGGATACCAGAGGACGGTCCGATCGCCCGGCGTCGATACAAGTTCCACTCGGACTTCCCGCTGCGATTGGGGCGGGAGCACCATGATCCGCTCGACCGCCGCCTTGAAAGCCGGCAGAGAAGTCTCGGGTTGTGCGGCGGCCGATGCCGGCGCGCGCAGCTTTGCGCCGGCCATCAGCGAGCGGACAACGGCGCCGTCCAGCCAGCGCTCACGCTTGGGCGCGATATCAAAGAGGGCGTCGACTGCCGCAAGCAAATGGCGATGATCGAGCAGGTCCTCATCGTCATTGTCATCCCAAACGGGATGCAACTTGAGAAACCGCCCGGAATCAGTGTCGCCGATCTGAACGATGCGATGGTCCGGCCGCAGCACGGCGTCCGCAAACCGGCCGATGCCGGCGAGGCGCTCGACCGCGGGTTCCGTCAGCGGGCACCGGATGCCGACGTCGGCCTGCGGGAGTGGAGCGGAAGGGAGCGGCGGGCGGATGCCTGCGAGATGCGTTACGTCGAAATCCGAGAATGCGGTCCGGCCCTCCCGCGCCAAGCCGGCGATCAGCGCCGCGCCGAACACGGACAGTTCCCCCGATAGCCGGTGATAGCTGGTCGATCCTTCGTAGTTGGCCCCATCGCGGTGGAACTGACGCTCAGTTTCGCCGACGAGCTCGCTCGTTGCGAATGCAAGCCATGCGTCCGTCTCTGCCGTTGGCGGCAGGTAAGCCGCGATGAACAACAGCCCGGCAATATCGGACAGGTAATGATTGCTGCGCCCGCTTTCCGACCACTCGAGATGGCAGAGAATGTGGCGGCCATGGTCGTAGAGGCTGTCGACCAGAAGACGGCGGAAAGGTTCGTCGGGCCGCCAGCCGGCATTTCCTGCAATGTCGAGCGCTACGACCCAATTGGCGGCGCGAATGCCGATA
>JBAPYK010000475.1:0-22717 GCA_049284695.1 Rhodoplanes sp. | reverse complement strand
GTGACGATCTATGAAGAAGACGGCGAGGGGTGGTGCTGGGGCCAGCTCGTAGCCGACGGCTATGTCGGATTTCTGCCGCAGCAGGCGCTCGCGCGGCCGGGGCCGGAGCCGACCCATCGGGTCGCAGCACTGCGCACATTCATATTCCCCGGCCCATCGATCAAGCTGCCGCCGCTGATGGCGCTGTCACTCGGCAGCCGCATCGCGGCCGCCCGTGTCGATGCGAGCTTTGCGTTTCTCGTGAGGGGCGGCTGCATTCCGGTGCAGCACCTGGCGCCGGCCGACACGCATGAGCCGGATTTTGTTGCGGTTGCGGAGCGGTTCGTCGGCGTGCCCTATCTCTGGGGCGGCAAGACGAGCCTGGGGATCGACTGCTCCGGCCTCGTCCAGGTTGCGCTCAACGCGGCGGGGATCGCCTGCCCGCGCGACAGCGACATGCAGGAGCGGGCGCTGGGAAGCCCGGTCGGAGTTGACAACGAGACGATCGCATTCCGGCGCGGCGACCTGATCTTCTGGAAGGGCCACGTCGCGATCGTGCGCGACGACGCGACGCTCGTGCACGCCAACGCCTATCACATGGCGGTCGCAATCGAACCGATTGCAGATACGGTCCGGCGCATCGCCGAAGCTGGCAGCGCAGTTACGAGCGTCCGGCGGTTACCGGCCGTCTGATCAGCAGACAACCATGTCGCAGGTGCGGATCGACTGAATGATGCCGGCGAGCGCTTTTTTGCCGGGATAGCCGAGAATGGCTGCGCCCTTGATCACGAAGGCGGGCGTCACCGAGAACCCCATGGCATCGCCGAGCTGGACATGGGCGATCATCGCCTTGGTGACGGCGTCCTCGTCGGCAGCTTTGATCAGGCGCTCTTTGGAAAAGCCCATGTCCTTCGCAACCGCCAGCGCACGGGGACCGTCGATTGTCCCGCGGCCGGAAAAGATGCGGTGATGGAACTCGAAAAACTGTTGCGGGGTTGCGAGGCGAGCAAGCGCAAATTCGACCCGACCCGCCTGAATCGATGGCACGCCGAGCACGGGAAACGGCACCAGAACCAGTTTCAGCTCGCCGTCCGATTTGATCAGGGAGGCGATGTCGCTAGCGGCTTTCCGGCAGAACGGACAATTGAGGTCGTAGAATTCGACGAGGGTCACGTCGCCCCGCGGATTTCCGACGATCACGATTCCGGGCAGCGCTTCGATCCGGCTCTCGAGTTCGACAGGGACGCGGTAATTCACCACGGCGGACCCGTCGTCGGCCTTGAGCGGATACCACGAGCTTTCGCTTTGCGCCCGCGCGCCTGCCGGCGATAGCAACGTTATCGCGGCGGCCGCGAAAACGCAGAGAAGCGGCTTTCCGAGCATCGCGATCACGGCTCGCGCAGCAGTTCGGGCAGGCGGTCGCGGTTGAGCGCGATCCATTGCAGGGCGATGATCAGGTAACCGTTGTGAATCGCGCCGTGTCTGAGCGCGTCGAGCGCGTCGTCGATGCGCACACGGATCGGCCGCGTCTGCTCGATCTCGTAGGACGCGCCGGCCCGCGTCGGCGCCTTCGATGCGTCCACGGCTGCAATATAGATCGTGGCGTATTCGTCGAGTATGCCGGGCGCCGGCATGAAGGTGCAGATTTCGCGCAGACCGCGCGGGGCGATCCCGATCTCCTCCTCGCATTCGCGGCGCATGGCGTCGTCCGGCGTCTCGTCGCGATCGACATAACCGGCGGGAATCTCCACCAGGTCTCCCAGCCCCAATCGCAAATGGGCGGCGAGGCGGAACTGGCGGATCAGCACGATTTCGTCGCGATCGAGATCGACGGCGATGACGCCGACCGTGCGTCCGATCCGCAAAATGTCGCGCGTGAAGTGCGCCTTGCCGTCGTCCGCATGCGCAAGCTCGACGTGGTAACGTTCGAAGGGACGGAAGCCCGTCCCCATCGATTCGGGTTCGCTGATGTGCGCCTCCGCTGGATGATCCGCGAGCGTCCGCACTGTCTCGCCGTCACGCTCGGCGAGTCCTGCCGTCGCCCTGTCCTTCACCCCGGCCATGTCAACCGATCCTATTGCGCCACCACGCCTTCCGGCGCCGTCTCGAGGTTGAAGGCCGCCGCGAACAGAGCCCGAGTGTATTCGGTTCGCGGATTCGCGAACACATCGCACGCCGCACCCGTCTCCACGACTTTGCCGTGCCGCATCACGATCAGCCGGCTGGCGAGCGCCGCCACCACGCGCAGATCGTGCGAGATGAACAGATAGGTCAAATCCCGGCGCTTCTGCAGGTCGCGCAGAAGGTCGACCATCTGCGATTGGATCAGCATGTCGAGCGCGCTGGTCGGCTCGTCCAGCACGATGAAGGTCGGCTCCAAGACGAGCGTGCGGGCGACGGCGATGCGCTGACGTTGGCCGCCGGAATATTCGTGGGGGTAGCGGAAGCGCGACTCGGGATCAAGGCCGACATCCGACAATGCGCGAATCACCCGCTGCTCGCGCTCGGCGGCGGAGAGCTTCGGCTGGTGCACCCATAGGCCCTCCTCGATGATGTCGGAAATCGACATGCGCGGCGAGAGCGAGCCGAACGGGTCCTGGAACACGATCTGCATGTCGCGGCGGAACGGCCGCATCTGTTTGAACTTCAATCCCTGGAGCTGTTTGCCTAGGAAGACGATCGGGCCGTCGGAAGAGATGAGCCGCAGGATGGCGAAACCAAGCGTGGTCTTGCCCGACCCCGACTCGCCAACGACGCCGAGCGTTTCCCCTTTGCGAATTTCGATGCTGACCCCGTCGACTGCCTTGATGTGGCCGACCACCTTGCGCAGAACGCCGCGCTTGACTGGAAACCAGACCTTCAGGTCCTTGGTCTCGACGACCATGGGGGCGTCCGGCTGCAGCGGGGCTGGGTTCGGTTTCGGCTCGGCGGCGAGAAGAGCGCGCGTGTAGGGATGCTCGGGCGCGACGAACACGCGCTCCACCGCCCCCTGCTCGACAATCTTGCCCCGTTTCATGACGCAGACACGGTCGGCGACCTTGCGCACGATCCCGAGGTCATGGGTGATGAACAGCATGGACATGCCGAGCCGGGTCTGAATGTCCTTCAGGAGCTTGAGGATTTGCGCCTGCACGGTGACGTCGAGCGCGGTGGTCGGCTCGTCGGCGATCAGAAGGTCGGGCTCGTTGGCGAGCGCCATGGCGATCATCGCGCGCTGGCGTTGCCCGCCGGAGAGTTGGTGCGGATAGCTCCCGAGGCGGCTCTCCGGATCGCGAATGCCGACCTGGTCCAACAGATCGATGATGCGCTTGCGCGCGGCAGGCCCGGCGATGCCGCGATGGAGCAGCAATGTTTCGCCGATCTGCTTCTCGATCGTGTGCAGGGGATTGAGCGAGGTCATCGGCTCCTGGAAGACGATCGTAATCTCGTTGCCGCGCACACGCCGCATCTCCGGTTCGGGCAAAGTGAGGAGCTCCTGGCCTTTGAACAAGACCGCTCCACAGGGATGCCGCGCGGCCGGATGAGGCAGAAGCTTCATGATCGATAGCGCAGACACCGATTTTCCCGAGCCCGACTCGCCGACCAGCGCGACGGTCTCGCCTCTGGCGACGTCGAACGAAACGTTGTCGACGGCGAGTATCTCACGCGGGCCCTGGCGGAAGGTCACGGAGAGATCACGCACGGAGAGGAGGAGTTCCTGCGGGTACGAAAGTTGCGAAATCGATCCGCTATGAGATCGATGACCACGCCTTGGATGCGGCGGGCCGGAGATCATCGTGATGCGTCTCATGACGGAGAACAGGTTGATCCTCGGGGGCATCGTTTTCTATCCGAATGTTTTCCGCGGATCGAAGGCGTCGCGCACCGCCTCGCCGATGAAGATCAGGAGCGACAGCATGACCGCGACGGTGAAGAACGCGGTCAGGCCGAGCCACGGCGCCTGAATGTTGGCCTTGCCTTGGCTCAGCATTTCGCCGAGCGAGGGCGATCCCGGCGGCAGGCCGAAGCCGAGAAAATCGAGCGCGGTCAGCGTCATCACCGACGACGACAGAATGAACGGCAGGAAGGTCAGCGTCGCCACCATCGCATTCGGCAGGAGATGGCGGAACATGATCAGCGCGTTGGAAACCCCGAGCGCGCGCGCCGCCTGGACATACTCGAAATTGCGCCCGCGCAGGAATTCGGCGCGCACCAGGCCGACGAGCGACACCCAGGAGAACAGCAGCAGAATTCCGAGCAGCACGAAGAATCCGGGCGCCAGCACCGACGAAATGATCAGCAGCAGATAGAGCGACGGCACCGAAGTCCAGATTTCGATGAAGCGCTGGAACAGGAGGTCGGTCCAGCCGCCGAAATAGCCTTGAACCGCGCCGGCTGCGACCCCGATCACCGACGAGATCAGCGTAAGGGCCAAGCCGAACAGCACCGAGATGCGGAACCCGTAAATCAGCCGAGCGGTGACGTCGCGACCCTGGTCGTCGGTGCCGAGCCAATTGTATTCGAGGTCGCTGCAGCGATTGAGGCTCTTCTTGTCGAGCACCGGCTGGCACTGGGCTTCGGTAAGCATCCAGGTCGGCGGGGAAGGGGCGGGCGTCGGCAGGTCGAGATTGTGCGTGTTGTAGGAGTACCGGATCGGCGGCCATATCATGTAGCCGCCCTTCTCGGTGATCAGCTTCAGCACGAAGGGATCGCGGTAGTCGGTCGCGGTCTCGAAATCGCCGCCGAACGTGGTCTCCGGATAATTGACGAACACCGGAAAGTACCAGCGCCCCTCATAGCTCACGAAAAACGGGCGATCATTGGCGATGAACTCGGCGCCGAGCGACAGAATGAAAAGCACGAGAAAGACCCAGAACGACCAGTAGCCGCGCCGGTTCGCCTTGAAGTTCTCCCAGCGCCGGCGGTTGATCGGCGACACCTTGAGCGGCCGCCCTTCGGGCAGAACGGCAAGCCCGGTCGGCGAAATCGCCGTCGTGTCTGGCGTGCGGTCGGAGGTTTCTGAGGTTGTGGCGTCCACCTCACACCTCTCGCGTCTCGAAGTCGATGCGCGGATCGACCCACGTGTAGGTCAGATCGGAGATCAGATTTACGACAAGGCCGACCAGGGAGAAAATGTACAGCGTCGCGAACACCACCGGATAGTCGCGGTTGAGCACGCTCTCGAAGCCGAGCAGGCCCAGTCCATCGAGCGAGAAGATCGTCTCGATGAGCAGCGAGCCGGAGAAAAATGCGTGGACGAACGCCCCGGGGAAACCGGCGATGATCAGCAGCATGGCGTTGCGGAAGATGTGCCCGTACAGCACCTGGCCCTCCGAGCAGCCCTTTGACCGTGCAGTCAGCACGTATTGCTTGCGGATTTCGTCGAGAAACGAGTTCTTGGTGAGCAGCGTCATCGTGGCGAAAGCGCCCAAGCCCATCGAGATGATCGGCAGGGTCAAGTGCCAGAAGTAATCGAGAATTTTGCGCCACCAGGGAAACTGGGCCCAATTGTCCGAGGTCAGGCCGCGCAAGGGGAACCAGTCGAAAAACGATCCGCCGGCGAACAGGATGATCAGAAGGATTGCGAACAGGAAGCCGGGAATGGCGTAGCCGACGATGATGACGCCCGAGGTCCACACGTCGAAATGCGAGCCGTCGCGCACCGCTTTGCGGATGCCGAGCGGGATCGAAATAAGATAGGTGAGCAGCGTCATCCAGATGCCGAGCGACATCGACACCGGGAGCTTTTCCTTGATGAGATCGACGACGCGCACGTCGCGGAAGTAACTCTTGCCGAAGTCGAAGGTGGCGTAGTTCCGCAGCATCAGGAAGAAGCGCTCATAGGCCGGCTTGTCGAAGCCGAACTGTCGCTCCAGGCTCTTGATGAATTCGGGGTCGAGCCCCTGCGCGCCGCGATATTTCGACGTTGTCGCATCGACTTGCGACGCGCCCTGCATCTGCCCGCGCGCGCCGAAATCGCCGCCGGCGCTCCCGGAGATGCGCGAGGTGGCGCCGGTATCGGAACCGGAAATCTGCGCGATCACCCGCTCGACGGGCCCGCCGGGCGCAAACTGCACGACGACGAACGACACCAGCAGGATCCCGAGCAGCGTCGGGATCATGAACAGGATCCGGCGGACGATATAGGCGATCATGTCATCCTTCGACCGGGTGTCGACCGAGCACTCTCACTGGTTCTCCCCATTGCAGGCGCATTACAGGGGAGGGTAGGAGAGGCGGCGCTGGAAAGTCAAAAAGCCCTGATCCTTCCGACCGCTCTGCGGTCTCTCTACCACAAGGGACATGGCGCCAGCATGATCACGTCCGCTCGGTCTTGCCCGCTTTGTCGCGATCATACCACCAGGTTTCCGGGATGCCCCGCGCGTAGCGCGGTTTGGTCGCAGGCCGGCCGAACACGTCCCAATAAGCGATCCAATGCGAGGCCTTGTACCAGTGAGGAATCCAGTAACGCCCCGCGCGGATGACCCGGTCGAGCGCCCGCGCCGCGGTCACAAGTTCGTCTCGCGTGTTCGCGGCGATCACCGCGTCGATCAACGCATCGATCGCCAGATCGGCGATGCCGGCGAGGTTGTACGAGCCCCTCGTGGCCGCGGCTTGCGAGGAAAAATACGAGCGCAACGTCTCGCCGGGCAGGGTTGAGAAGCTGAACCGCTGAACCGTGAGATCGAAGTCGAAATCATTGAGCCGCGCCCGATACTGCACCGGATCGACCACGCGCAGCGAAGCCGCGATGCCGATAAGGTTGAGGTTTTTGATGAACAGCATGTGATGCGGCTGGAACGTCGGCTCGTCGATCAGGAATTCGATCGCTACCTTCCTGCCGCGCGCATCGACCAACCGCCCGTTTTCGATCGGGAATCCCGCCTCTCGCAGCAGCCGCGCCGCCGTGCGCAACAGCGCGCGGTCCTGGCCCGAGCCGTCCGACACCGGCGGCACGAACGGCTCGCCGAACACCTCGTCGGGAACCTGTCCGCGAAACGGCTCCAATAAGGCGAGTTCTTCGCGGCTCGGCGCGCCCTTCGCCATCATATCGGAATTCTGAAACACCGAATGGGTGCGCTGGTACGATCCGTACATCAGCGACTTGTTGGTCCATTCGAAATCGAATGCGTAGATCAGCGCTTCGCGCAGCTTCGGATGGCGAAACGTCTCGCGCCGCGTATTGATGAACCAGCCTTGCGCCCCCGACGGCGTCTCGTCGGGGAGGACCTCGCGCTTCACCCGGTGGTCGCGGATCGCCGGAAAATCGTAGCGGGTCGCCCAGACGCGGGAAGTGAATTCCTCGCGAAACAGGTAGCTCTGGCCGGTGAAGCCTTCGAAGGCCACGTCGCGATCGCGATAGAATTCGTAACGCACCGTGTCGAAATTATTCTGCCCGACGTTGACCGGCAGATTTGCGCCCCACCAGTTGCGGACGCGCTCATATTCAATGTAGCGCCCGACTTCGAAACGCCCGACCTTGTAGGGCCCTGATCCGAGCGGCGCTTCAAGCGTCGATTCGTCGAACGGGCGGGTTGCGTAATAGGCGCGGGAGAAGATCGGCAATCCGGCGACGAACAGCGGCACGTCGCGGCCGCGCTTCTCGGCAAAGCGCACCACCACCGTTTCCTCGTCGGCCGCCTCAACCCCGATCATATCCCGCAAAAGCTGGTGGATGATCGGGTGGCCTTTCTCCTTGAGGGTGGTGAGCGAGAACGCGACGTCGGCGGCGAGTATGCGGCTGCCGTCGTGAAAGCGCGCTTCCGGACGCAAGAAGAAGCGATAGGTCAAGCCGTCCGGCGCGATCGCGACCGCCCGCGCGGCAAGCCCGTACATCGCGTCCGGCTCGTCGGCGGCGCGCGCCATCAAGGTCGCGAAGGTGAGCTCCATCCCCTGGGCGCCGTCGCCCTTGAGGATGTAGGTGTTGAGCGAATTGAAGGTGAGGAAGTTCTGGTTGTATTGCCGCGTCGATCCGACCTGGGAGAAGACGCCACCCTTCGGCGCGTTCGGATCGACATAGTCGAAATGACGGAAATCCGGTGGGTATTTCAGATCGCCGAACGCCGACATGCCATGACGTTCGTCGTCGCTGTCCGCCCGCGCGCGACCGATGAATCCGGGGGCGGCGAGCGCAGCCAACCCGGCTGCAGAAAGCGCGAGCGCATCGCGCCGGGTTAGGAGCTCCATTTTCAGAGAAGGGGGTGTGGGTACCGTAAGCTGCGAACCGAATAAGGGACGCGAGGCGGATGCCGACGCGGAAGCGGCAAACCGCCAGCGGGCCTTTCCCTCCCTGCAAGCAGGGAGACGGTGAGACGCGCCGTCCGCTCCTCGTCGGTTCACGATCGGCCGCTCACTTTCGCCGCCATCCCCGCGTCCCACCACCAGATGGTCGGAAACGCCGATATGCCATATTCAGGCAGCTTCTTGGGCCTGCCAAAACGGTCCCAGCGCGCCGTGCGCAGCTGCCCGTAGGTCCATTGCGGCACGACATAGTTATGGTGCAGCAGAACGCGGTCGAGCGCCCGGGTCGCGGCCACGAGCTCGGCGCGGCTCTTGGCGAAGATGATCCGGTCGATCAGCTTGTCGATCGCCGTATTCTTGATGCCGATCAGGTTGCGCGAGCCCGGCTGATCGGCGGCCTGCGAGCCCCAATAGCCGCGCTGCTCGTTGCCGGGCGAAAGCGACTCCGACCAGACCGCGGTCATGATGTCGAAGTCCCATTGCCGCAGCCGGTTCTCGAATTGCACGTCGTCCACCGTGCGCACATTGACGGTGATGCCGAGCCGTTCGAGCGATGGCTTGTAGAATAGGATAAAGCGCTCGGTGCTCGGATCTGAAGCGAGGAACTCGACCGCATAGGGCTCGCCCGATTTCGCATCGACGAGCCTCTGGCCGCGCACTTCATAGCCAGCTTCGCGTAATAGGCGCACGGCGATGCGCAGATTGGCGCGCACCGCTTCCGGGCTGCCGCCAACCGGATTGGTGTAAGGCGTGGTGAAGACGTCGGGCGGCACCTCGTTGCGCACCGTCTCCAATATCTCCAGCTCGAGACCCGTCGGCAGTCCGGATGAGGCAAGCTCGGTCCCTTGGAAATAGCTCACGATCCGCTTGTACTGGCCGAAGAAAATTTGCTTGTTCATCTCCTCGAAATCGAAGGCGTAATTGAAGGCGCGGCGCACGCGGCTGTCCTTGAACTTGTCGCGCCGGATGTTGAACGCAAACGCCTGCATGGTCCCGATGTTGCGGATCGGGAATTCCTCGAGCACGACGCGCTTTTCGCGCACCGCCGGAAAGTCGTAGGCGGTCGCCCAGTTTTTGGCGCTGGTCTCGACGCGCCAGTCCATATGATCGGCCTTGAAGGCTTCGAGCGCGACCGTGGTGTCGCGGAAGAACTCGAAGCGGATTTCATCGAAATTGTCGCGGCCGACATTCACCGGCAAATCCTTGCCCCAGTAATCCGGCACGCGTTCGTAGGTGATCGACCGGCCGGCGACGAAGTCCTTGATGCGATAAGCGCCACTGCCGAGCGGCGGCTCCAGCGTCGTCGCGCCGACGTCGCGCTTGTTGCCCGCCTTGTCGACGCTTTCCCACCAATGTTGCGGCAGCACGTTGAGCTGGCCGATGATCTGCGGCAGTTCGCGATTGCCCGGCTGGTCGAACCAGAAGGTGACGTCGCGCTCGCCGGTCTGCTCCGCCTTTACGACATGCTTGTAATAGGCCGCGAGCTGGGGATAGTGCTTGCGAAACGCCTCGAAGGAAAAGATGACGTCGCGCGGCGTCATCGGATGGCCGTCGTGCCAGCGCGCGTTCCGCCGCAGGCGGTAGGTGACGGAACTGTAATCTTCCGGGTAGCTCGCGCCTTCGGCGATCAGGCCATATTCCGTCGACACTTCGTCAAGCGCCGCCGCCATCAAAGAATCGTAGATTAGCTCAACGCCGGCGGCGAGCGACCCCTTCACCCCGGCGACGACGAAATTGAAATTGTCGAAGGTGCCGACAGCGCTCTGGCGCACCACGCCGCCCTTCGGGGCGTGCGGATTGACGTAGTCGAAATGCTTGAAGTTGGCCGGGTATTTGAGGTCGCCGAACAGCGACAGGCCGTGCCGGAAAACGTGCTCCGCGCCACCCTCATGCGCTGCGGCGGCGATCGGCTGGCGGGGCCCATCGAACGCTGCAAGCGCCGGCGTTGCGGCCGCCAAAGCAGTGCTGCGGATCAGATCGCGTCGGGTGAGGGGCAAGGGGCTTCTCCAAAGTCGCGGACCGTCGGGACGGATTATGTCCGTTTTTGGATGTGTCTTGACCGCGGGCCGCTCGCCAGTCCCTCCCGTTCAATTTCCCGTGCGCGAAAACGCCGCGCAAAAGCGCGAAGGCTCGCGTTTGTCCCGACCCCTTCGGTCACCTGTAATGCGTGTTATTGCGCTGGCGCCGCTGCCGCGGGAGTCTCTGCTGCGCCGGCGGCGGCCGGTTTGTCATTCCCCGCCGCCGCCGCCGCGGGAGTTTCCGCTGCGCCGGGGGCGGCCGGTTTGTCATTCCCCGCCGCCGCCGCTGGAGTTTCCGTAGCGCCGGCGGCGGTCGGTTTGTCTTTCTCTGACGCTGCGGCCGCGGGAGTTTCCGCTGCGCCGGTGGCAGCCGGTTTGTCATTCCCCGCCGCCGCCGCTGGAGTTTCCGCCGCGCCGGTGGCGGCCGGTTTGTCTTTCTCTGACGTTGCCCCGGTGGTCGTCGGCAGCGGCGCGGGGTTGTCGGAAAGCGAGTTGAGATACGCGAGGATATCGGCGCGCTCGTTCGCGCGTGAAACGCCGGCAAACGCCATGCTGGTGCCGGGGATATCGGCCTTCGGATTGATGATGAATGCGTTCAATTGATCGATCGTCCAATCGCCGCCCTTTGCCTTGAGCGCCGCCGAATAGTTGAAGCCCGCGTGGGAGGCGATCGGCCGACCCACCACTCCCCACAGGTTCGGGCCGACCTTGTTCGGACCTCCCTTCTGGAGGGTGTGGCAGGCCTCGCATTTCTTCACCGCCGCCATGCCACGTTCGACCGAAGCCGTTGCCAGCAATGCGGTGATCGGTTGTTCGGCGGGGGCGGCGGCAGGAGTTTTCTCCACCGCGCCCTGAACGGCGATTTCGTAGCCCGGCTTTTCCGATTCCTGTCGAGAAAAGATCATTCCGGCGACAATATTGAGGGAGACTAGGCACAGGAAGGTAAACAGGACCGCGCCGATAATTTTGTTGATTTCGTAGAGATCCATCGCGCAAAAACTCCGGAAGCGCAAAGACCGCCAGCGGACGGGCGATCGACGCCATGGCAGTGATCATGGCAGTGCACACATACCGGGTTTGCACTGCAGCTGGCAACTCGTATAAGCGCAACAGGCGCGCGGGCAAGACGACCTTTTTCCAGCGCCGCACAGCGCACGGATCGGTGGAAAACGACGTCGTCATTCTCATCCCCACCCGGCTTGCGGCCAGCAGGCTTCCCGGCAAGCCGCTCGCCGATATCGGCGGCCGCCCCATGATCGCGCATGTGCTGGCTCGGGCGCAGGAGGCGAAGCTCGGACCGGTGGTGGTGGCGACCGACTCGGAGGACATCCGGGCGGCGGTCGAAGCTGCCGGCGGCCGCGCGGTGATGACGAGCCCACACCATCCGTCCGGCTCCGATCGCATTTTCGAGGCCCTGACTCGGATCGACCCGGCCGCCAAGGTTCGCGTCATCGTCAATGTCCAGGGCGATTTGCCGACGCTTGCGCCGGGGGACATCGCGGCGGCGCTGGCCCCGCTGGAGGACCCGGCGGTCGATATTGCGACGCTCGCGGCGGAAATCCGGGATCCCGCACAGCGCACCAACCCCAACGTGGTCAAGGTGGTCGGGTCGCCCCTGTCGGATCGCCGGTTGCGCGCTTTATACTTTACGCGGGCGACGGCCCCCGCCGGCGACGGTCCGCTCTATCACCACATCGGCCTTTACGCTTATCGCCGGGAGGCCCTGGCTCGGTTCGTTGCGCTGCCGCCTTCGCCGCTAGAGCGGCGGGAAAAGCTCGAGCAGTTGCGCGCGCTCGAAGCCGGCATGCGCATCGACGTCGCGATCGTCGACTCCGTGCCGCTCGGCGTCGATACGCCCGAGGATCTTGCGGCGGCGCGAAAGATTCTTGGCGCGGGAGATTGACTTTTCACGAACGCACCCCTTACGGAAACCACATGACCGAGCGAAAGAAAATCGCCTATCAGGGCGAGCCGGGGGCGAATTCGCACCTTGCATGCATGGAGCGCTACCCCCGCTTCACGCCGGTGCAGTGCCCGACTTTCGAGGATGCCTTCGACGAAGTGCATTCGGGCAAGGTCGATCTCGCCATGATTCCGATCGAGAATTCGGTGGCCGGGCGGGTCGCCGACGTCCACCTTCTCCTATCCAACGCGCGCCTTCACATCATCGCTGAGGCCTTTCAGCCGATCAGGCACCACTTGCTGGCGCCGAAGGGCGCGACGCTCAAGAGCATCAAGTCGGTCGAAAGCCATGTCATGGCGCTTGGCCAATGCCATAAATTCATCCGCAAGCACAACCTGCAGGCGGTCGTAACCGCGGACACCGCGAAGTCGGCGCATGACGTGGCCAAGAGCCGGAACAAGGCGCGCGCGGCGATCGCTTCGCCGCTGGCGGGCAAGATCTACGGGCTCAAAGTACTCGCGCCGGACGTCCAGGATGTGGCCTATAACACCACGCGGTTCATCGTCCTGTCGCGGGAGCGGCAGTGGGCGCCCCATGGAAAAGGGCCGACGGTCACCACGTTGATGTTCCAGGTGAGGAATATCCCGGGGGCGCTGTACAAGGCCCTCGGCGGCTTCGCGACCAGCCGGGTTAACATCACCAAGCTGGAAAGCTACATGGAATACGGCAGCTTTCTGGCGACGCAGTTCTATGCCGACGTCGATGGCCATCCCGATGATGCCGAGATGGGCCACGCGCTCGAAGAGCTCAAATTTTTTTCGAAAGAGCTTAGGATATACGGTGTCTATCCGGCGGATCCGTTCCGCGCCACGTTTTCCGGGAAGACGCGGTTACGGGTGGTGAAGTGAGTGTCGGCCGGACGCGACGCCCGCGTCGGTCAAGAACCAACGCAGGCTGGGGCGAAGAGGCAGCGCGAGATGGCAAGCGAAGACGCAAAAGTGCGGCGAGTGTTGTTTTTGAAGGTGACGTTGCCCACCTCCGATCCTTCCCATGTCGTATCGATGGTGCAGGCGACTGCGCCCTTCTACGGGCTGCTCGGCGGAACCAACATTCGCATCCTGCAGAACGTCGACGATAGGGCGCAGTTCATCCAGGAGATTGAATACGAAACTCACGAGACGTTCGAAATAAACCGCCAGCGGATCGCCAGCGACTTGCGCGTCCAGACCTATATCCAGGCGTGGAAAACCGTGTTGGGCGGAGTGCTCGATCTCGAAGTATACGAAGACATTACGGCTAAGTCTTAGCTTTAGTGTTTATCTCGCTTCGAGCCCGGCGCGCCGTTCCCGGCGCTTGCAGGTACGGCCGTGCCCAAGGGTCGGCGAACGATGAGGGACGGCCCGACGATCCCCGTTCCCCCGGAATGGCCAGCCCGCTCGGCTTTGCCCTTCGTGAGCGACTAGTCTGGGATGGCAGAGAAGTCCGCTGCGCCGCCTCTCAGATCACGCCCGCATCGGCGGGCGATGCGTAGGCTCGGCAACGCTTAATTCTCATAGATTGCAACTATATAGCAAAAAAAGAGGCCGCCAGCGAGTGCCAGCGGCCCAAGTCTAGGGAGGAAACGCCCAAGGAGGGCAGCGGTAACACGAAAGACCGCATTACCGCACTGCGAAAATATGGGCCCGCGCCGCACAAAAAGCAAGCTAGCCAGGGCATAGCTGGTCTGCTTGGGGCGTGGCCCTCCCCGTGTGTGGATATGTGGTTACACCTAGCGCAAGGGCTCGCGCGTGCTGCCGTAAAGAATCAAGCCAATACCGGCAAACCACGCTTGCAAAAGGAAAATCGCCCGGTAAGCGGCCAGTGGATAGACTCCCCCATCGGCCGGAAAAAGCTCCATGACGAGGCCGCTGGCAAGCTGCGACACGAAGCCGCCCCCCATAGTGGCCATGTTCAGGAGGGTGATCCCCCGGCCGACCAGGGCCGGGGGGAACAGCGCCTTGCCATGGGCGATCACCACCGGCATGAAGGCCGAGCATGCGCCGAAGGCCGCGAACCATAACCACAGCGCGAGCGGAGAGAGCTTTCCGGCGAGTCCTACAACCACGAGGAGGGCCATTGTCGATCCGCCGCCCAGGTACACCGCGAGCTTGTAGCTCTTGAACAGGCGGTCGGTCGCGCCCCAGGCGATCATGGCGAGCGCCTGGGTCGTCGCGGCAACGAACAGGATCGTGCCGCGCTCCTTCAGACCGTAGCCGTAGACATGGGTGAGGTAGGGCCCGCCCCAGAGGCCGACGACGAGGACGTAGCTCGAATAGGCGGATAGATTCAAAACGAAGAGACGGCCCACATCGGGACAGCGCCACGCGGCGACCACGCCCCGGAGACTGTTGAGAAGGCTTTCCGCCCCTACCTCGGCTGCCCTGTCCTGAGGGCGATCGCGGATCACAGCCGCGACGAGCAGGCCGAGCCCGGCCACAGCCGCAGCCATGATCGCGAAGCTCGCGCGCCACCCGATTAGGGCGGTGGAAAAAGCGAGCGGCGCGGTCGCGAGCAATCCTCCCGCCGAGCCGATCCCGAGTTGCAGGCCGGCAAGGACGGAGAATCGGTCCGGAGGGAAAGTCCGCGCGTACAACGCGAGCGGGGCCATCAGGAAACAAGACGTACCAAGCCCCATCAAGACGCGGGCGACGACCATCGCGCCGAAGCTCGTCGCCCCGGCAAAGAGAAGGGTGCTCAGAACGGTCATCACGGCGCAGCCGAGCATGCAGCGCTTCGGACCGTAGCGATCGATCGCGATCCCGAGCGGGATTTGCGCGGCAACGAAGGCAAAAAAGTAAATGCTGGAGATGAGGGCGATCTGCGGGCCGGTCAGCGCGAGATCGGCGGCGAGATTGGGAGCGATCACGCCGATCGAATTGCGCAGGAAGATGCTCGCCACGTAAGCGGTGCCGAGGGTGGCGACGACCACCGTCATATCGCTGAAGGAACGGGCGGCAGGCGGCGCGGTTTCGGTCATCTGGACGACCCGATTGCGGGGCAGGGGCGCCGCCTGAAGGACGGCGGTCGCCGGAGCGCCGTTGCGGCCTTGCTTCGGAGCGTCGTCATTTGCCTTAGCCCCTCGGCTTCTGGTCGCATGGGCGAAAGGACGGGACAAGGGCAGCGAGCACCGTTGCCGGACGGCCCAAGCTCTTATAGGCACATGCACAGACAAGCAGGCTCGGCGATGGAAGTCGCCCGGGCGTCTCTATTCATTTGTAGATTTCCGGCGGACGAGGTCCTGCAAAGACGCCGGTGACGGCTGGGGATGCGCCGGGCGCACGGCAATCCGGGGAAGGACGGCAAGCATGACCGCGGTTGATTTCGCGGCCTTCGTCGACAAGCTCGCGACCGTGTCGGGAGAAGCAATTCTGCCCTTTTTCCGCACATCGCTCAGCATTGACGACAAGAGCGCGGGCGGCGTGTTCGACCCGGTGACCGCGGCCGATCGCGCCGCTGAGCTTGCCATGCGCGCGCTCATCCGTTCGAACTTTCCGGAGCATGGCATCGTCGGCGAGGAGTTCGGGGCGGAGCAGGCCGACGCCGAATTCGTCTGGGTGCTCGATCCGATCGACGGCACCAAGTCGTTCATTTCCGGCATGCCCGCCTGGGGCACGCTGATCGCGCTGACGCGGCACGGCCAGCCGATCTTCGGCATGATGCACCAGCCGTTTTTCGGCGAGCGATTTTCCGGCGACGGAAAATGGGCGCGCTACCGCGGACCGCGCAGCGACCGCGACCTCATGGTGCGCCCCTGCGCAAGCCTCGACCAGGCGGTCGTCTACACGACGAGTCCACGGCTGATGAACAGCGACGACCGCGCCGCCTTCGGCCGGGTCGAGGAGGCGGCGAAGCTGTCCCGTTACGGCGGGGATTGCTACGCGTATTGCATGCTTGCCGCCGGCCATGTCGATCTCGTGATCGAGACCGAGCTCAAGCCCCATGACGTCGCGGCGCTGATCCCCATCATCGCCGGCGCCGGCGGCGTCATCACCACCTGGGAGGGCGGCGGCGCCGAGCGCGGCGGCCGCATCATTGCCGCCGGGGACAAGCGCATCCATGCGGCCGCGACCTTCGCGTTGCTCGCGGGCTAGGGGCAGACTGCGCCCGTCAGCGGCTGTTTTTACGCAATCCGGTTCCCACGCCGCTGAAAAATGCTCTAAGTGCTCGAAGATTTTCCTCTCCGAGCGCACGCCATGTATCCCGCCCCCAAGCCTTCGCTGTCGCGAAACACCTACGCGTATGAATCCGAGCCCCTGGTGAAGCCCACAGGCTTTCGCGAATACGACGCCCGTTGGCTATTCGAGAAGGACATCAACCTGATGGGCGTCCAGGCCCTCGGCATGGGCCTCGGCACCATGATCCGCGAGCTGGGAGTTCCTGAGATCGTCACCGGCCACGATTTCCGCAGCTATTCCGCCGCGATCAAATACGCGCTGGTCTCGGGCCTGCTGGCGGCCGGCTGCAAGGTTCATGACATCGGGCTCGCTCTGACGCCGATGGCCTATTTCGCCCAGTTCGCCCTCGACGTTCCGTGCGTCGCCATGGTGACGGCGTCCCATAACGACAATGGCTGGACCGGCGTAAAGATGGGCGCGAACCGCCCGTTCACCTTCGGCCCCGACGAGATGGCGCGCCTCAAGGACATCGTGCTCGGCGCGCGTTTCGCGCTTGCCGGCGGCGGCGCTTTTGAATTCGTTGCGGATTTTCCGGCGCGCTACATCGCCGACCTGACCGACCGGCCGAAGCTCACGCGCCGGCTCAAGGTCGTGTGCGCCTGCGGCAATGGCACGGCTGGCGCGTTCGCTCCGCAGGTGCTGGAGGCGATCGGCTGCGAGGTCGTCCCGCTCGATACCGAGCTCGACTACACCTTCCCGCGCTACAATCCTAACCCGGAAGACATGGCGATGCTGCACGCGATCCGCGACGCGGTGCTGGCGAGCGGCGCCGATGTCGGGCTCGGCTTCGATGGCGACGGCGACCGCTGCGGCGTGGTGGACGATACGGGCGAGGAGATTTTCGCCGACAAGATCGGCGTCATGCTCGCCCGCGACATCGCCGCGCTCCATCCGGGGGCGCAGTTCGTCGTTGACGTAAAATCGACCGGGCTGTTCCTGACCGACCCGGTGCTGCGGAAGCTCGGGGTCAAGGTCGATTACTGGAAGACCGGCCACTCCCATATGAAGCGGCGCACCCACGAGCTTAGCGCCTTGGTCGGCTTCGAGAAATCGGGGCACTTCTTCTTCAACCCGCCGTTCGGCCGCGGCTATGACGACGGCCTCGTCTCCGCCATCGCGGTCTGCGACATGCTCGACCGCAATCCGGGACGAAAACTCTCCGAGCTGAAGGACGCCCTGCCGAAGACTTGGCAGTCACCCACTATGTCACCGCACTGCGCCGATGAGGTGAAATACGGGGTGGTCGAGCAGATCGTGACACAATTCGAGGCGGCAAGGGCCGCGGGCGAGCTGTTCGCCGGCCAGCCGATCCGCGACCTCGTCACCGTCAACGGCGTGCGGGTGACGGTGGCGGACGGCACGTGGGGCCTGGTGCGTGCCTCGTCCAACAAGCCGGAGCTCGTGGTGGTGGTGGAGAGCCCCGTGTCCGAGGCCCGCATGCGCGAGATGTTTCACGCCGTCGACGCGGTCCTGCGCACGCATCCGGAAATCGGCGCCTACAACCAGACGATCTGAAGAACGAATCACCCTCACCTGCCTCGCATCTGGCGATGCTCGCCGACCTCTCCTCAACGGGGAGAGGTGATCAAGCCGGCGCAGACGCCGAAGCTTGTCGCCGGTCGACGGCGGTCACTCGGCCGCCGCGCGATAGGGGCGCAGGTCCTCCCAGCGGATGGCGGCGAGGCGATCGGCGACGCTCTCGAGGTCGGCCGCGACCTGCATGAACGATTTGGACGGCGCGTGGCGGCGCTCGTCCATGTAAAGGGCGCGGTTCAGCTCGAACTGGACCGAATGCAGGCCGGCGGTCGGATTGCCGTAGTGCTCGGTGATGAAGCCGCCGGCATACGGCTTGTTGCGGCTGACCGAGTAGCCGAGGCTGCGCAACGTGCTTTCGATCGTTTCCGAGACGATCGGGAAGCAGCTTGTGCCGTAGCGGTCGCCGATGACCACATCGGCGCGGGGGCGCTCGTCCCGGGTGCCGGCGCTCGACGGCATGGAATGGCAGTCGACCAGCACGGCGGAGCCGAACTCCCGCTGAATGCGCGTCAATAGCCGCCGCAAGGCGCGATGGTACGGCTTGTACAGGCTTTCGATGCGCTGCAGCGCGTCCTCGACCGGGATGCGGCCGTCGTAGATTTCCTGGGCGTCGCCGACCACCCGCGCGATCGTTCCCAGTCCGCCCGCCACCCGCATCGAGCGGGTATTGGCGTAGGACGGCAGCCGCCCGTCGAACATGCGGGGGTCGAGTTCGTAGGGCTCGCGGTTCACGTCGACGAAGCAGCGGGGGAAATGCGCACGCATGAGCGGATGCCCGCGCCGCACCACCCCGGCGCACAGTTCGTCTACGAAGGAATCCTCAGAGCGCCGCAGCGTCGCAAGGTCGAGGCGGGTCGCGGCGAGGAAGGCGCGGGGATAGACATGGCCGCTGTGGGGAGAGTTGAACACAATGGGCGCGCGCCACTCGACGGGCTCCAACACATCAAAAGGCGGGTCAAGCTCATCGGAAAGGTCGGTCATGGGCGGCTGGCGCAATCTCGTCAATTTACGGCGCGGGCGGGTGCGGGCGTTGCAGGCCGGACACGGCGGAACGGGTCATTGTCCGATAGGAACGGCTTTCTGCCAAGATTGGGTCCAGGGTTCACTCGCTGTTTACCAGGGATACGGCTTATGGGATGCTGAATTGTAGGTCGGGCGGCAGCGAGGCGATCAGCCGCGATCCGATGCCCGTGCAGTCGGTGCGCATCATGTCGAAGATCCTTTTAGCCGAAGACGATAATGACATGCGGCGGTTTCTGGTGAAAGCGCTGCAGACCGCGGGCTTCGAGGTCATGTCCTACGACAACGGCCTCTCCGCCTACCACCGATTGCGGGAGGAGCCCTTCGAGCTGCTCCTGACCGATATCGTCATGCCGGAAATGGACGGCATCGAACTGGCCCGGCGCGCCTCCGAACTCGACCCCGATATCAAAATCATGTTCATCACCGGCTTCGCCGCCGTGGCGCTCAACCCCGACTCCACCGCGCCGAAGCACGCCAAGGTTCTGTCCAAGCCGTTCCATCTGCGCGAACTCGTCAACGAAGTGCAGAAGATGCTGGACGCGGCCTGAGGCTTTCCAAGCCTCGAGGTGAGCCCCTCCTGATTTGGTCGCGACCGCCCTGGTCATCCGCCGGGGCGCCGGCCGGCGTCCCCCGGCGTCCCGCCGCATCGAGGGCTGGATCGCTCCACTCCACGCGGCAAGGACGGGCGTATTCCTATGGCGCGGGTCCCGGACATGCATTCGGCCAAACCCGAATCCCCGTCATCATCCGCGCAAGCGGATGATCCAGTACTCGCCAAACGCGGTCAATTCGACGCAAGCCCGGTCGAAGACTGGATGCTCCGCTTTCGCGGAGCATGACGACGTAACGTGCCGGCAGCGGAGGCGGGGCATCCAGTAGCCGCGGAGCGCATTTGTGTTTACTGGATCGCCCGCTTGCGCGGGCGATGACGGCGGGACAGGTTGATTGCACCCCGGCCCATCTACCTCTTGGCTCCTGGCTCCGATCACTTCCCGGGCGGGAGGGGTTGCCGGCCCGAGGCCAAAGGCGAGACGGGGGAGGGGGTGCGCACGGCGCTTGCGGGGGCGCGACCCGGCGCGATATAGGATGGGATCTTTCGGGCGCGTAGCTCAGCGGAAGAGCACTACCTTGACATGGTAGGGGTCACAGGTTCGATCCCTGTCGCGCCCACCATCCGTTGCTATTTGCTGCGCGCAAACCTGCTGCATCCCGCCCCGACAAAACTTGGGTTGAAGGCGGTCCAGCAGTACTCCATCTCATTGTCCTTGATCTCTCCCCAGCCGGAGTCTTTGTCCGTGGCGAACACGAAGTGCTCGTCGTCACGGAAGGCGCCGGCGAAGATGTAGGATTTTCCCGTCGGGTCGATCAGTGTGCCGGAAAATGCTCGGCCGTCTTGCGCGTCGATGTTGATTTTCCAATCCTGGCCCGCGCCGTTTGTCAGCGAAGGCTTGGTCGACGCAGGACCGCCGGCGCTCCGGTCGATCTGGGCCGAAGTGTTTGCGATCCGCGTCCAGGCTCCCACCATCTTCGGCATATCTGCCGCGGCACTGACCGTGAGCGTGACGAGGACTAGACCGGCAATACAAAATGGGCGCATGGCGCCGTCCCGTTTCCCTGACATTCCCAGATGACCTCAGTTGCGATGGAAATTTGCCCTGCTTATCGTTCGAAATGCGCACCAAGCGCTAACCCACAATCACCTCATATTCCGCTGAACCAGTTGAATCCTTGCTTGCTGTAAAAAGTCTCCGGGAAGGTGTTGGTCACCTCCATCGCGACGATCCATTTCGGATTCTTGAACCCGAGCTTGGTCGAGGTGCGCAGCCGCAGGGGGAAACCGAACGGATCGGCGATCGGTTCTTTGGCGTATTTCGTCGCGAGGATGGTCTGCGGATGCAGCGCGGTCGGCATGTCGATGCTCTCGACGTAATCATCGGCGCAGTGGAAGGCGATGTACTTGGCGGACAGATCGGCGCCGATGCGTTGGAGAAACGCCTTCAGGTTCACGCCCGACCATTGGCCGATATAGTCCCAGCCTTCGACGCAGATGTGCCGGATGATCAGTTCCTGCTCCGGCAATGCGTAGAGTTCCTCGGCGGTCCACGGGCGCTTGTTTTCGATGAGCCCGGACAGCTCGAGCTTCCAACTCTTGCCGTCCACCGGCATCACGTCCTCGATGCCGTAATGCGCGTTGAAGCGCGGCGGCTTGATGACCTGGGACTCGGCGAAGGTCGGCGCTAGGTGGTCCGGCCGGAAAATCCATGACTGGACCTTGTCGTTCCAACTCGACACGGCGCGCAGCACCGTCTGCACCTGGTCGTCTTCGCTCACATTGCAGCCGGTCAGGAATGTCAGCGCGCCGAGGCTGAGCGCGCCGCGCAGCACGCCGCGCCGGTCGATGTCCTGGATGAGGCGGCGGTTCTCCCGCGGGATGTCCTGACTGGGAACTTTGTTCGGTCGAAAGATCGATCGCGACGGGGTTCGGATGGTCATGGCGCGCTCCGCGCATTTTGCAGGGTCTCGGCCGCGGGCTGCGGCGGCGTCGCATCGTCGATCGTCGGCCCGCCGGTGATCATGGCGACAAGCGTGCGTGGCACCAGCAGCGCAAGCGTGACATGCACGACGACGAACAACACGATCGCGGTCATGCACAGGAAATGGATCAGCCGCGCGGTCTGAAAACTGCCGAACAGCGCCGCGAGCTCGGAAAATTGAACAGGCTTCCATATAGCAAGGCCGGATAGTACGGTCACGACGCCAACGCACATCACGCCGATATATAAAATCTTCTGCACCGCGTTGTATTTAGTGAGGTCGTCATGGGCGAGATGCAGCCGCAGCGACTCCTTGATCGTGGCGACAAGCTCAGACCAGCGGATCGGAACCAGGTTGCGGCGAAACCGCCCCGTCGCAAATCCATAGATGAGATAGGCGAGGCCGTTGAGCACGAATATCCACATGCCGAAGAAGTGCCACTGCAGCCCGTGTTGCGCCCACTTGCCGATCGTGAGCCATTCGGGAAAATGCAGCCAGCCGAAGATGACTTCGTCGTTGTAGATCTTCCAGCCGCTGCCGATCATGATGAAGATCGCGACCGCATTGATCCAATGCATGATGCGGACCGGAGCAGGGTGGAACTTGCGCAGATGCGTGTGAACGGTGCTTTCAGGCCGCATTGAACCCTCTCGACAGCGAGCGGCAGGCCTTCGGTATTCGTGGATAAAGCTATAGCGAAGGTGCAGTTGAATCAAACGGTCAAAGCGTCACGCTTTCGTGGGAAGCTCCGGCGAAAACATAACATTTCGGTGTGATTGTTAACGTGGCTGTAACGAAATAATATCGCGGTACGAAGTAAAGCGAATGAATGGGCATTAGCCGAACGAATGGAAGTCGGTCCATGCGGCTGCGCAACACGATCGGAATCATCGGCCTTGCGAGCGTCGTCGGGTTGACGGCCATTCATGCCGGCCCGGCGCACGCGTCGAGCGCACCCGCGCCGCAGGCCGGTGCGCCGGCGCAGGACGACTCGCCCGAGGCGAGGATGAATCGCCGATTTCCCCAGAAGGTCCGCGTGGGAGACCTGATCGGTCTGCCGGTGCTTGACGATGACGACGTCACCCTCGGCTATGTCAAAGAGGTCGTGCGCACGCCCGAAGGTAAAATAAAACTGATCGTGTCATATAGCCCTTGGTTCGGGTGGTTCGGCCGGCCGGTTGCCGTCCCCATCGAGGTGGTCGCTATTCTCGGCCGTCAAATCGCATCGCTCGACATGCCGCCGAAAGAGTACGAAGCAGCGCCGACATGGTCCGCGGGCAAGGACAAGC
>JBAPYK010000474.1:0-1964 GCA_049284695.1 Rhodoplanes sp. | reverse complement strand
GCGAACCGTCGCTCAGCGCGCTTTTAGGAATTCTTCCACCCGCAGCAGCACAAACTCGTTGTCGTCGGCCTTGTTCGGCTCGCGGCTCGTCGAAAACGGAAGATTATTGTCGTTGCCGACCACGATGTGCTGCGGATCGACCACGTCGACATTCTCGATCGTCCAGAACGGGAAGGCGAGCGTCCCCGCGGTGAGCGGCTTCCGCGCCTTCTTGTTCGGATCGGCGATTTTCATGAGATCGATATAGCCGAGCTTGCTGACCGGCCCGTTGGCGTTGGCATCGGTCATCTCGATCTTGTAGATGCGCTTGAATTTCGCCAGGTCGTGGAAACAATCGGCGCGCTTCTCGCCGGCCGGACAGGCCTTGTCGGCGGTGCCTTCGCCATTGTCGCGCTCGATGACGAGGCCGGTGGTCGCATCGATCATGTTGAAGTCGCCGATCGCGAGACCGTTGTCCTCAAGCACGTATTTCCAATGGCGGCCGGTCCATTTCTCGCCCGCGACATCGAACTCGAGGATGCGCAGATATTCCTTGCCGTCGGCGGTCTTCTCCCAATCCTTCTTGTCGGCGTCCCACATCGGCCCTTCCAGCATCGCATAGAGGAACTTGCCGTCCGGCGAGGCGGCCATGCCCTCGTATCCTTTGGAGCGGCGGACGTTGAAGGAGCCGGTCGCGGTCGGGGTCGCAGGCGACGTCACGGCGTAGTGGTCGGGCGAGCGCGCGGGCTTGCCTTCGACCATGGTCTCGAACACGGCCTCGACCTTTCCGTTGCGATCGACCCGCAGCAAGTATGGACCGAACTCGTCGCCAATCCAGATCTTGTCGCCGATCGGCTGGAAACTCTCGATGTCGAAGTCCGCTCCGGTGAGGTAGCGCTTGTCGGTCGCCTCATTGGCGATGCGGAACGGCACTTTCCTGTCCGGATCGTGCAGGAAGATGGTGGCGAGCCGCTCCGCCGTGCCCTTGTCCCAGTCGAAGCGATACTGATTGAGATAGAGCATGGAATCGGGCGAGTTTGCTTTCGTCCCGAAGCCATTATCGGTGATCACCCAGAAGGTGCCGTCGGCCATCTTCTTGATGCCGGAATGGCCTTGGATCGGCTGGCCGCGGAACGGATACTTCACGGCGGTCGGACGGCCGAACGACTTGCCTTCGACCGAGCCCGCGGCGTCGACGCGGCTGCCGGCGGTGAACTTGCCCGACGTCTTGAGGTCGGCCGGCGCGTCGGCGGGCGCCTCGATGAAGGTCTCCGCGGGGATGACGACGTGCCCTGCGAGCGTCGCCGGATACGGTTCGCTTGCGAGAGCGGGCAGGCTGTGGCGAGAAGCGCAAGGACGACAAGCCGGGCAGGGCGCATGACATTCTCCCTTGGATGCTTGCGCCGCTATTTCCTCCCGCGACATGTCCTCGCCGTGAAGGATGGATGACCGCTGCTTGACAGTCCCCAAGCTGGCTCAGCCGCGCCGGCGAACCATCGCGGCGCTTCCGGCTTGGCAAGCCGGATGGTTGTCGTATGCTTTGATCGTCAAGATTGATTATAGCTTCAGCGTTATGGCAGTTGGCGCTACGCTTTGTCGTCCGCAATGAGCAAATAGCAAATAGGAGTCATTGGGGCATGTCGCCGTTTTCGAGCTTGGCCGCCGGCGCGCTGGGTGCGGTCGTGGGCGGGCTTGCGGTCGCTCTGTTCGGGCCTCAGCTCGCGAAGAGCGGCCGTCCGGTCGCCAAGTCGGCGCTCAAGACGGCGCTGTTGACGCTATATGCCGCGCAGGTTCGCGGAGCCGAGATCGCCGAGGCGATCGAGGACCTCTATGCCGAAGCGAAATCCGAGGTTGCTGCCGACGTCCTCGAGGCGGCGCTCGCCGCCATGCAGGAGAAGACGGCGACCGCCCCGGCTGCCGGCGCGGCACCCGGCGCGACCGCATCGTCGGCCGCCAAGCCGGCACGACGGCGCGCCGCGGTGAAG
>JBAPYK010000473.1:0-4317 GCA_049284695.1 Rhodoplanes sp. | reverse complement strand
CGTCTATGCTGCCCTGTTGCACTTCGGATTTGAAACGGCGTGATTTTTTCGCAGGCCTTTGATAAGCCGACGATTGGTCATGAAAGCATAGGGCATTTCCATGGACTTATGCAAAAAATAGAGTGCGAGTCGCTTGATAAAGATTTTGAAAGGATCAACCAGGACCAAGAATATAAATTGGATGAGACGAATAAGCTTGACCGAAACAGGTTAAAGCATAGACTAGTTCAATTATTGTTTCATCAACATAAACAAAAAGATAGATAACGCAAAGAGCATCATTACAGAAATTGACGCTGACAATGTATTAAACGCAAATTTCGAAAATTATAATATATATAAAAAGCTCAATATCATAAGAGACTCAGCCAACGAGCTGCAATGTCACGCGCTCTATCGAGTTGACTACTACGACAGCCTGAAGGAAAAGTCGATCGTTAGCCCCTATTGGATTTGGAAGTGGTTGACCGATCGCAAATGGCTGACGGATAATGTGAGGGGCGAAGCTCAGAGCCATTTCGTCAAGGCAGCAGAGCGTTGCAGTATGAAAAACAGCACGCGTAGCCGTTTGTCGAAACGGAGCAGGCCGACGTAAGAGCACGGGTTCGTCCCTCAACTTACCCGCAAAACATTTATTGTGGTCATCACAGGCAGCGTCGTCGCAATAAACGGCGATTTAGATTTATTCCGCGGCCGCACACGCCCGGCATCTTGACTGGCATGGAGCCTGAAAATCGGGCCTTGCCTGAATATCTGGCGTCCGCGGCGGTGACCAGTTCGTCGTGGTCGCTTCGGCCAGGCGCGGCGACCGAACGCCGGCATCGAGGCTTGCTCCAATAGCGACCTTGTCGTTCCACTTTCCGCGGCGCTCGAAACGGCTGCTCTTGGCTCGCCAGGTCGTGGTATCGTACCACCGTTGCTAACCAAAGGAGCGCTCCGTGCACACCCGTTTGCTCGCCGTGATCGCGGTCATCATTGCCAGCCTCACGCCGGCCCGCGCCGACATCACGGTCGTCCCCGATCCCGATAAATGGATCCAACAGGGGCTGAAGGACATTGCGCAAGGCAAGACCGACGATTTCGCGCGCAACTATCTGGCGCTGATCGACAAGCCGAACAGCTTCGATCCGTTCGCCGCCAATCTGCGCGTTCTTCAGCAGTTCGGCGCGCCGGTGTTCATGGAGAAGGTCGTTGACGTGAAATACGGCGGCGCGCTCCGCGAGGTCATCTATCTCGCGCTCTATCGGCGGACCGACTACGTGTATTTCAAGTTCGTCATTAAAAAGAACTCGGGCGGGTGGCTGATCTCGGATTTCGCCTTCAAGAGCAACGCCTCGGATCTCTTTCCCCCAGATTTCGCCACGTTCAAGTGACGGCCCACGATTTTCGCCTATCGCAGCCGAGCGACAACGGCTCGGGCGCCGCTTTGTTGGTGAGACGCCAACTCCGCCTCCATTCGTTCGCAGGGTGTCGGTTGCTACCGAGTTTGCGCGGCGCGGGCAATCGGCGAAGGCGGAATTTGAATTACTTTTGCGCCGCGCGTTCGCGGGATGACTTGAGGCCGGCGACGAAGCGCGCGAGCGCACGCGACGTCGTCCCGCGGGCAAGCATGACCTCGACCAGCGAGAACCGCCCCCGGCGCGCGACCGCGCGCTCGAGCGCATCGCCAAGTTCGCGTCGGGTCGCAACCCGCTCGCCGTAGCCGCCCAGCGCCGGCGCGATCGCCGCGAAATTCCAATCGTCGAGATAATTGAATTGCGATTCGGGCTGGAACACCCGCAGCATTTCCCAGCTGCAATTGTTGAAAAGCACGACGATCGGGTCGAGCCCGTACCGGCGGCAATTGCCGAGTTCCCAGCCGGTCATCTGGAACGCGCCGTCGCCGACAAGGACGAGCGGGCGCTGCCCGGTCGCGGCGGCGACGCCGATGCCGGCCGGCACGCCGAATCCCATCCCGGCGTAATAGCCGGGCGCCGCGAGCGCGGTGTTGTCGATCTCCAGCGCGGTGAAGAGGCAATCGCCGACATCGGACGTCATCGGCATGACGCCATGGCGGTCGAAGAGATCGTTGATCGCAGCGGCGATATCGGTTGGCGTGATCGCTTGATCGTCAGCAACCAGGCCGCGCGGATAGGCGACGCTGGGCGGCGCCGGCCGCGGCCATTGCGCGCTGTTTGCCGTGGCGCGTGCAAGCAGAGCGTCAATCAGGTCTTCTATCGGCAGATCGGGATAGACGTGATGGCCGACCCGGACGGTGCGATCGATGGCGAGGACGGTGTGGCGCCAGTCGAAGCTCTTCTGCGAGAGCGCAAAATTGGTGTCGCAGACGATCACCCCGAGCAACAGCAGCGCGTCGGCCTCTTCCACGAGTTGCGTCACCGCGGCATCGCCGGCGCTGCCGAGATAAGTGCCGCAGACGACACCGGGCGCATTTCCCAGCAAACCGCGGCCCATGAATGTGGTGACCACGGGAATGCCCAAGGTGCGGGCGAGCGTCTCGACCTTGGCCTCGAGGCCGTAGCGGCGAATCTCGACATCGACCATGAGCACCGGCGAAGACGCGGCGGCAAGCTTCGCAACGATCTCGTCCGCGCATTCGCCCAGCGCCTCCGGGTCGGCAGCGCGGCGCGGCAGCACGGGAACGGGCGCGACCGGCGCGTCCACCATGTCGCGCGGCAACTCGATATAGACCGGAAGCGAGCGCTCCCGCGCGTTGCGCAGCACGCGGGCGATCTCCTGCGGCGCGGTCGCCCGATCGTTCAGGATCGCCTGATCGCAAGTGATCTCCTTGAATACGGCGAGCTGCGTGTCGACCGTCCGCGCTTGGTGGTGAAGGAGGATCCCGCTCGCGCGCTCGCTTGCCCCCGGCGCCCCGGCGATGACGACGACCGGGGAGCGCTCGGCATAGGCGCCGGCGATCGCATTGACGAGGTTGAACGCGCCCGCGCCATAGGTGACGGCGGCGACGCCCAGTCCCGAATGATACCGCGCCGCGGCGTCGGCGGCGAAGCCGACGGCCGGCTCGTGGCTCAGCGTGAAGCAGGGGAGAATGCCGCTCTCCTCGACCACTTTGAAAAAAGCGAGCACGAAATCGCCCGGAATGCCGAACAATTCGCGCGCTCCGTGCGCCTTTAGGCCATGCAACAGGGCTGTGGCGAGAGTCTGCATCGGCGATCGACCAAGCGGCCAACGAATCCGCTTGCGGGCTTAAAACGGGATGTCGTCGTCAAGCTCGTTTCGGCGTGAGCCGGACATCGCGGGTTGGCGGTCGCGGCCGGCCGTCGGCCCGGCCGCCCCGAAATCGTCGCCGCCTTGATCGAACCCTTCGGCCGCCCCGCCCCCGCCGGCGCGGTCGAGCAAAGTCAAGTCGCCGCGGAAATTCTGCAGCACGACCTCGGTCGTGTAGCGTTCGACGCCCTGCTGGTCGGTCCATTTGCGGGTCTGCAGCTGGCCTTCGAGATAAACCTTCGACCCCTTTTTGAGATACTGCTCGGCCACCCGGCACAAATTCTCGTTGAAGATGACGACGCGATGCCACTCGGTCTTCTCGCGCCGCTCGCCGCTCGCCTTATCGCGCCAGGTTTCCGATGTCGCCACGCGCAAATTCGCGATCGGCCGACCATCCTGCGTGCGCCTGATTTCCGGGTCGGCCCCGAGATTGCCGATCAGGATCACTTTATTGACCGAACCCGCCATAGTTTGATCTCCCCTAGAAAGTGCGCCTGCGCCAACGGCTAGGCTGTCAAAGCGAGTTCCATTCGATCGTGTCGGACTTCGCCTCGTGTTTTGTTGTGGCAACACCTTGCCGCGAGGCGATTCCCTCTTGCCCTGAAAGGCGCTGTTCGGGCGATTCCAATCACCGACTTGTGCCGGCGACAAGGGCCGTCTATGCGCGAGAATCGGATCGCAATTGCGCTAATGCGGAAGAGCGAGCACGTCCCATCAAGCACGATGGACCCGCCATTGCCACCGCGCCCATTTGTGTTCATGGTATGTTCTTAGCAAGAGATGGTCCGCGAAGCAAGTTCCGCCTCTCCGGACGTATTCTAATCATCTTCGAGTCATCATTTCCGGTCGATGGCCGTCACCGGCTAGCCCGGCCCCGGTCCGCTCGAATACATTAAGAAAACTTGGTTTTTTCCGAAGCCGTGCTCAAAGAGTAAGCATGCTGCGAACGAATTAGGCCATACTATCCGCTACTTATCCTGGCAGAGCATTTGAAGATGTCTGCGACATGTGGCCATTTTACCACCTTTCCTCGAAGAAAAATCCCTAGAGTGCGACCTTGGATTTCGGTTTTGATACCCGCATGGAGGG
>JBAPYK010000472.1:0-5020 GCA_049284695.1 Rhodoplanes sp. | reverse complement strand
CGCGACCGTTCAAACGAACGGCGCAGCAGCGACCAGAGCGAGCCGCCCGTCGCCATGCCCAACAGGTAGATGACGATCGCCTGCAGCGCCAGCGGCAAGCTCACGCTGAAGCCGAGAAAGGCGATGGTGACGGTTTGCAGGTTTTGCACCGCGAATATCAGCGTGGCGAGCGCAAACAGGATGATGATGGTGAGGTGTATCCAGCGCATGGAGGTCTTCTCCGGCCTGCGGACGAAAGGAATCGGACAGGGAGTGTAGCGCGTAGCGCGCATGGCCAGTAGCCCGGGGCGCGGGCTGACGCTGCCGTGCCGGAATGATATCGCTAGTGAGCGTCGGCGTCCGCACCCGGCCACGACGGACGGGCAAAATATGGATCAGCAAGCCCGAGCCGCGCGCGCAGGAAAGCAATCGGATTTTCGCGCAGCCGTCAGCCGCCAGAAACGAGGAGACTTGCGATGTGCCGCAATATCCGCACGCTGTTCAATTTCGAGCCGCCGGCGACCGAGGAGGAAATCCGCGCCTCGGCCCTGCAGTTCGTGCGCAAGCTTTCCGGCTTCAACAAACCCTCGCAGGCGAACGAGGCGGCGTTCAACCGCGCCGTCGACGAAGTCGCCGATGCGGCACGCCGCCTGCTCGACGCGCTGCACACAAGCGCGCCTGCGCGCGACCGCGAGGTCGAGGCGGCGAAGGCGCGAGAGCGCGCGCGGGAGCGATTTGCGTGAGAACGAGGCGCCGCGCTTATGCCGCTGCGGCCTGCGTGCTGCGCGGTGCCGCGGCGATTGAAGCGGCGATCGAAGGGAATGGTAGGTAGTTGGAACCTCCTGGGCGAAGCGATCGGAACGGTTCGACGGCTTAGTTGGTCCCGATACGGGGGCAGATCCGTCGCAGCCGCGCGTTGGCGGCGCCGCTCCCTTATGCAAAGCCCTCCATCTGCGCAAAGATTTCGACGCGTTTCCGCTTCAGACTTCCGCGCTTGTACTTCTTGATCCAGTCGTCGTTTTCTTCGAGAAACAAACTTTGTTGGTCGCGGGTGCGCTTTTGATCTTCGGCAAGCCTGCGCGTCGTTTCCTGGATTGACCGGAAATAGTAGTGGTAGAAAAGGCGGTTGAACTCGGTGAAATAGATGTCCGCCACCCGCTGATCGCCGCGAATTACCAGCATATTCTCGTCATTGTCGTTCGTCGACGCCTTGCTGAAATTCGCCGAGCCGGTGACCACAATAGGATCTTTCGAAAGCGGGTCCATCAGCAGAAACTTCGAATGAATGTAGCTTACGTGCTTGTTGAGTTTGAGCGCCCCCGCATTGGTCTCCCTGGTCCACTGGAACAACGGTTCGCGCAAATACGAGCCCCAAGCCTTGTAGACATTGTTGGCGGCGTTGAGCCCGACGAACCTCTTTTTGCTGCGCGGGTTCGGTTTGTCCTCCTTTTCCAGCAAGAAGAACGCGATGGGGCTTTGCGGCGTGTTGTCTCCGAGGAGATTCTTAAAGACGTCGCTGATGCCGAACGCCAGCGTGATGCAGGAGAGCCGTTCGGCGTCGTCGACCATTTTCGCGTACATATCGAGCACCGCCGATCCGCTGCGTGGACTAAAGATCGTCGTGACGCCCGGCGGCACCTCGGCAATCGACGTCGGCGTTTCGTGCAGCTCCTCCACCGCGGTCCGGTGTTCCTTGTTTTTGCGATTGGCGGCGGGGCGGTCGTCCCCGCGTTTTGCGCCGGGATCTTCGCTCAGCAATTGCCAATATGCGCGATACTGCTCGGCGACGTCCTTGTTGCGGACCCAGTGCCCCACATTGGTCTGGCCATGGATTCCGCCCTCGGAAATGTTGGTGGAGCCGGTCCAAACTTCTGTTGGGACCTGTGCTGCGCCTTTCAACAGCACCATGAATTTGTTGTGTTCGATGTTGTTCGGCTTTGCCTCGCGCAAGATGACGTTTGCCTTTGGAATATGCGCTTTGGCAAGCATTCTAAGGTTCTCCTCGCGCGGGAAACTCTCCTGAGTCTTACCCTTTTTGTCCTTCTTTTCGTTGACTTTGCCGTCGATGATGAGTTGCACATTCACGCCGCGGTCAAGCGCTTCCTTAATGGCGGTTGCGACCGGCAGATAGCGAAACTCATAAAAGCAGCACAGCAGGGTGTCGTTCTTTTTCGCGTTGGAGATGAACTTCAACAGCGCTTCGTCCAGGCTGCGGCTGAGCCATTCCCGCGCTTCCGCCTGTTTTTTGGTTGGCAACTTGTCCGGTTTCTTGTTTTCGAACCTGCGCGAATAGGCTTGGCTGCTGGCGACGCCGCGATTGAAAAAAATGTCGTGCTCCAGCGTGGAGAACAACGGCTCGGTGCGCACCTCGATTGCGATCGGGCGAGCGCTGCGATCGAGGTTTTTCGGCGAACCTTTCACCGGATAAAAAAAGTACTCATATTTGCGTCCCGGCTTGGCGGTGAAGTCGTCCCATACAAAGCTCTGGATTGGATGATCGTTGGTCTTGACCGTCGTCTTGTCGTCCGGCTCCGGGATGACGGACGGAAACACCTTAAATCCGAACATGAAGTAACGTTCGTTTTCCTTGGGATCGCTGCGTTCGACGGCAAAGCCGAGCAGGCCCCTTGTGTTGGCGTCGTCGAATTTGATGCCGAAGGAAACAGTATTGGTTCCGGACACTGCGAATACTTGATAGCCGTCGACCTTCCGCGATTTAAACCGCATGCCGACCCCCTTAAGGCAATGTGTTCAAATGAATTATAGTGGCATCTCTGCATTATGCAACCAATAATTGTTATGTGGGTGCAACGAGCATTGGCGTGGCGTGCACCGGCCGTCGGGAATTCGGCATAGCGCGGGACACGGTGGGCAAAGCGAGTCGTGGAGCGAGATCACGCAGCGCCGCGCAAGCATGCGCTATGCAGGTCATAGACCCCGGTTTTCCCCGAGGGGTGATATACGCATCCGCGCAAGGCTTGTTCCAGTTGCCCCATTCCAGCACGGCGCCGGACGAGCCGCCGGCTGCTCCATCGCACAGGCACGCGACGATGACGGAAGACGAAGACGCGCACCGAAATTACGTGGTGCTTCTAGGAGAGGGGGTCGCCGGCAGCGCCGCAACGGAATTGACCAGTGTCCAGTTGGCGGCCGCGCTCTATACGCTCAGATTGCGCCACCCCTCCGTCAAAACGGGGTAAGGAACGTGTTGAGTCAGGACAGGTTCGGCTCTGCACTTCACTCTTCGGGATGCATCGCCTTCATTGAGCGAAGCGAGTTGCGGAGTGCTGAGATTCCAGAAGCTCATTATCGCGCGCGATCTGTTGCGCCAATGCCAGGCGGAGGCGGTGTCGTGAATTCGGCGAGGCTTTGTGGGGCGCAATAGCGAACCGTATTGAGCGATACCGAGGCGCGGATTGTCGGACGGGCAACGGATTACGCGGAGTCTATCCTCGGGCCGCGCAAAGCGCGGACCCGAAGGCTAATTCGCCCTACGGGCTCCGAACCGTGTAAGATGCGCGGGCGGCAGCGACGTTCCGACCCCTTGCATGAGAGGAGATGACCTTGGCGGACAATTCCAAGAAGGATGAGGCGCAACGGCAGTTCAACAAGCTGCAGAAAGCGGAAGACGGCAAGAAGGCGATGTCCGAATACGAAGCCGAGGCCGCCGCCATCCGCGCCAAGACCGAGCGGCTGCGCGCGCTTCGCCTGGCGCGCGACGCCGCGCTGGAAGCGGCTCCCGCCTCCGCAAAGTCCCCTGGCGCAGAGCCCGCGGGGGCGAAAAAGCAATCCGCAAAGAAAAAGAACAAAACGAGCGCCAAACTGTCGGATTGGCTGAACGCGCAGGAGGCGAGCGGCCGCCGCCGCTAGCCCGTAGGGCGCAACAGCGAAGCGCATTGCTCCATCCATAGACGCGGATTGTCAGAGGGGAAGCGGCGGATTACGCTTCGCTAGCCTACGGGCCACTACGGGCTACGGGCTATTTTCGACCAGCATAGTGAAGACGACCCACATTCCGCGGAAATTTTCCCTCCCGCCCGGCGACAAGCCCGAGCGCACACCGCCGCAATCCATCGTGCATGGTTGCGACTATCACCTGGCTGAACGCGCGTTCGAGTATTTTTATAATTACCTCGCCTATGAATGGTCGATCGGTGGCCGAACCGTGCAGGCGCAGGCTTATCTCGATCGCGCCGGCCTACCGGAAGTCTCCGTCGATTTGACCTTCGAGGAACTCGATGATCCGCGCTACGCCGGCCTTCTCGACTATCTGCAGCGCCGCTATGCCATCATCAAGACGCGCGAGGAGTCCGGCGATATGATCGGCTGGATTTGGGATGCCGTCCGGCCGAATGCGCTCAAGCAGCCGCGCCAATCTCGCGCGCAAAAGCGTGGTGTCCGGCACGTACACCCGAGCGGGAAGCGCCGCCGGCCCTTGTAGTTCATCCGCCCTACGGCCGACGTTCTCTAAGTTGTATACAGGAGGCGACATGAGGCGAAGAGGACCGACCGACGCCCGCGCGCAGGCCGAGAAGGCGTTCAAGGCCGCGACCACCAAGCCCGCACCGCCGCTGCCCGAACCGCCGGCCAAAACCCCGTCGCCTCCGGGCGCCAAGGAAACGGTGTCGCTGCGCATCGACTGCGACGTGCTCGATTATTTTCAAGCCGACGGACCGGGCTGGCAGGACCGCATCAACGCGGCGCTGCGCAAGGCGGCAGGGAAGTGAATGAGCAAGGAGCCCGCATGGACCGCGAGCGATAGGCGAGCAAAAAGGCAAACGCAGGGGCTAACTGCGCCGATCCGCCTCGATGCACTCTGCCGGTGCAGTGCCTATATACAATTCTAATATAAGGAAAACGAAATGACATCCCGCATCGTTAAAGTGCGCCCGCCGGCTGAATCGGCGGCCGATTCCGACAGCCACGTGATCACCTCGCAGCGCAAGCGGCCCGAGGCCCGCTACTGGCTCCAGGTCGATCGGCAGACGAAATCATCGCATGCGACCAGCCAAGCCGCCGAAGAGGCGGGGGCGCTCATCAA
>JBAPYK010000471.1:0-1976 GCA_049284695.1 Rhodoplanes sp. | reverse complement strand
GGAATTGGCGCGGCAGTTGCAGGCCGCGCTTGACCGAGTGGGTTGCGACCCGGGCCCGGTCGATGGCGATTGGGGGGCCAAGTCCCGCGCCGCGCTGGAGTTGTTCAACCGCCACGCCACTGCCAGCTTAAATACCGACGAAGCCACGAGCGAGGCGCTCGATGCCGTGAGCGGCAAGACCACGCGCGTCTGTCCGCTGGTGTGCGGGCGCGGCATGAAGGTGGAGGACGACACCTGCGTTGCCATCCGCGAACCCCCGAGCCGGCGCGAGCGGGAGACCAAGCGCGAGCGGGAGACCAAGCCCGCGCCGGCAGCCAAGCGCAAGTCGGTGAGCCGCGAGCCTCCCAGCCGGCGCGAAAGAGCGCGCGCACCGCGCGCCACGCGTCAGCGCGAGGCCCGGCCCGCCCGTCTGGCTTCAGCAACCCGAATTGCCATGGGGCCTTCTTCCAGGGCGGGCGCCGCTGCTGCACCTACGACCCTCCTGGCGGTGCGCCGCGGATTATTTGTCCGTAGCCACTATGCGACTTTGCCAAGCGCGAGAGCGCCACGGTGGGGCTGGCCGGCGGTTATGCCGAATGACGGCCTCGGGTCACGTGTGGACGGCGCCCTGGCAAGGACTTTCTGACGCTTTTGCAGCATTGGTCGGGTGCGGTCACGTGTCCGGCCTGTTGTTGCGGCACGTTTGGCCGCTGGCCCTAATGCTCTGCGCGGATCGAGTCCCAATCCTTTTCATGCACTTGGTAGTGCGATGACCCAAGCGGGTTCTCCCGATCCCCGGAACGACCGTATCTGCATTACGTCGTCATGCCCTCGCCAACTCGTCGTAGCGACTTTCTCTTCGTCGGCACCTATGCCGCGGACAGCAGCTTCGGCTCGTTGAACCGCTCGCCACGCACCATCATGGCCCACGCCATGCGTGCGATTTTGTTGGCGAGCGCGACGGCAGCGACCTTGACCGGCCTGCGTCCCATCAGGCGAACAAGCCATAGCCGTTTCGTGCCGTGTTGGCGTGCATAACGGATGACGGCCATGGCACCCGCAACCAGCAGCCATCGCAAATGTCGATTGCCTTGTTTAGAGATTCTGCCAAGCCTATCTTTGCCGCCGGTCGAATGCTGCCGGGGGACCAACCCAATCCAGGCTGCGAGACTACGACCCGACGAGAACACCGTCCAATCACCGACCTCAGCGATCAAGGCTGTAGCGACGATCGGGCCAACGCCGGGAATTTCCGCCAGCCGCCGGCTTTCTTCGCACGACCGGTGCAAAGCATGGATCTGCTTCTCGATGGTTCCGATCTCGATCGTGATAGCCGCATATTGCCGAGCAAGAACAGTAAGGCTTAAGCGGGCGACCCCTGAGATGCGATCATCCTCATCCTTGGCAATGATCTTAAGCAGTTCTACCGTGCCATTGCGGCCCTTGGCCGAGATGACACCAAGCTCCGCCATATGCCCACGGATCGCGTTCGACAACATCGTGCGTTGACGAACCAGGAGCTGGCGGCTCCGATGTAGCATCAATGCAGATTGCTGCTGCTCGGATTTCGTCGGCACAAACCGCATCGACGGTCGCGTAACCGCCTCACAGATGGCAGCCGCGTCATTGGCGTCGTTCTTGCTGCGCTTTAGGTACGCTTTCACATAACTCGGGGGCATCAACCTCACTGTGTGGCCAAGCGCCTGAAGCTTGCGGCTCCAATAATGTGCAGTTGGGCATGCCTCAATCCCGACTAGGCAGGGCGTCAACGTCGCGAAAAACTCGAGCACCTTTGCTCGGCTGATACGCTTGCGGATCACCACCGCGCCATCGACATCGACTCCGTGAACCTGAAACACCGACTTCGCTATATCGAGACCAATCGTGCTAACTTCGCCCATGGACGGCTCCCCTCATTGTGGTTGCGCTCTGACGCACCACCCTTTGGCACATCAATGCCGTAGAGTGGGCGCCGTCCACAGCATCATTTTCGTCGC
>JBAPYK010000470.1:0-4331 GCA_049284695.1 Rhodoplanes sp. | reverse complement strand
ATCACCGGCGCATCGCCGAGCCGGGCGGCGATGCGGGCGCCGTCGATTGTCGCCGACATGACGAGCAGCTTGAGGTCCTCGCGCAGGCCCTGTTGGACGTCGCGGGCGAGCGCCAGGCCGAGATCGGCGTCGAGCGAGCGCTCGTGGAACTCGTCGAATAGAACCGCCGCGATGCCCTCGAGGATGGGATCGTCGAGGACCATGCGCGTGAACACGCCTTCGGTGATGATCTCGATGCGGGTCTTGCCCGACACTTTCGAACCGAAGCGCACGCGATAGCCGACCGTCTCGCCGACGTTCTCGCCGAGCGTTTTCGCCATGCGCGCGGCGGCGGCCCGCGCGGCGAGCCGGCGCGGCTCCAGCACGAGAATTCTCTTGTCCCTCGCCCAAGGCTCATCGGCGAGCACGAGCGGCACGCGCGTCGTCTTGCCCGCGCCGGGCGGCGCCACCAGCACGGCCGTGTCGTGCCCGGCGAGCGTCTCCGTGAGCTCCGGCAGCACTTCATCGATCGGCAGCGGGTCGGCGAAGTTCATTGCGACTTGTCGAGGGGCTTGAGATGGTTCGCTGTTCGGTGGGTGCCTGGATCGTCAGCTTCCGCTGACGATGACGGGGAGGAAGCATGGATTCGGACGTGCAGAAACCGCAGGCATATCTCCGCTTGCCATCATCCGCGTAAGCGGATGATCCAGTAAACTCATGAGGTCGCGATTGACGGGTATAGATCGAGCCAGTCGGGATTGGTCTGTTCGATAAGTCGAACTTTCCAGGCTCGGTTCCACTTCTTGAGCCGCTTCTCGCGCCTGATCGCATTCTCGGCGTCGTCGAACTGCTCATAGTGGACGAGGCGGGTGACCTTGTATCGGGCTGTAAAGCCTTCGACAAACCCTTCCCGATGCTCGTATACACGTCGGACCAAGTCGTTCGTCACTCCGATATACAGCGTCCCGCCGATACGGCTCGCAAGAACGTAAACCCAGTAGTGCCGATCGCATTCCACGGCAGAAGATTGCTGGAGCCTAGTTGGCGCGGTCAAGTAAGCCCTGTGAGTTTCGCCTGGCCACCGATCCACTTGAACCGAGAACGCGGTGGGTACTGGATCGTCCGCTTCCGCGGACGATGACAAAGCTAAGATGTGGAAACGGGCCAAGGTGGACCCGGACAAGATGGAAACCGGAGCTCCGCAGAAGCGCTGGTCGAACAAGTCGTGGGCGGAGCTCAGGAGCCAAGTCCCTCCTTCGATCGCAACGGCTGAGTTGCCAACGGGCCGGCGCGGTTCCACATTTCCCGATAGCAACGCTGTCCAGAGCCGTCCATGACCGCACACAAGTCCGGCGCACCGAAGAAAGGCGACCACGTCTTCCTGATCGACGGGTCGTCCTTCGTATTCCGCGCCTATTTCGCCATGTTCAAGGCGGCGCAGAGCCGTGGCCGCTCGTTCACGCGCTCCGACGGCCTGCCGATCGGCGGCGTGCTCACCTTCTGCAACATGTTGTGGAAGATTTTGCGCGAGGGCCTCAACGAGGCGAAGCCGACCCATCTTGCGGTCGTGTTCGACTATTCGGGCAGGAGCTTCCGCAACGAGATCTATACCGATTACAAGGGCCATCGCCCCGAGCCGCCCGACGAATTGATCCCGCAATTCCCGTTGATGCGCGACGCGGTACGCGCTTTCGGCCTCGTGCCGATCGAGCAGGAAGGTTACGAGGCGGACGACCTGATCGCGACCTATGCGCGGATTGCGCGCAAGACGGGCGCCGACGTCACCATCGTCGCCGGCGACAAGGATTTGATGCAGCTCGTCCGCGACGGCGTCACCATGTACGACCCGATGCCCGGCAATGAACGGCGCATCGGCCGCGACGAGGTGATCGCGCGCTTCGGCGTGCCGCCGGAAAAAGTCACCGAAGTGCAGGCGCTGATCGGGGATACGACCGACAATGTGCCGGGCGTGCCCGGGATCGGGGTCAAGACCGCGGCGCAGTTGATCGGCGAGTACGGCGATCTCGAAACGCTGCTCAAGCACGCGCCCGAGATCAAGCAGGAGAAGCGCCGCCAATCGCTGATCGAGTTTGCCGAGCAGGCCCGAATGTCCAAAAAGCTCGTCGAACTCGATGACCATGTCGCCCTCGACTGTCCGCTGGAAGAAACGCGGCTCGACGGGCGCGATCCGAACAAGCTCATCGCCTTCCTCAAGGCGATGGAGTTCAATACGCTGACGCGGCGCGTCGCCGAGGAGACCGGCGTCGACCCCAACAAGGTCGAAGCCGACCCGCGGCTGCGGCCCGGCGGCGAAGGCGAAGCGGCGCTCGCGCCTGCCGCGGTCGAACAGCCGGCCGCGCCCGAGCCTGTCGCCGCCCCTTCTACCGGTCCGGCGAGGCAGCTCTCGCTCGGCCTGACAGACACGCGCCCCCGCGCGGCGCGTATGCCGACTCTTGACGGCCCCCCGGTCACCCCGCAGGACCTCGTCGCCGCCCGCACGGCGGAAGCCGCTCGCACGAAGATCGACCGCGCGCGCTACGAAACCGTGCTCAGCCAAGATGCGCTCGCGCGTTGGGCCGCGGCGGCGAGCGATCAGGGTTATGTCGCGATCGATCTTGTCACCACCGCGCCCGACCCGATGGTCGCGGAGATCATTGGCGTCTCACTCGCGCTCGGCCCTGATAAGGCGTGCTACGTCCCGCTCGGCCACCGCGCTTCGGATGATCTGCTCGCGGGCGGCGGGCTTGTGCCGGGTCAAATCGCGATCGGCGACGCGCTCGCACAACTGAAGCCGCTGTTCGAGAGTGCGGGCGTTTTGAAGATCGGCCACGATCTGAAAGCGGACCTGCACGCGCTCGCGCGTCATGGCATTAGGCTTGTCGCGTTCGACGATGTGCAGCTCATGTCCTATGTGCTCGATGCGGGGCTCGGCGGACATGCGTTGATCGAACTCGCGGAGCGACACCTGCATCACGCCGCGCTCGCGCTCGCCGACATTATCGGCAAGGGGCGCACGCTCGTTCCCTTCGAGCACATCGAGATCGCGCGCGCCTGCCCTTATTGCGCCGAGCAGGCCGATCTCGCGCTGCGTCTGTGGCGGCTGTTCAAGGCGCGGCTGGTCGCCGAGCGCGTGAATACGGTATACGAAACGCTGGAGCGCCCGCTGGCGCCGGTGCTCATGCGCATGGAGCGGCGCGGCATTTCGATCGATCGCCAGGTGCTGTCGCGCCTCTCCGGCGAGTTCGCGCAGAAGGCGGCAGCGCTCGAGCGCGAAGCGCAGGCGATTGCGGAGGAGCCGTTCAACCTCGGCAGCCCGAAGCAGCTCGGCGACATTCTGTTCGGTAAGTTCAAGCTGCCCGGCGCGAAGAAAACCAAGACCGGCGCCTGGTCGACCTCGGCCTCCGTGCTCGACGATCTTGCGGAGGAAGGCCACGCGCTGCCGGTGAAAATCCTCGAATGGCGGCAGCTCACCAAGCTCAAATCGACCTACGCCGACCAGCTGCCCGCCCACGTCAATCCCGAGACCGGCCGCGTGCACACCTCCTACGCGCTTGCCGCCACCACGACGGGCCGGCTCGCCTCGGCCGAACCGAACCTGCAGAACATCCCCATCCGCACTGAGGAGGGGCGAAAAATCCGCCGCGCCTTCATCGCCGGGCCGGGCATGAAGCTCGCCTCGGCCGACTATTCGCAGATCGAGCTGCGCCTGCTTGCCGAGATCGCCGACATCGCGCCGCTCAAGACCGCATTCCGCGACGGGCTCGACATTCACGCGATGACCGCTTCGGAAATGTTCGGCGTGCCGGTGAAGGGCATGCCCGGCGAGGTGCGCCGCCGCGCCAAGGCGATAAATTTCGGCATCATCTACGGCATTTCCGCCTTCGGGCTCGCCAATCAGCTCGGCATTCCGCGCGAGGAGGCTGCGGCTTACATCAAGAAATACTTCGAGCGCTTCCCCGGCATTCGCGACTTCATGGAGGCGGGCAAGGAGTTCTGCCGCAAGCACGGCTATGTCGTCACGCTGTTCGGTCGCAAATGCCATTACCCGGACATCGCCGCCTCGAACCCTTCGGTGCGCGCCTTCAACGAGCGCGCCGCGGTCAATGCGCGGCTGCAGGGCACCGCGGCCGATATCATCCGCCGCGCCATGATTCACATGGAGGGAGCGCTCGCCAAAGCGACGCTTTCCGCGCAGATGCTCCTGCAGGTGCATGACGAACTCGTGTTCGAACTGCCCGAAGATGAGGTCGAGGCGACCCTGCCGGTGATCAAGCGGGTAATGGAGGAGGCGCCGATGCCGGCGGTATCGCTATCGGTGCCGTTGCATGTCGACGCCCGCGCCGCCGATAATT
>JBAPYK010000469.1:0-1680 GCA_049284695.1 Rhodoplanes sp. | reverse complement strand
TCGGTCGGGGTCATGAGACCGGTCTCCGTTTGCGCCCCAAGCAATGCGATAGCTCTGCTGACAGTGTGCTGATCGCCGCCGTCAGCGTTTTGTCAGCGGCAGTCGGATAGTCGCGGTCATTTCGCCTGGGTTCGTGGGTCCGAGCGCGAGCGCGCCGCCCCAGGCGTCAAGAATGTCGGTGACGATTGCGAGCCCGAGTCCGGCGCCCGCTCCGCCCTGGTCGAGCCTTCCGCCGCGCCTCAACACCTCGGTAACGCGATCGGGTGCGATGCCGGGGCCGTCGTCGACGATGGCAATCGCCGCCTCACCCGCAACGACACTCGCAGTTATCGTGATTCGTTCCTGCGCATGCCGCGCGGCGTTCTCGAGCAGATTGCCAAAAACTTCCGTGAGGTCGTCAGGCGGGATCCGAACCGTAAGATCGGAAGCAATGTCAACGGCCCAGTCAAGGGTGGAGCCTCTCGGCGTGCGCCCGACAACCGCAATAACACGCTCCACCGTGGCCTTTACCGACGCTATGGGATCGCTCGAAGCCGCCCCGCGCCGCGCCCGCGCAAGCTCGCGCTCGACATGCCGCCGCATGGCCTCGCCCACGCTAGCCAAATCATCGGCAATTTCACGATCTCCTTTGGCCTTCAGGCGCTCGACCCCGCCGGCCAGAACCTGCAGCGGCGTCTTCAGTCCATGAGCGAGGTCGGCGGCGCGCGCGCCGGCAAGGGACACCTGCTTGTCCCTCGCATCCAATAGGGCATCGATCTCGCCGGCGAGCGGCTGCACCTCGTCGGGCAGCGCCGAGCCCAGACGCTCGGCAGCTCCGGAGCGGATCGCGGCGAGCCGCGCCCGTACCGCCTTCAGCGGGGCGAGGCCGACAGCCACCTGCGCCCCGAAGGCGCCGATGAGGAGCAGGGCGATGATGACGAGAAACGGTGCGAGATCGGCGCTGAAGTTACGGGTCAGTTCGGAAAGATCTGCCGCATCCCGCGCAACGACCACCCGCACCGACCCGCCCGCGAGTCGGGCGGGAAGGACCACACGACGCTCGACCGCAAGCAATGACGTGCCGCGCGGCCCGGCAATCCGATGTTGGTGCACCGCGCCCTCGGACAATTCGTCCGTCGGGAGAGGCAGCTCAAAATCCCACAAGGAGCGCGAGCGTGCCACCACCCTGTTGGGCTCCCGCATCACCTGCCAGTAGAGCCCCGATAGCGGCCGGTCGAACCGCGGATCGCCCGGTTCTTCCGAGACAGTGAGCTCGCCGTCGGCGTCGTGGTCGAGCCCGCTGACGAGATCGTCGAGCACTACCGTCAGATCAGCCGCCATCCGCCGCTCAACATGCCGCTCGAACAGCAGCACCAGACCGAAGCCGGACACGCCGAGCGCGATCAGAACCGCCACGACACCGGCGAGGAACAGCCGCAGCCGCAGCGAGCCCATACTCACGTCCCCGGCTCCGGAACGAGATAGCCGAAGCCGCGCCGCGTCTCGATCACCTCGGCGCCGAGCTTGCGGCGCAGGCGCATGACCAGCGCTTCCAGCGCATTGGCGTCGCGCGTGTCGTCCTCTCCATAGAGCTGTTCGATCAGTTCGTGCGCGGAAACCACCCGGCCTTTGTGAAGCGCAAGATAAGCGACGAGCCGGTACTCTAGCGGTGACAGCTGCTGGACGATTCCGTTCACGCTG
>JBAPYK010000468.1:0-3803 GCA_049284695.1 Rhodoplanes sp. | reverse complement strand
GCATAAGTTCGAGGAACAGATGAATGCGTCGAGCCGAGACCAAATGATCGTCGACATTGATGCATCCCTCGCTCGTAAATTGCTGCACGACTCAGTCGCCTACGCGGGTTCTTTCGGCCTTGCGCCGAGCGAAGGCTTCATCGAGGCCGAGGCGATTTTCGGCGATATCCCCATGGCGATGCAAACATTTCCGTTCGGGAAGGATGGCAAGCCGTTCTATGTATCCGGTCCGAACGACTCGCCTGCACGCATACGACGAATCGTTGACACACTAGTTCAGCACGTCGGCCCCGGCGGTTTTGACTACTTAGCCCATGTGGAGAATTTTGGTTGACGGTCGCGGTTGAGGATAGTGCGCGCACCAAGGATTTCGTCGGTCGAATGGCGGTCAAAGTCGCCGGTCGGATCAAGGACCCGTTCGTCGACATTATTCGCCGCCTCCGCCCGCAGGCGCGCGACGCGTTCCTGGGCGGGTGCCACGGGTGATCCTCGGCGAGACGCTCCCGCGCGCGTTCATCGGCGGCTTTCCCGCCCTCCCCATCGCCGCGCTTGCGACGCTCAGCCTCCGAAGCGGCAGCTCGTCAACCTTCGTGCCGGCTCTCACCCCCGACCGTCGGTCATCGTGGCCTCGCGCGCCCGCCACATAGACCATTAATCCGCGATCTCCGCACGCGGGCACGGCCTCGGCCGATGTCTGAGCCACTTTCTAGTTTCTTCATCAGCTCATGCAAACAGCGGGCCACCTGGGACATGCAAATTTGGCGTTCTGGGGCGTCAATAGCCACGACCCTGCTGTTTTCTTAGCTTCTTGTTGCGGTGACGTTGGTATGCTTCGATCTCCCGCGCTAGCGGAACACGCCGATTAAAGGTCAAATGGGTTATTGAAACGAGATGTGGGTTTTTCGTATCAGGACCACCGATATCCAGGCAGCAGATAATGCCTCCCATGTCTCCACTATAAAGCACGTCGATCACATTGCATTGGCCGGGGATCGGGATGTCTGGCGATTGCTTTGCCAACGCGCTCGCTAGGTATGGCGCGATATTTGCTTGGATAGGAAGAGACTCTTTCAACATCGCCATAAGCAGGTCAGTCTTATTCGGATCGTCAATCATTGCCGCTCCCTGAAGCGAAGAGGATGTCCGTCCCGGCTGCGTCTGGAGTCTGCACGCCTTTTCAGTCTATGCGCGACTCAGCCGAGCATTCCGCATACTATCAATTTATCGCTTCGACCGCCCGTCCCATTGACAGCTGTCGGTTGCCATTGGATGCGCCACGATGGCGCAAACGCTACGAGCGTTAAGCTCGGCGGCACAGATAAGCAATCGTCAGCGCTTGGCGGAAGGGAATGCCTGCTAATGGGTCATCCTCGCCCGTCACGCTGTCACGCCGGTGACGGCGGGTCTGCCCTCAGCTACGGACGCCCCTTGCAGCGCGGCGAAATGGAACTCGATACAACGGTCCCGATCAAAACGGAGAGGCCGGTCTGGCATGGTCTGGCAGTAGAGCCCGTGACGTCTGTGGCGCCCTCGGTTATACTCCGTCGTCCGGTCGCCGGCTTTGGAACGAGGCGGCAGGGATGGGCACCGCAAAGGTTGAACGCAAGCTCGCCGCCATTCTAGCGGCCGACGTGGCCGGCTATTCTCGGCTCATGGGCGCCAACGAGGAAGGCACCCATGTGTCCTTCATGGCGCATCTTCGGGAGCTGATCGAGCCGAAGGTCCGGGAGCACCGTGGCCGGGTGGTGAAGACCACGGGGGACGGCTTCCTGGCTACCTTCGAGAGCGTCCTCGGCGCGGTCCGCTGCGCCGTCGAGGTCCAGCGCGGGATGGCCGAGCGGAATGCCGCCGTGCCGGAGCCGCAGCGCCTCGTCTTCCGGCTCGGCATCAACGCTGGCGAAATGATGATCGATGGCGACGACATCTATGGCGACGGCGTCAACATCGCAGCGCGACTCGAGACCATGTCCGAGCCGGGGGGCATCTGCGTCTCCGCCCGCGTACAGGAGGACGCGAGCGGGCGGCTCGATCTCAGCTTCGAAGACCTCGGCGAGCGGCAGCTCAAGAACATCGCCCGGCCGGTGCGCCTCTACCGCGTCATCTTCGATCGGCCCGAGGCGCCGGCCGGCTCCGCCGCGACTGGCACGCAACTGCCGAATCTCTGCGATCGGCCCACCTTTGCCGTGCTGCCGTTCGACAACATGAGCGGCGACCCTGAGCAGGAGTACTTTGCCGACGGCATCAGCGAGGATCTCATTACGGCGATTGCGACCTGGTGCCGTTTCCCGGTGATCTCGCGCAACTCGTCCTTCGTCTACAAAGGCCGTCCGTTCGACATCAAGCAGGTCGGCCAGGAGCTTGGCGCCCGGTACGTGTTGGAAGGGAGCGTGCGCAAGGCGGGGAACCGGGTCCGCATCACCGCCCAGCTCATCGACGCGCTGAGTGGGCACCACATTTGGGCGGAGCGCTACGATCGCGAGCTCGGCGATCTCTTTGCGATTCAGGACGAGATTACGACCAGTATCGCGGCCGCGGTCGAGCCGGAGATCATGGAAGTTGAGGAGCATCGAGCGATAACGCGCGGGAGCTTTACCGCCTACGATCTGGTCCAGCGCGGCAACTGGCACCTCTACAAGTTCACCCCGGAAGGTATGGCCGAGGCGCAGCGCCTGTTCGCGGCCGCCATCGAGGCCGATCCCAATTGTGCTCCCGCGTACACCAGCATGGCGTACAGCAAGTACATTTCGGCGCAGTTTGGTGCCGACTTTGAGGCGACGCTGCAAAGCGCATTCGAGTTCGCCCGCAAGGCGGTCGCCCTCGACGAGAAGGATGCACGGGCGCACATGTTTCTTGCGCAGACCTCGCTTTGGCTGCGGCGGCACGACGACGCCATAGCGGAGGCCCGCGGCGCCATCGCGCTTAATCCAAGTCTCGCGCAAGCCTATTCCGTGCTCGGCTATGCGCTCGACTGCATCGGCGAATTCGAGGAGGCGCTGAAGACCGTCGCGCACTCCTTTCGCTTGCGCCCGCACGATCGTACCGTCGGTCGCTGCATTCCAGCGATGTCTGTCGCCCAATACCAGCTTGGAACCTACGACGCGGCGGAGGAGACCGCCCGGCGCGCCATCACCTTGATGCCGGTCTACTGGTTGGGTCATCAGATGCTGGCCGCCTGTCTTGGCCAGCTCGGCCGCAAGGAGGAAGCGGCGCAGTGTATCGAGGAAATCCGTCGTCGGGAGCCTGAGATTTCTCGTTGCGCGTATAGCGCGAGGCTTCCATTTCGAGACGCCGTCTACGCCCGGCACATCGAAGAAGGTCTTGCCAAGGCGGGTTGGAACGGCTGAGCGAACTCGCTAATCGCTTGTGCTGACGGTTTCACAGTCACTCGGACGTATGGCCGCGCAAAAGCGCCTATAGAAGGTTGGATTTGCTCCAGCGAGACGATTAGCGAGTGGAGGTGCTGACCATCCAGGGTCCATCTGGGTCACGGGCTGCCGTGAAGATGGCTTGCCGGCCACGGACGGTCTGCCCTTAACTGCAGACGCACCATTGCAGCGCGCCGAATTGGCGAAGAGTGCCATTTCCGGACTCACGCGGTGCGATAAGAATTCACGACGCGGTCGATATGTGGCGATACGCAGCGAAGGACGACCGGGCTCTAGCCCAGCGTATTGATGCAAATAAGGGCGGAGTTTCTGGTCTTTTTTTGTTACTGCCCAGGTTGGCTATCCAGCTCACGATAGGCGGAGGGATTTTTCCAAGGCTGTCGGATCGCAGGTGAGGGCGTCGAGGATGTCCCAACC
>JBAPYK010000467.1:0-3330 GCA_049284695.1 Rhodoplanes sp. | reverse complement strand
AACGCGGCTTCGGCCGTCGAAATAGGCGCCCGTGCTTGGCACGTGAATGACCGCGCCGCCGGGCGCGTGCGGGCGCCTTTGTCCGTGGCGCGAGCAAGAGCCCGTGGATCGCTGCGCGCCCTCGCTCTCCTCGCGGGAGAGGGCTTGCCGGGGCTAATGTATGCCGGCGCGCAGCCCCCGTTCTTTCGCCGCGCGCATATATCGGCGCGTCCACGAGATGAGCAGGATCAGCACGCCGAAGGCCATCACCGGCGAGAGCATCACCACCTGCGCCGGCGAGAGGACCAGCGCGAAGCCGACCCTGAGAAGCGCTTCGACCAGGTAAACTATTCCCCACACCATGGTGACGAAGCGTAGCGTGGCGCGAAAGTCGGGACTTTGCCAAAGCCCGTTCCACCATGCGAGCCGCGCCGGGTCGTCGCCGGCGACGAACTGGCGGATGATGTAGAACATCAGCGGCCGCTCCAACAGCAGCGAGCCGAGACAGATGAGACCGAAGGCCGCGGTCAGAAACGATTCCTTGATCAGCGCGAAAAACACGCTGCCCGAAATCAGAGAGGTTGCCGTTCCGATCGCAAGAAAGGCCATCACGATGATGCCGAGCGGTTCGAGCCGGCGCGACTTGATCCAGGAGCGGAGATTATTGATCGCCGGAAAGAGTCCGCCCGCGGCCAGCGCCCACAGCTTCGAAACGCCGTAGCCGGTGAGCACGTTGAACGCGACGATCGGCATCGCCACGTCGAAGACGAGGGTGGGCAGCATCTGCTTGAAGCTGAAGCCGCCAGCAGGCTCCCGACTCACGGGCCCCTGACTGATGGGCTCCTGACTGACGGGCAACGAATCGGCCATTTGCTGCACCCCTCCCACGGCGGTCGAAAGCTCGACTCGCTCTCTATTACCACGCCGGGCGGTCAAGGAGGAAAAGGTCGATCGCTCAATAATGTCGGGCCGGTTCGGCGGCCATCCCATTCATAGCGTTCGCGCGACACGGAAGCCGTAGCGCGGGCTCCGATTGACGGCGATGTAACGGTCGCGATTCGCGGACCGGAGGTACCTCGGAAAAGTTTCCCAGGACCCGCCGCGCACGACGCGCGAAGCGCAGTCTTTGCTCGTCCAGGCGGAGCCGTCGGTTGGCGCACCGCTGTAGTCTTCTTTCCAACAATCCTCGGTCCATTCCGAGACGTTGCCATGCACTTGGAAGAGCCCCCACGGGTTTGGCTGAAAGGAATCGGCCGGGGCCGTTTGGTACCGATACCGACTCTTCGCCTCCCCGTCCTCCGTGTAGTTGGCTTGGTCAGCCGATATCGTGGAGCCCCACCAGAATGGAGTCGTCGTGCCGGCGCGCGTCACGTATTCGCGCTGTGCCTCGCTCGGCAGATGGTAGTCACGGCCCGTCTTGCGTTTCAGCCAGGCTATGTAGGCTTGCGCATCGTCCCAGCTCACATTGATCACCGGCCGCTTGCCGCGGCCCCAATCCGCATCGGAGGGCTTGTAGCCGTTGCAGCCGCCGTCGGCGACGCAGGCATCCCATTCGTCAAAGGTCACCGCGTATTTGCCGACGGCGAATGGCTGGGAAAACGTCACGCGATGCTGTGGACCTTCATAGTACGTGCGACCCTTCTCGCTTTGCGGTGATCCCATCATGAAGCTGCCGGCGGGAACGACCACCATCTCCGGGCATTCGGCGCAATCCTTGAACGTCTCGCCCGGCTTGTATTGGCGATCCTGCGCAGGATCGGCGAACGCCACGGATGTTGCGAGCATCGCCGAGGCAAATGCGACCCATCCAAAGATCATGCGGGGCTCTCCCAAAGCGGCAGCCGTGAACCGAAACATGCCGAACAATATCCGGCCGGTTTGCCGGCCATTCCATTCATAGCTTTCGCGCGACACGGAAGCCGTAGTGTGGGCTCCGGTTGACCGCGATGTAACGGTCGCGAAAGGCGGACCGGAGATACCTCGGATAAGCTTCCCAGGACCCGCCGCGGATGACGCGCGATGCGCAATCTTCGCTGGTCCGGGCCGAGCCGTCAGTTGGCGCACCGGCGTAGTCTTCGTTCCAACAATCCTCTGTCCATTCATAGACGTTTCCATGCACTTGGAAGAGGCCCCAGGGGTTCGGCTCGAAGGCGTCGACCGGCGCCGTTTGGTACGGAAACGGACCCTTCAGGTCGCCGTCATCCGAAAAGTTGGCTTGGTCAAGCGTGATCGTCGACCCCCACCAGAATGGGGTCGTCGTGCCCGCCCGCGTCACATACTCGCGCTGGGCTTCGCTCGGCAGATGGTAGTCACGGCCCGTCTTGCGTTTCAGCCAGGCTATGTAGGCTTGCGCATCGTCCCAGCTCACATTGATCACCGGCCGCCTGCCGCGGCCCCAATCCGCATCAGAGGGCTGGTGGCCGTTGCAGCCGCCGTCGGCGACGCAGGCATTCCACTCGTCAAAAGTCACCGCATATTTGCCGATCGCGAACGGCTGCGAAAACGTCACCCGATGCTGCGGACCTTCGAAGTAAGTGCGCCCCTCCTCGTGTTCCGGTGAGCCCATCATGAAGCTGCCGGCGGGAACGACCACCATCTCGGGGCATTCGACGCAATCCTTGAAGGTCTCGCCCGGCTTGTATTGGCGATCCTGCGCAGGATCGGCGAACGCCACGGATGCTGCGAGCATCGCCGAGGCAAATGCAGCGTATCCAATGATCATGCCGGGCTCTCCCGCAGCGGCCGCGTGAACCGAGACTCTGCAGCAAATTCCGCGGCATGCGATCAGTCAAGCGGCCATGGGCTGTTGAGGATGATTATCAGACAATAGGTCGAGAGCCATGGCGGAGATCTTCGCCATCAGTTCGTCGAGGGTCGGCGCATCGGCGGCGGCCGGAATGTCGTCGCAATGACCGCTCCAGACCGAGGCTTCCGCGTCCCACACCGCAGTAATCGTGAAGATCACAGGTTTGGACATGTCCACTCCAGGCCAATACCACGCGGCGGACAACCGAACCGCCGCTACTCCGCAGCGCTGCGGGTCAATTCGCCTGCCGCAGCCATTTCGCGGCGCAACCACTCCGGAGCGATGTCGAAACCGTTCGGCCAAGTCGGCGCCCCGAATTCGAGAAAGACGCGCGCAAAAAAGCTTCGTCCTGCAGCGGCTGGAGCATGGGTCCGGGCTCGCTCACCATTGACGAGAAGTCGTGCACGCCTTCGCTGCCGTCGCTGAAGCGCACCCGCAGCCGAAAGCCGCCCGGCCTTTCCAGATGTGTTACTTTAGTCAGCATCGAGCCCTGCAATCCGCTCCGGCTGTTCGCCTGCCCGAGCGCGGCGCCAGTTCTCGCGCAA
>JBAPYK010000466.1:0-3815 GCA_049284695.1 Rhodoplanes sp. | reverse complement strand
CCTTGTGGAAAGCCGGGACAAGCGCGTACGACAGCGCTGCCGACGCGAATCGCCCTATATTAGCGGGCTGCCGGCGCTATCCTTGCCGACCGCCGCATCACGCGAGTCGCCATGCGCTTTCCGCCCGAATTCCTCGACGAGTTGCGCGCCCGCCTCCCGGTGTCGGAGGTGGTCGGCCGCCGCGTGAAGCTGAAGAAGGCGGGGCGGGAGTGGAAGGGGCTGTCGCCCTTCAACCGGGAAAAGACGCCGTCGTTTTTCGCCAACGATCAGAAGGCGATGTGGTTCGACTTCTCCTCCGGCCGCAACGGCAACATCTTCGATTTCGTGATGGCGACCGAGGGGGTGTCCTTCCCCGAGGCGGTGGAGCGGCTTGCCGCCATGGCGGGATTGCCGGTTCCCAAAGCCTCGCCGGAGGCGGAGGCGCAGGCGGCGCACCGCCGCACCCTGCACGATGTCATCGAACTGGCGGCGAAGTTTTTCGAGGCGACGCTGGCCGCCCGCGGCGGGGCCAAGGCACGCGGTTATCTCGCCGACCGCGGCATCGATCCCGCCACCCAATTGAAGTTCCGGCTCGGCTATGCGCCGGCCGAGCGCTTCGCGCTCAAGGAGCACCTGGGCGCTCAAGGCGTCTCCGTCGAGACCATGGTGGAGGCGGGGCTGTTGGTGGCGGGCGAGGACATCCCCGTCCCCTACGATCGTTTCCGCGACCGCGTGATGTTCCCGATCACCGATTTGCGCGGCCGGCTCATCGCTTTCGGCGGGCGCGCGCTCGACAAGGATGCGCCCGCCAAATATCTCAATTCACCGGAAACGCCGCTCTTCCACAAAGGCGCGACCCTCTACAACGGCGCGGCAGCGCGTGCCGCGGCCCATGCGGGCGCGCCGCTGATCGTGGTCGAAGGCTATATCGACGTGATCACGATGGCGACCGCCGGATTTCCGGAGACGGTCGCGCCGCTCGGAACCGCGCTCACCGAGGATCAGCTCGCGATTCTGTGGCGGATCGCCGAAGAACCGGTGCTGTTGTTCGACGGCGACGACGCCGGCCAAAGGGCGGCCTATCGCGCCGTCGATCTCGCGCTGCCGCTGCTGCAACCCGGCAAGAGCTTGAGCTTCGCGACGCTGCCGCAAGGCCATGATCCCGACGACTTCATCCGCACCAGCGGCCCTGCCGCGATGGGCGATGTGCTCGCAAGCGCTCGGCCGCTCGCCGAGATGCTGTGGATGCGGGAGGTCGAAGCGAGCCGTCTCGATACGCCGGAGCGGCGGGCGCATTTGGAAGCGCGGCTCGCCGAGCTTGCGGGCGGCATCGCCCACGAAGGGGTGCGACGCCACTACCGCCAGGACCTCCAGGCCCGCTTGCGCAGCCTGCTGTCCCCCGAGCCGCGGAGCGGGCCGCGCCAATTCGTCGGCGAGCGCTCGCTCGCTCCCGGACGCTACCGCGATCGCAAGCCGTCAGGGCGTACCGCCAAAACCGCAGCCGCCGGCGCTTGGCCCGGCGCTTTGAGTCCGCGCCTGACCACGAGCCCAATCGTGCGCGGTTCCCGCTCGGCGCTGCCGGCGCGTGAAGCGTTGATCATGCTTGCGGTGCTCAACCACCCATGGCTGCTCGATCAGCACGCCGAGGAATTCGCCGAACTCGATCTTCTGCACCCCGATGCGAATCGGCTGCGCCAAGCGATTCTCGACGCCGGCGCACACCGGGAAGTTGAGGGTAACCTGCGAACCTTGATCGCGGAGCGGGAACTCGGCCCGGTGGTGGCGCGCATCGAAGCGGCCTTGACGCATATTTCCGACTGGCCGGCCCGCCCCGGCGCCGCAACCGAAGATGTCGGCCAATGGTGGCGTCATGTTCTCACCTTGCATCACAAGAACCGGACGCTAAATAGGGAGTTGAAAGAAGCAGAGCGCGCGCTGGGCGAAGAGCCGAGCGAGCGGAATTTTGCTTGGTTGCTCGATGTTCAGGGCCGCCTCGCCGCGATCGAGGGAACCGAAGCTTCGATCGAGGGATTTGGGGCCTTGTCGGGACGGCCAGGGCGTGGTCTTTAGCGCGGCCGCTGTGGAGTTTTCGGCGGGCGCCGACGCAAATGGGTGCTTTGGGGACCGCGCCGTGGAGCGCGGGGCTCCGCGGTAAAGGTTTGAGGGCGAGTACGTTTTCGGCGCAGCCTGGAACGCAGCGGGGGAGCCTGGAGGACGGTCGATGCAGGACCGTGCACGCCTGACGCCCTCAGTTCGAACGAATCGAGGATTCGCGGGGCGCCGGCGAGGCTGCCCTTTTTTGGCCATTGGTCCCGCGACAGGACGATGGCCTAGTCCGCGTATCCGGCTCTAGGAGTTTTCATGGCGACCACCACTGTCAAGGCGAAAACGACCCCAAAGGACAAGGTCGTGAAAGACAAAAAAGACGAGATGCCGGAGAAGGAAACGCCTGAGACGCCTGATGCGCCGCTGCCGCTGCTCGACCTTTCGGACGCCGCCGTCCGCAAGATGATCAGGCTCGCCAAGAAGCGCGGCTATGTCACTCACGATCAGATCAACGCCGTCCTCCCCTCCGAGGAGGTCACCTCCGACCAGATCGAGGACGTGTTCGCGATGCTCAACGAGATGGGCATCAATGTCGTCGAACAGGAGGAGACCGATCCCGAAGAAAGCGGGGATGAGCCGCGCGAGGAGGCCGAAGAGGACGAGGGCGAGGGCGAGCTGATCGAGGTCGTCCGCGCGACGCCGGCCAAGGCCGAACGGGCGGAGCCGGGCGAGCGCACCGACGACCCGGTACGCATGTATCTGCGCGAAATGGGCTCGGTCGAACTGCTCTCGCGCGAAGGCGAGATCGCCATCGCCAAGCGCATCGAGGCGGGCCGCGAAGCCATGATCGCCGGCCTGTGCGAGAGCCCGCTCACCTTTCAGGCGATCATCATCTGGCGCGACGAACTCAACCTCGGCAAAGTCTTCCTGCGCGACATCATCGACCTCGAAGCCACTTATGCGGGGCCGGAGGCCAAGGGCGTAGGCGTGCCCGGCGTTCCCGGCGTTCCCGGCGTTCCTGGCGTTCCCGGCGTTCCTGGCGTTCCCGGCGTGCTCGGCCCGGGTGGGGAGGGCGTCGCGCTCGGCGCTCCCAATCCCGGCGTCGCGCCAGCCGGAAACGGTCAGACCATCGGCTCGCCGCCGCTTGCCGCCGCTGCGCCCGCTCTCAAGCCTGCGCCGCCGCCGGTTACGCCGGCGTCCCGCACGTTTCAGCAGGACGACCCCGAGGGCGAGGACGAGAACGCCGACAGCGCGCTCGGCGAGGGCGACCTCGACGAGGACGATCTCGACGGCTCGATGTCGCTCGCGGCGATCGAGGCCGAGCTGAAGCCGAAGGTGGTCGAAACCTTCGACACCGTCGCCGACCATTACAAGAAGCTGCGCCGCCTGCAGGAGCAGAACGTCGAGAGCAAGCTCAAGAACGAATCGCTGTCGCCGGCGCAGGAGCGCAAATACAAGAAGCTCAAGGAAGAGCTGATCACCGAGGTCAAATCGCTGCGCCTCAATCAGGCGCGCATCGATTCGCTGGTCGAGCAGCTCTACGACATCAACAAGCGCCTGGTCGGCTACGAAGGCCGGCTGATGCGGCTCGCCGAGAGCCACGGCGTCGTGCGCGAGGACTTCCTGAAGAACTACCAGGGCTCCGAGCTCGACCCGCGCTGGCTCAACCGCGTCTCCAAGCTGTCCGCCAAGGGCTGGAAGAGCGTGGTCGCGCGCGAGAAGGACCGTCTCAAGGAAATCCGCGCCGACATCCACGCGCTCGCCGCCGAAACCGGGCTGGAAATCCCCGA
>JBAPYK010000465.1:0-5419 GCA_049284695.1 Rhodoplanes sp. | reverse complement strand
CGGCTCGGCGCGACGCGGGACGCACCGTCCTCAAGCGAGCTCCGCCCGCACCTCGGCGCGCAGCGCGTCGATCGAGGTGAGGCCGTTCGGCGTCTCCACGTGCCAGAAGGTCCAGCCGTTGCACGCTTCGAGTCCCTGGGCGAGCGCGCCGATGCGATGGATCGAGCCGACCGCTTCGCCCAGCGCGATTGCGCCGTCGGGCCGCACCAGCGCCTTCACCTTGCGCTTGGCGTCGACGAGCTTGGCGCCGGGCGTGACGAGTCCGCGTTCGATGAGCGTCGCGAACGGCACGCGCGGGGCCTCCCGCGCGGTCAGGAAGGACGACAGCGTCGACGGCGGGAGCGGTTCGACCGCGGCGATGCGCGCTTCGGCGGCGCGCGCATAGTCGCGCACCCGCTCTAACCCGATGAATTGCCGGCCCAGACGCTTCGCGACCGCACCGGTGGTGCCGGTGCCGCAGAACGGGTCGAGCACGAGGTCGTCCGGTCGCGACGACGCCAGGATGATGCGCGACAGCAGCGCCTCGGGCTTTTGCGTAGGGTGGAGCTTTTTGCCGTCCGCCGTCTTGAGGCGTTCTTCGCCGGTGCACAGCGCGATCGTCCAATCCGAACGCATCTGAACGTCGTCGTTGCCTGCTTTCAGCGCTTCGTAATTGAACGTATAGCCTTTCGCGCTCTGATCGCGCGCCGCCCAGATCAAAGTTTCATGCGCATTAGTGAAACGTCGCCCGCGGAAATTCGGCATCGGATTCGCCTTGCGCCAGACAACGTCGTTAAGGATCCAGAAACCGATATCCTGGAGCGCGGCGCCGACGCGGAAGATATTGTGATAGGAGCCGATCACCCACAGCGTCGCGGTGGGCTTCATGACGCGGCGGCAGGCCATCAGCCAGGCGCGCGTGAAATCATCATAGGCGGCAAAGCTCTCGAATTTGTCCCAGGCGGCATCGACGGCGTCGACATGGGAATCGTCGGGCCGTTTGAGGTCGCCGCGCAGCTGCAGGTTATAGGGCGGATCGGCGAAGACGAGATCGACAGAGGATGGCGGAAGCTTCGCCAACTCGGCGATGCAGTCGCCGGTTACGATGCGGAAGCAAGCGGCCGGGCTCGAAGTTAAGCGGGGCGTCCCATTGGACGCCCCGCGACGCGATGCACTCATAACTCAACTCGAACTCAGGCGACGCAATCGGCGACGCAATACCTACATCCGACGTCGCGTAATATGCCGGGGCAAAGTAAAAATGCGCTTAATCGTGCGACACTGGCGGCTTATTCTTCTTGCGACCATATTCTCCTGCGCGTCTTGTCGCCGGGCGTGCTGTTAGCCCGGGCGGCGAAGCCGCGTTTTTTGCGGCGCAACCATGCGCCGAAGCGAAGCGACGGAGCAAACCAGATGCGTTGGGAAAATCTGCCGGGCAGCGACAATGTCGAGGATCGCCGCGGCGAGGACGGCCCCCGAGGCGGATTCGGCCCGATTGGCGGCGGCGGTCTGGGGATCGGGACAATCGTGGTGCTCGGGCTGATCGGCTGGGCGCTCGGCATTGACCCGCGGCTGCTCATCGGCGGCGCCGAAATGATGTCGGGCGGCTCGCAAACGGAATATCGTGAACCGTCCGGTCAGTCGCGCCGCACCGGCCAACCTGACGACCAGATGGGCCAGTTCGTCTCCAAGGTTCTCGGCAGCGCCGACTTTCAATGGAAAGAAATTTTTGCCAAGGCTGGTAAACAGTATCGCGGGCCGGTTCTCGTGCTCTATCGCGACGTAACGGATCAAAAATGCGGCGGAGTCGCGCAGAAGGCGATGGGGCCGTTCTATTGTCCGGCGGACCGCAAGGTCTATCTCGATACGTCGTTCTTCCGCGAGATCGAGCAGCGCTTCCGCGGCTGCCAGGTCGGCTCCAAGTCGTGCCAATTTGCGCAGGCCTACGTGATCGCTCATGAGGTCGGCCATCACGTGCAGAACCTGCTCGGCATTCTTCCCAAGGCGCAGGAGATTCAACGCAGCCTTCCCAAGGCGGAGGCCAATCACTTGCAGGTCCAGATCGAGTTGCAGGCCGATTGCTTCGCCGGCGTCTGGGCGCACGGCGCCGATGAGCGCTGGAAGGTGATCGAGCCGGGCGATATCCAAGCCGCGCTGCAAACCGCATCGGCCATCGGCGACGACAAGCTGCAGAAGCAGGCGCGCGGCTATGTCGTGCCGGACTCCTTTACGCACGGCACCTCCGCGCAGCGCCAGCACTGGTTCCAGATCGGTTTCAAGGAAGGAACGATCGCCGCCTGCAATACTTTCCGCACCGCCAATCTGTGATTATTGCGACCTCGCTACGCCTTGCAGGACCGATGGACATGTCAGAATTGAACGAGAGCAAACAATTCGTGCCGTTGAGAATTGCGGTGCTTACCGTATCCGACACGCGCATGTATGAGGACGATAGATCCGGCGCGACCCTCGCGGAGCGCATCGTCTCGGCCGGTCACGCCATCGCCGATCGCGCGATCGTGCCCGACGATGTCGCCGCGATCCGCAGCCGCGTCGAAGCTTGGATTGCCGACCCCGAGATCGATGTGGTGATCACCACCGGCGGCACCGGCTTCACGGGCCGCGATGTCACGCCGGAGGCGATCGAACCGCTGTTCGAGAAAAAAATGGACGGCTTCGCGGTCCTCTTTCTCTTGGTGAGCTTCGAAAAGATCGGGACCTCCGCGATCCAAACGCGGGCGACCGCGGGGGTTGCGCGCTCAACCTACATCTTCTGCCTGCCCGGCTCGCCGGGCGCGTGCAAGGACGCCTGGGACCACATCCTCGTTTATCAGCTCGATTATCGCCACCAGCCGTGCAATTTCGTCGAGCTGCTGCCCCGACTCGACGAGCATCTGCGCCGGCCGAAGGCGAGAGGGGCGACGATCTAGTCGATTAAAGGTCAAGTTCCCACGTCTCGCCGATGAGATCGTGGCCGAAGCTGTGGTGAGGCTCCTCGCGCACTAAGCGGAAACCCGCCCGCTCGTAAATCGTCCGGGCGCTGGTGAGGATGCTCTGGGTCCACAGCGTGATGCGGCGGTAGCGGGCCTCGCGCGCGAACCGGATGCATTCGTCCACCAGACGCCGGCCAAGGCCCAAGCCGCGCGCCTGTGGCTCGACCAGCAACAGGCGCAGCTTCGCAACCTCGTCGCCGCCCTTGACCAGAAACACGGAGCCGACCCGTGCGCCGTCCATCTCGGCGATCCAGCAGCGCTCGCGCGCCGGGTCGAACTCGCGCAAAAACTGCGCGACGATTCCGGCGACAAGCGCCTCGAAGCCCGCACCCCATCCTTGCTCTGCGGCATAGTGCGTGGCGTGGCTTTCAAGCACCCAGCCCATGTCGCCGGCCCGGTGCGGGCGCAGCACGATGGTGGGCGGCGCGGCGTCAGGCGCCAAGCAGCGCTCGATCGTTTGCATGGCCTCGACCATTTGCTGCTGGCGCGGCTCCGCCATGGTTTCCAGCAGCGCGCCGACCAGGTTGTGCGAGCCGCGGTCGAGTTTCTGGAACGTGGCGCGGCCTTTGGCGCTGAGCGCGAGCAGCGTTTGCCGGCCGTCCTCGGGCGACGGCTTGCGCGTGATCAGGCCCGCCTCGGCGAATCCGCCGAGGAGGCGGCTCAGATAACCGTGGTCGAGGCCGAGGGCCGCGGCAATCGCCGTCGCGGTGGACTCCGGCGCTTGTCCCAGCTCGTAGAGAACGCGCGCTTCGGTCAGGGAGAAGCGGGTGTCGACCATGCCGTCCCGCAGCAGGCCGATCTGGCGGGTGTAGAAGCGATTGAACCGGCGCACGGCGCCGATGCGGTCGGCAATTTGCGGCGTAGCCATCGCGGATAATGCTGCTTGGACGATTGCGTGACAGAGTCAACAAATATACTTGTCTAAGTCAAGTAATTTTGCCGCGTCCTCGTCCAGCGTCAGCTCGCCCCAGGTCAGTCGGCGTCGAACGGCGTGATCCCGCTGCGCAGCCGGACGAGACGGCTGCGGCCGATCCGGCGCAGCAGGTCGGCCTCCGGATCGCCGGCCTGGAGCCGGTGACGGCCCACGGACTCGTAGAACTGGCGGCTGATGATGAGGCCCTGGCCGGGATCCGGCGTCCGCCGCAGCGCCTCCGCGAGCAGCGCCAGCGCCTGCGCTGCGACGGAGCGGCCCGGCAGCGGCTGAGAGCGGAACACCGCCGCCGTCTCGGCGCTGCCGCGCCGCTCGGCGTCGGTCACAAAGCGCGCCGCCTCTTCGACCCAGCTCGCCTCGAGCACGGTTCCCGGCCGCAGAAAGAGCAACCAGGCGCCGCGCGCCGCGCCCGCCGCCTCGCGCAGCCGCGTTGCGAGCGGCGCCCCGGAGACGAGCAGGGCGCAGCCGGCGATATCGGCTATCTCCCCGGTTTCGTCGCTCGATCCCGCATCGGCGACCACCACGTCGCGCACGACGCCCGCGACGGACGCGCCGACCAGCATGGAAAGCGTGTGCACCAGCGCGCGCTCGCAGTTTCGGGTGGCGATGATGACGCTCAGCATGGCCCCTCGCTGTGGTGGATGGCGCCGGCAATATAAATGTCACTTTCGGCCCGAGGCGAGCTTGCATTCACGGCACTGGGAGCAATTTCCGGCGAAGTGGGAGCCGGATCGCCGCAGAAAATGCGACCGCGCAAGGCGCAGTCTGATTGCACCGGAGCGAAAATTCGCGCTGCCGACGACTCACGCATATTTGTTCATGTTATGTTCGTTTCTGTGCTAGGCAGAGGCCATGGCCAGGTCGTCCTCCGCCGCCCTCCGCCTCCCTCCGCCGGAACCGCCGCAAGCGGGGCCGGCGGAGGGCTTGCGCGGCGTTGCGGTCGAGGCGAAGCGGCGGCGCGGGCGCGGCGCGCAGTCGAATGCGAGCGGCCGTTACGAGCCGATCGCCCGCATCGCCTTCGATGACGGCTGGCAGAGCCTCGACGACCTGCCGCCGTTTGCGACCACGGTGGCGATCGACACGGCGCGCAAGGTCATCACCCGCAACGATTCTCCGGACATTTCCTTCGACCGCTCGATCAATCCCTATCGCGGTTGCGAACACGGCTGCGTCTACTGTTTTGCGCGGCCGACCCATGCCTATCTCGGCCTGTCGCCCGGCCTCGACTTCGAATCGAAACTGTTCATGAAACCGGATGCGCCCGAACTGCTCGAGCGCGAGCTGTCGGCCGCGAACTACGTTCCGCGCACCATCGCCATCGGCACCAATACCGATCCCTATCAGCCGATCGAGCGTCGTTATGAATTGATGCGGCGCATTCTTAAGGTTCTGGACAAGGCCGGCCATCCGGTCGGCATCGTCACCAAATCGGACCTGATCCTGCGCGACCTCGATATTCTGTCGCGCATGGCCAAGCGCCGGCTGGTGCGCGTCGCCGTGTCAGTCACCACGCTCG
>JBAPYK010000464.1:0-18621 GCA_049284695.1 Rhodoplanes sp. | reverse complement strand
CCCGGCATCCCTCGTGGGAGCGTTTCGAGGATTGGCGTAGGGCCGCGGGTCTGCGCCTCGTCCTGTTCACCACCCACGGCGATACGCCCTACCTCGCGCATCGCTTCCACACGGACGATATCCTGGTGTTCGGGCGCGAATCCTCCGGCGTGCCCGACGAGGTTCACAGGACGGCCGATGCAAAGTTGGTGATCCCGATGTGCCCGGGCCTGCGCTCGCTCAACGTGGCCGTCGCCTGCGCGATCGCCGTTGGCGAGGCTTTGCGGCAGACCCACGGGTTCAAGCAGTGCTAGAATTTCTTGTGCATGCAATTTTTATCCTGGGGATAAGAGATGTCGGAAGGAACCAACGGAAGTATTGCTGTCCGCGACCACGCGATCCCTGACTCCGAAAAACTCACGGCGAGAGCCATCATCGATCGCCTTCTCGAAGCCGCAAAGATCGGTGCCTGGCCCCTCACCGTAGTTTTTATTTTGCTTTTTCTACGCGTCCCGCTGCTGAACGTCCTGGATCAAATCCCAGACCTTATGAAAAGCGCCAAGACGATCTCGATCGGCGCCTACAAGATCGAGATCAATGCTGAAATGAAAAGCGTGCTGCCGCAAATCACCAGCGACCACGTGAGGAAAATCATCGAATCTGCCGATCACAATGCGTTCCGGCTCATCATGAGCCTGAATCTCCTGGAGAACATGAGGACATGTGACGGCTTCCGGTGGAAGGAGCCCGAGCAGAAAAACGACCTCGAAACTTTCAAGCAACTTGCAGCCCAAGGTCTTGTTGCCATCGACCTGGATTCCCCTGAGGTGAAGGCGTACGAGCAGGACATGATCGACCGTGGATTCATTCGCGGCGAGCCGCCCCGTTGCTACGCGACGCAACCAACTGACCTCGGTAAGGACGTGCAAAAGGCCGTGACGCGTTTTCTCGAACTCACGTTTAACAAGAAATAGGCCGCCGTGAGTCCGATGGGTTCAGCGGACCTTGAGGCCCGCAAGGCGCGGGTGCGCGCTTGGTTCGAGGCGCTGCGCGACGAGGTCTGCGCGGCGTTCGAGGCGCTGGAGGACGAAGCGCCGGCGATGCTCTATGTCGGCGCGCCCGGCCGCTTCGTCCGTACGCCATGGAGCCGCACCGACCATACCGGCGCGCCCGGCGGCGGCGGGGTGATGGCGATGATGAAGGGCCGACTGTTCGAAAAAGTCGGCGTGCATGTCTCGACCGTGTTCGGCGAATTCGCGCCCGAATTCCGCAACGACATTCCCGGCGCCGAACACGATCCGCGCTTCTGGGCCTCCGGCATCTCGCTGATTGCGCACCTCTGGAGCCCGCATGTGCCGGCGGTCCATATGAACACGCGCTTCGTCATCACCAGCAAGGCCTGGTTCGGCGGCGGGGCCGATCTGACGCCGCTACTCGACGTCCGCCGCTCGCAGGACGATCCGGACGCGCTGGCCTTTCATGCCGCCATGCGGGTCGCGTGCGAGGCGCATGCACGAATTGCGCCCTACGAGAAATACAAGGCGTGGTGCGACGAGTATTTCTATCTCAAGCATCGCCGCGAGCCGCGCGGCATCGGCGGCATTTTTTTCGACTGGCACGATTCCGGGGACTGGGACGCGGATTTTGCCTTTGTTCAGGATGTCGGACGCGCGTTCCTCGGCATCTATCCGGAACTCGTGCGCCGCAACTTCGCGACGCCTTGGAGCGAAGCGCAACGCGACGAGCAGCTCATTCGTCGCGGACGCTACGTCGAATTCAACCTTTTGTATGACCGCGGCACCGTGTTCGGCCTGAAAACGGGCGGCAATGTCGAATCGATCCTCTCCTCGCTGCCGCCGCTGGTGAAATGGCCATAAGCTTCGCAGCGCCGGGCCTGCGCTGATACGCCTTGAGCCTTAAGCGGCCACGACACGACAGTCTGCGCGACGCTTTATTGCTTCGCAGCTGTAGCCGGCGTGAGATCGGCGGGCGAGATCAGCACGCTGAAGCGTTGGCACCAGATGACGACGCTTGGGTAGTTCTTCAGGTCGACGCCGGCCGGAATGGCATAGCGCTGGCTTCCCTTGAAGGCGCGCAAGCGGCCGAGATCGACATACATCGCTTTCTCCACCTGCTCGGCATTGCGAACAGTCGCGACCGGAACGAGGTAGACGTGATAGTCCGGTCCCGGCCCCACTTCGAAATCCGGCTCGAGAAAGACGGCGCCGTCATACACGTTGACCTTCCCCTCGCCCCAATGGATCGGGTCGGAGGGATCGACGTGAATGAAGTTTCCGCTCGCGACGAGCTTCGTGCGATCGGCCTCGGTGAGCGTCTCCGCGGCGGGCGGCGGCGGAAACACATAAGGAAAGAGGAAAAACCCGAGTGCGACGCCGAACCCCGTCCCGACCACAGCGCCTAATAAAAAAATCGCAAGACCTCGCCAGAAACCGCGCATGCGCGCTCCATCAGTCGCTGCAGCCGACGATTGCCGCCATCGAAGCAACGATAGCCTAACGCACGCGGAGAATCACCGGATCGTCTCCTGAAGCAGCCAATCGACGACGGCTTTCAAGGATTGCGGGCGACTTCGGCCATTCATACGCGCCTGTGCGAAGATGCGTAGCTGCTCGTCGGCACTCGAACCGCGCTTGATGATGTCTGCGGCGTGGCGGACCTCCTCCGCGCAGTCGAGCGCGGTTGCGTCCGCTTCAAGAAGTCCGAGCAGCTCATCGACAATGGCCGCGAGCGGCTTTGCCTCACGCGATCGCGGATCGACAAGGGTCACGTGCACGCCATAACGCTGGGCGCGCCACTTGTTTTCCTCGGCGATCGCCCTCGCGATGGGATCGAAATCGGCGTTGAGCCCCGGATGCTCGGAGAGACGCCGGATGAGGCAGCGGAAGATCGCGGCGATGCACAGCGCATCGTCGAGACGCGTGCAGGCGTCGGCGATTCGCAGTTCGATCGTCGGATACTGCAGGGAGGGCCTGATCGCCCACCAGATATAGCTCGCGTCGGGAATCACTCCAGCATCCGCCAATGTGTCGACGTAGCTCTGATACTCGTCCGACGTGCGAAACAACTCCGGCAAGCCGGTGCGCGGCAATTCATCGTAGGCGGCGAGGCGATAACCAAGGAGGCCGGTGGGTTGACCCCGCCAGAAGGGAGACGAGGCGCTCAGAGCGAGCAAGATCGGCAAGAACGGGATGGCGCGATACATGATTTCGACCCGCCGGTCGGGATCGAGGATTTCGACGTGGACATGCATCCCGCACAGCATGTTGCGACGGCCGAGCATCTGCAGGTCCGCCATCACGGCGTCATAACGCGGCGTCGAGGTCGCTATTTGTCGGGGCCAGATGGCGAGCGGATGCGTTCCCGCGGAGACGATTCCAAGGCCGTGCCGCTCCGCCACGGACGCGATCATGGTTCGCGAGCGGGATAGGGATTCGCGCGCCTCCGCGAGACTCTTGCAGGGCGGAGTCAACGCCTCGATTTGCGACTGCAGCAATTCGCTGGTCACCGCATCGCCCAGCAGGTCTTTGCATTCGCGAAAGAACTGCTTGGACATCGACCGCCGGACGTTCCGCGTGCCGAGATCGGTGACGAAATACTCTTCTTCAATGCCAATTCGATAGAGCGACATTTTCCCCCGCGGCGAATCTACCCGGTCGCATCCGCTAAGAGAATTGTGAAACGGCAAAATGGTTCGGGCGGCTCCCTGGTACAGCCCTACGGATCGCGGCCCGCGCGCTTCGGTCCGATCTGGGGACGCTAATTCGCCAAACGCCATATCGCGCTGGAAGCAGCAAAAGAGGGATTGGTGTCAGCCCCGCCGGGAGGTCCTGCCTCTCCCCAATCGTCAGGACGGCGGTTTTGGGCGATGCGGCTCCGCGATCTTGGTGGCGATCGCCTCGATTTCGGCACCCGTATCGGGAAAGCCGGCGGCGATCCAGGCCTCTTCGGCCGCCTTCATGGCGGCGCCGAGCGCCGGTCCTTTGGCTACGCCGCGTGCGATGAACTCGGCTGCGCGCAGCGGGAAGGCCGGAATCGCCCAGTGCCGCGGCAGGTTCACAAGCGCCTGCCAGCCCGCATCGTCGACGCTTGCCCCTGAGCGCGCCCAGGCCAGCAAGACCCGATCGGTGAATGATTCCGCGCCGAGCCGGTATAAAAGCGCGCGCCGATCCTGCTCGCTGATCGCCGGCGAAAGATGCCGCCAGCCTTCGGCCATGGCGTGCAGGCGGCGATGCTCGACATTGGAAAGCCGCAGCCGCTCGCTCAGCCGATCGGCGTCCTCCTCGATCAGCACGGCAAGCGCGCCGAGCCGCCGCGCGGCGTCCGGTTCGGCGCCGATCGCCGCTTCGATCCGCACCATGCCGTCCATGCTTGCGAGTTGCGCGACCCCGCCGAGCACGAGCTGCAGCAGGCCCGCGTCCGACATGTTCGTCAGCGTCGGCGCCGCGAGCGGCGCGACGAGCAGCTTGAACAGTTCCATGCGCACGCGCTCGCGCGACAGCTCGCGCAAGCCGGCGCGCCCGGCGATGCAAGCGTGCAGTCCTCCGCAATCGGAGTCGCCGTCGCCATACAGCGCGTGAAAGCGGAAGAAACGCAGGATGCGGAGATAATCCTCGGCGATGCGCTTGGCCGGATCGCCGATGAACCGCACCCGCCGCGCCTTGAGATCGGAGAGTCCGCCGACATAGTCGTGCACGGTTCCGTCGGCGGAGAGCGACAGCGCATTCATGGTGAAATCGCGCCGCTCCGCATCCGCTCGCCAATCGCGGCCGAACGCGACCTTCGCCTTGCGGCCGAAGGTTTCCACATCCTCGCGCAGCGTCGTCACCTCGAACGGATGCCCATGGGCGACGATCGTGACCGTGCCATGGTCGACCCCGGTCGGCACCGCCTTGAAGCCGGCGGCGTGCGCCCGGCGCGTCACTTCCTCGGGCGTCGCGGTCGTGGCGAGATCGATGTCGCCGGGCGGCTCGCCGAGCAGGGCGTTGCGCACCGCGCCGCCGACGATGCGCGCCTCCTCGCCGTCCCCGTTCAGCGCGGCGAGCACGTCGGCAAGCGGCTCCGTGGTGAGCCAGCCGACATGGAGTTGCGTCGCCTCGGCCTGCGTCATTGCGTCGTTCCAGGCACCAGTCGGCCGTTCTCCATATGGGCGGGAACGTATTTCGAATATGGCGGCGCGCCGCCGAACTGCGCCATCACGACAAAGCTCACGATCATCAAAGCAAACGCGGCGAGGACGAGCCAGCCCAACACCGGCAGGCTCCACGCTTTCGGATCGAGCACCCCAGCTTGGGTCGCCCAGACGAAGATCGCATAGGCGACGAAGGGCGTAAGGAACAGCGATACCTCGATGAGGAATGGGCGGATCATGTCTCTAAAATAGGTGGCGCTTGCCGATACTTGTATTCCGGACCGACCCCCGCGTGCTCAAAATCGAGCCCGCGAACCGGCGCTTCGCGCCACTGATGCCTCAGCCCTCGTAAACCCGTTCATACAGGTTCCGCAGAATGCCGGCGGTCACTCCCCAAATATAGCGATCCCCATAGGGCATCGCATAGAACCGTCGCATCAGTCCCTTCCATTCGCGGCTATGCAGCGCGTGGTTCTCCGCGTCCATCAGGAAGGCGAGCGGGACCTCGAAGGCGTCCTCGACTTCGTGGGCGTTCAGCGTCAATGCGTAGTTGGCGCTAACGCGCCCGACCAGCGGCAAGATACGGTAGCCGCTGAAGGTGAGATAGAGGTCGAGATAGCCGATCGGCTCGACCAGCCCCGGGTCGAGCCCGACTTCCTCTTGCGCTTCGCGCAGCGCCGCTGCGGCCGGACTGTCGTCGCTGGCGTCGATGCTGCCGCCTGGAAACGCGATCTGGCCGGCATGGTTCGGCAGATGCGGCGTGCGTTGGGTGAAGATGACGCCAGGCTCGGGTCGGTCGACCACCGGGATGAGCACCGCCGCCGGCCGCAACGGCTGCACGTCCATCTGCTCCCACAGCAGCGGGTCGAGGTCGAGGTCCCCGCGCACCGCCGTCTGGGTCGGATCGGCGAGCGCCGGCGGAACCTGCAGCGTCAGGCGGGCCAAAGCACGCGCAAAAAAGTCGTGCCCGGAGCCCACCAGCTCCTCCGCCGCCCCGAAAGCCGTCATCAGCCGTATTCCCTCAAACTCTCGGCCGGCGCCATCGCGAAGAAAGCATCCCCCGAGGCGACGCCGAACATCCGCCGAGCCTCGACCATGCGTTCCTCGCCGATGTCGACAAGATCATAAAACAGCGCCCGCGTCACTTTGGCCCAAAGCCCGCCCCGAACATGCAGATAGGGCTTAAGCCCGCCGGTTCCAGGCTCGGATTCAAAGCGCAACGGATGCTCGTTTCCGCATACGACCCAGTCGTCGACATTGGTGCGGAAATGCAGCGCCGGGCTGCAGCCCGGCGGCTCCGGCGCGGCTTCCTCCCGACGCATCTCGACTGCGAGAAAGGGGGCGTCTTCAACCACAAGGCCGCATTTTTCAACCGGCGTGACAAGGAAATAGCGGTCCCCCTCGCGCTTGAGCACGGACGCGAAGAGCTTGACCAGCGCCGGCCGGCCGATCGGGGTCTTCTGGTAGAACCAGGTCCCGTCGGCGGCGATGCGCATATCGATCTCGCCGCAATAAGGCGGGTTCCATAGGTGGACCGGCGCCGGCCCTCTGCTCGCGAAGCTTTGCGCGGCGCTGGTGATCGAATCGAGCCCGCCGACCCCGATCTGCCCTTCCTTCGCCATGGTTCGACCTACTGTGGAGCGTGCCGTCGCGGCAACCCGGAACCGCCCGCACTTGGCGCGGTTGATGCATGGGCTCGACGGCTGATCGTCATGACATGACGGTGCCAAAGCGACAAGGAGAAGCCTGATGGGCGCGGCGAGCGGCGACAACCTGGAGCAGTTGCACGATATGATCGTGCGCGCCGCGGAGACCACCGCCGTGCACGTGCGCAGCGCAAAGGCTGCGGTGAGCGCCGTCATCTTCGGTCAAGATCGAGTGATCGAACACGCGCTCATCACCGTGCTTTCGGGCGGCCATGCGCTCCTGGTCGGCGTTCCCGGGCTCGCCAAGACCAAGCTGGTCGACACCATGGGGGTCGTGCTCGGGCTCGACGCCAAGCGCATCCAGTTCACCCCCGACCTGATGCCATCCGACATTCTCGGCAGCGAAGTGCTGGAGGAGAGCCCCGGCGGCAAACGCAGCTTCCGGTTCATTCCCGGGCCGGTCTTCGCCCAGCTTCTGATGGCAGACGAGATCAACCGGGCGAGCCCGCGCACCCAGTCGGCGCTCCTCCAGGCGATGCAGGAGCAACATGTCACCGTCGCCGGCGCCCGCCACGATCTGCCCAAGCCGTTCCACGTGCTCGCGACCCAAAACCCGCTGGAGCAGGAAGGCACCTATCCGCTGCCGGAAGCCCAGCTCGACCGCTTCCTGATGGAGATCGACGTCGATTATCCCGACGTAGACGCGGAACGGCGGATTCTGTTCGACACGACCGGCGCGGAGGAAACCAAGCCGAAGCCGGCCATGACCGCCGACGACCTGATGTCCGCACAACGGCTGGTGCGCCGGCTGCCGGTCGGCGAGTCGGTGATCGAAGCGATTTTGGCGCTCGTGCGCTCGGCGCGGCCCGGCTCCGAGGCCGCCGAAGGTCGCTTGATCGCCTGGGGCCCAAGCCCGCGGGCGAGCCAGGCGCTGATGCTTGCGGTGCGCGCCCGCGCGCTGCTCGACGGGCGCTATGCGCCGTCGATCGACGACGTGCTCGCGCTTGCCGAGCCTGTGCTCAAACACCGCATGGCGCTCACTTTTGCCGCGCGCGCCGATGGCGAAACCGTTCCCGGCGTCGTCAAGCGGCTCAAGGCGCGGGTCGGATAGCACGTATGCCGGCGCCCGCTCTACAGCAGGAATCCGCCGCGCTCGGCCGAGCCGCGGGGGCGGCGCGCGGTTTAGCGGACACCATGCCGCGGCTCGTCATGGAGGCGCGGCGGGTCGCAGCGACTATCATTCACGGCCTCCATGGCCGGCGGCGTGCTGGGCCCGGAGAAAATTTCTGGCAATATCGTCGCTTCGTCTCGGGCGAATCCGCGGCCAGCGTCGATTGGCGTCGCTCGGCGCGCGACGAGCATCTCTATGTGCGCGAGCAGGAATGGGAGGCGGCACACACGGTGTGGATCTGGGCCGATCGATCGCCGTCGATGCAGTTCGCGTCGAAACTCGCGCAGGAAACCAAGCTCGAGCGCGCGCTCGTCGTTGCGCTGGCGCTTGCCGAGGTGCTGGTGCAGGGCGGCGAGCGCGTTGGCGTGCCCGGCGTGATGGCGCCGACGGCTAGCCGAAACGTCATCGACAAGATCGCCCAGGCGCTCATGCATGACGCAAGCGAACGCGCGAGCCTGCCGCCGTCATTCTCCCCTGCCCCACTTTCGGAATTCGTCCTTCTGTCCGACCTGTGGAGCGCGATGGCCGACATTCGCACCACGCTGGCCCAGCTATCGGCCGCGGGCGCGCAAGGGCACGTCGTGCAGATCGTCGATCCGGCGGAGGAAACCTTTCCCTATTCCGGACGCATCGAGTTCATCGAGCCGGAAGGCGCAGGCGCGATCACCGCCGGACGGGCGGAGAGATGGCGGCGCGACTACGAGGCGCGCGTCGATCTCCATCGCAGCGAGATCAGGGCGCAGACCGACCGGTGCGGATGGAGCTTCATCATCCATCGCACCGACCGACCCTCGACCGATCTTCTCCTCCAACTGCATGCACGACTGTCTGCCGGCCATGCCGTGTTCGGCGCCGACAAGCGGCGCGGAGCGCTTGTGAGGCCCGCATGATCCCCGGTCTGCCGCTCGCGTTTGCTCAGCCGCTCGTTCTCCTCGGTCTGCTCAGCCTTCCGGCGTTGTGGTGGCTGTTGCGTCTGATCCCGCCGCGCCCGCGCCGCGTCGATTTTCCGCCGACGCGGCTCCTGTTCGAAATCGCGCCAAAGGAGGAAACGCCAGCGCGCACGCCCTGGTGGCTGACGCTGCTGCGCCTTACGCTCGCCGCACTGGTGATCATCGCCGCCGCCGGCCCGATATGGAACCCGCCGGTTTCGACCGCCACCGGCGGCGGACCGCTGATGGTGCTGATCGATGATGGGTGGGCGGCGGCCTCGACCTGGGACGCGCGGCTCAATGCGGCGCGGGACCTTATCGCGCGCGCGGAGGCCGATCGTCGCGGCGTCGCGCTGGCGCCGCTGTCCGAGCCCACGCGCTTGATCTCGCTGGAAACGGCGGACGCCGCCGGGGCGCGGCTCCGCGTTCTCAAGCCACAGCCGCATGCGGTGCAGCGTACGGATAGTCTGGCCGCGATCGCGCGGTTTGTCGCGGCGACCCCTGGCTTGGAAATCGTGTGGTTCGCCGACGGGGTCGACCTCGGCAGCGGCGGGGATTTCGCCGCCGGTCTCGCTCGGGTGATCGGGCAACATCCGGCCACCGTGGTCACCGGCGGCCTCAAACCGGCGCATGCGCTGACCGCAGCGGAGAATGCAGCCGCAGGCCTCAGCGTGAAGGTGTTGCGGGCCGCCGGCGACGGCGATAGCGGCGGCATCGTCCGCGCGCTCGATCTGAAGGGATTGCCGGTCAGCGAAACGGCGTTCGACTTCAAGCCGGGCGAACTCGAGACTGAGGCGCGGTTCGACTTGCCGACCGAAATCCGCAACGACATCGCACGTCTCGAGATCGCGGGGGAGCGTTCGGCCGGCGCGGTCGAATTGCTCGACAAGCGTTGGCGACGGCGGACCGTCGGCGTGGTGACGGGCTCGACCACGGAGACCGCGCAGCCGCTGCTCGCCTCCACCTATTATCTCGCCCGCGCGCTCGGACCGTTCGCCGATGTGCGGTTGGCGCAGCGGCAATCGCCGGGCGACGCGGTGAACCAGTTCATCGACCAACGCCTGCCCATGCTGGTGCTTGCCGATGTCGGCAACGTCGCCGGTCCCGCGCGCGATCGGCTCGCCCGCTGGATCGAAGACGGCGGCATGCTGGTGCGGTTCGCCGGCCCGCGTCTGGCGGCCGCAGACGACGAGCTCGTGCCGGTGAGGCTGCGCCGCGGCGGGCGCATTCTTGGCGGGAGCCTGAGCTGGGAACGACCGCAGCCGCTCGGCGGCTTCTCGCGCGAAGGCCCGTTCGCCGGCATGGAGGCGCCAAACGACGTCACGGTGAACCGCCAGGTGCTCGCCGAGCCCGATGCGACGCTCGCCGACCACACCTGGGCGACGCTCACCGACGGCACGCCGCTGGTTACGGCGACCAAGCGTGGCAAGGGCATGATCGTGCTGTTCCATGTGACCGCCGATACGCGCTGGTCGGATTTGCCGCTGTCGGGCGCGTTCGTCGATATGCTCAAGCGCATTGTCGGCCTCGCCGGCGCAGCCGAGCCAGCCCAAGAAGCGAGCGCCGCGCAAGACGCGAATGCGGCGCGGAACATCGTCGCCCCGAGCCGCATTCTCGACGGCTTCGGCGTGTTCGGTCCGCCTCCGCCGACGGCGCGACCGATTGCAGCCGGATTTTCCGGACGGGCGACCGCAGACAATCCGCCCGGCTTCTACGGTCCGCCCGAAGGCTTGCTCGCGGTGAACACGCTTGCGCCGGCCGACCGGCTGCGCCCGCTCGACTTCGCCCCGCTCAACGCGCGCATCGAGCCCTATCGCACGACCGAGCCGCAGGATTTGCGCGGCCCGATTTTCCTTGCGGCGCTCGCGCTCTGCCTGATCGACGCGCTCATCGTGTTCTGGCTTGCCGGCGGCATCCAGCGCCGGCTCGGCTGGCGCCGTGCGCCCGCCGCGATCCTGATCGGGATCGCCCTTGCGCTTATGCCGCCACGATTAGGCTTCGCCGACTCCGCGGCCGACGATTTCGCCGTGAAGGCGACCGAAAGCACGCATCTCGCTTATGTCATCACCGGCAATGCCGAGGTCGACGCGATCAGCAAATCGGGGCTGCAAAGCCTGACCGTGTTTCTCGCCCAGCGCACCGCGCTCGAGGCGGGCGAGCCGATCGGACTCGACATTTCGCGCGACGAGCTTGCTTTCTTCCCGCTCATTTACTGGCCGATCGTGCCGGACGCGCCGAAGCCGTCGCCGGAGACGCTCGCGCGCATCGACACCTACATGAAACAGGGCGGCACCATCCTGTTCGACACGCGCGACGCGGTGGAAGCGCCGCCCGGCCCGGGCGGCGAGACCAAGACCCCGGGAATGGTGGCGCTGCGCGCGATCCTGTCTTCGCTCGACATACCGGAGCTCGAGCCGGCGCCGGCGGAACACGTCCTAACCAAGACGTTTTTCCTGTTGCGCGATTTTCCGGGCCGCTTCACCACCGGCCGGCTTTGGGTCGAGGCGATGCCGGCCGAGACCGATGAAGCGACCGAGCAGCGTCCCGCGCGCGCCGGCGACGGCGTGTCCTCGATCATCATCACCGCGAACGATCTCGCGGGCGCCTGGGCGACGCGGCCCGACGGCCTCGCGCTGCTGCCGCTCGTTCCCAACGAGCCACGCCAGCGCGAATTCGCCTTCCGCGCCGGCGTCAACATCGTGATGTATGCGCTGACCGGCAATTACAAGGCCGATCAGGTGCATGTCCCGGCCCTGCTCGAACGGCTCGGCCAGTAGGAGCGTGAGTTGAATTTCGGTATCTCGTTCGCGCCGCTCGTTCCGCCCTACGTGCTGTGGGCCGCGCTCGCTGTGGCGACGGTGGTGGCTGTGCTGTTGTTCCTCGCGCGCGGCCGCGGCGCGCTCTTGCGCGCGCTCGCGCTTGCCCTCATCATCGCCGCGCTCGCCAATCCCTCCTTCACGCGGGAAGACCGCGAGCCGCTGCCCTCGGTCGCCGTGCTCGTCGTCGACAAGAGCGCAAGCCAGAATTTCGGCGACCGCGGCGCCCAGACCGCAGCTGCGCGCGCCGAGCTGACCGAACGTCTGAAGCGCATCCCCGGCCTCGAGCTGCGCACGGTCGAAGCCGGCCAGTCGGATGGGGAGAGCGACGGCACGCGCCTGTTCGCCGCGCTCGGCCAGGCGTTCGCCGACGTGCCGCCCGAGCAAGTCGCGGGCGCGATCCTGTTGACCGATGGCCGCGTGCATGACGTGCCGGCGGAGGCGAGCGCGCTCGGGTTCACCGCTCCCGTGCATGCGCTGGTGACCGGCCATCCCGCCGAACGCGACCGCCGGGTGGTGCTCGTCTCGGCGCCGCGCTTCGGCATTGTCGGACAGCAGCAGATCGTTTCGTTCCGCATCGAGGATGTCGGCGCGCCGCGCGGACCCGCCGAGGTGCTGATCAGCCGCGACGGCGAACTGCTTGAACGGCGCTCCGTCCGTTCGGGCGAGCAGGTGCGGGTGCAGGTGCCGATCCCGCATGCCGGATCGAACATTGTCGAGATCCTCGCTTCGCCGCTCGAGGGCGAACTGACCCCGCTCAACAATCGCGCGGTCGTGCCGATCGAGGGCGTGCGCGACAAGCTGCGCGTGCTGCTGGTGTCGGGCGAGCCGCACGCGGGCGAGCGAACCTGGCGCAACCTGCTCAAATCCGACGCCAATGTCGATCTCGTGCATTTCACCATTTTGCGCCCGCCGGAAAAACAGGACGGCACGCCGATCAACGAACTGTCGCTGATCGCGTTTCCGACGCGCGAACTGTTCCAGCAGAAGATCAACGAGTTTCAGCTGATCATCTTCGATCGCTACGCGCGCCAGGGCGTGCTGCCGATCATCTATTTCGACAACATCGCCCGCTATGTGCGCGAGGGCGGCGCGGTGCTGATCGCCGCGGGCCCGGATTATGCGTCGCCGACGAGCCTTTGGCGCACGCCGCTCGAACCTCTGTTGCCGGCCGAACCGAGCGGTCAGATCACCGAGGCCGCCTATCGCCCGGAGCTGAGCGCGCTCGGTCGTCGCCACCCGGTGACGCGCGGACTCGAGGGCGCGAACGAGACGCCGCCGCGCTGGAGCCGCTGGTTCCGCCTCGTCGATGCGACCGTCAACCAGGGAATGACGGTGATGCAGGGGCCGGAAAACAAGCCGGTGCTCGTGCTCGCGCGCGAGGGCGAGGGGCGCGTCGCGCTTCTGCTCTCCGATCAGATCTGGCTGTGGGCGCGCGGCTATGAGGGCGGCGGGCCGCATATCGACCTGCTGCGCCGGCTGTCGCACTGGCTGATGAAACAGCCAGATCTCGAAGAGGAGGCGCTGCGCATGTTCGTGCGCGGGCGCGAGCTCATCGTGCAACGCCAGACCATGGGCGAGAGCGTGAGCCCCGTCACCTTGACCGCGCCCTCGGGCGAAACGCGCACGCTCACCCTCGACATGAGCGAATCCGGAATCTGGCGCAAGAGCATCGAGGCGAACGAGCTTGGCCTATGGCGCGCGAGCGACGGCAAGCTGACCGCGCTGGTCAATGTCGGCCCCGCCAATCCGCGCGAATTCGCCGAAGTCACCTCGACGACGCAGGTGCTGGCGCCGCTTGCCCAGGAGACCGGCGGCGATTCGCGCCGGCTCGCGGAAGCGGCGGGCGCCGACGTCGACGTGCCGCGCGTCGTCGCCGTGCGGTCGAGCGACACCTACCGCGGCGACGGCTGGATCGGGCTGAAGATGCGCCAGGCCAGCGTCGTGCGCGGCGTCGGCGTGCTGCCGGTGTTCGCCGGCCTGCTCGGGCTATTGCTGCTGCTCGGCAGCCTCGCCGCCACCTGGACGCGCGAGGGGCGGTGACGGGACGGATGTCCGCGGCTGACGGTAGTCGTCCGCTTAATGCGGGTCGAGAACACGACCGGGCCAACGTCGGTTCGCGCACCGGGGCGACGGCTAGTCTAAGCTTTCACGATCCGTCTTAGCGTCGTTCGCCTCAACGGCCGAGACGAACCGCAGCGTCGCGGGTGGCGCAAAACACTCGAACCCGTTTGCGCGCGCACGATTTTCAAAGCATCTATGTTACGACTACGACCTCTGGGATACAGGCATCCCGGCTGAGGTTTGGGAGAGATGCCATGACCGGGGGGTTCTCGGGCCGCTATCCCATCGAAGCCCGCCGGGGCGAAATCGAACGCCTTCATGTCCAGAGCGCAGCGATGGCGCCGGAAACCGAGCGCATGCTCGACCTCATCGGCGTCGAAGACGGATGGTCGTGTCTCGACATCGGGTGCGGGCCCGGCGGCATTACCGGATTGCTCAGCAACCGTGTCGGGCCCACCGGCCACGTGGTCGGCCTCGACATGAATGCCGATTTCCTGGAGCACGCGCGCGCCGCCGCGCCGAGCAATGTCGCGTTCAAGTTGGGCGACGCTTACGGATCGGGCCTTCCCGCCGGCGTCTTCGACCTCGTGCATATGCGGTTCGTCGCCAGCACCGCCGGCGCACCCGAACGCTTGCTGGCGGAAGCCAAACGCCTGGCGCGATCCGGCGGCATCATCGCGCTGCAGGAGCCGGACGGATCGAGCCTGAATTGCCACCCGCCGCATCCCGCGTGGGACAAGTTGAAGGCGGCGCTTCTCGGCGCTTTCAGCGGCGTCGGCGCCGATCTCGAATTGGCGCGACGCCTCTATTTCGTCGTGCGACAGGCGGGCCTTTCCGACGTTCAGCTCCGGCTATTCATCCTCGGTGTGCGCGCGACCGATCCGATGGTGGATTATCTACCGTCCACCGTGGAATCGCTGCGCGCAACCATCATTGGACTGGGCCTGCTGACGGACGCAGAACTATCCGCAGCGCTTGCCGATTGTCGTCATCATTTGCGTCAGCCCGATACCTCTTTCACCCTGTACACGGTTGCGCAGGTGTGGGGGCGCAACGCCTGAAGAGGGCCCGGTCGCGCCTCGCGAGCTATGCGCTGTCGTCGCCCTGCGTCCCGCAGTGTGGCCTTTTTGCCGACGAAATCGCAACGCTCTGATATGGCTAAGTTTTATCGGCCGGTGTCACGGCCGCCTCGGGCGCGCCGCGGCATCGCACAAAGATATGTTGCGCTGCACTATATTTTCGCTATTGTGGACGCATAAGGAACAATCATGGCGTCCCAATCCCCATACAACGACGTGCCGAGCCTCGCTCGGTGTACGGCCTGCAATGCGACGGTGATCGCCGAGGCTAACGGCGGCGTCCGGGCGGATGCGAATACCGTATGCACGGCATGCGGCATGACGCTGGTCGAGTCACCCTATCAGGGCGGCGACTACTTCGACGTGGTCATGCGGGTCAACCGCCCGCTCGGCCGTGCCGCGCGGCCGCGCCGCAACGGATACGAATAAAGTCCGTCCCTTCGCTGCGCCGTAATAAGCGAATGCTGATCGTCTGCTTTCGCGGAAGGTGACGCATCGCCGCGCCTGCCGATCCGCCGGGTATGAAGCAGGTCATACTGCCGTCTCCCCGAATTGAACCAGTATCGCCGCCGTTGCGACCCTGCGACGCCGTGCAACCACTCGCGGCTGCGAACGTCGCCGGCCTAAACACGGCTCATCAAATCGAAGGAGACACGTCATGGCAGAACCGGTGCTGAAGAAGGGCTCGACCGATCCGGCGGTGCGAGACCTGCAGTCGGCGCTCAAGTCGCTCGGCTACTATTCGGGCCCGATCGACGGAGCCTTTGGGGCGACGACGGAGACCGCCGTGAAAGCCTTCCAGCAGGCGAAAGAGATTACCGTCGACGGGATCGTCGGCAGGGTGACGTGGATCAATATCGACGAGGCCGACCAGAGCGAGCCCGTGCTGAAAATCGGCTCAACCGGTCTGCCGGTGCGTCGCGCGCAGAAGCGAATGAGCCTTGTCGGCTTCCAGGTCGGCGATGTCGACGGACGCTATGGCGCCCAGACCGAGGCGGCCGTGAGAAACCTGCAGCAGCAGCACAGCATCGGCGTCGACGGGATCGTCGGACCGCAGACCTGGGCCGTCATCGACGCGCTCGAGAACGAAGGCCCCGCCGCCTGAGTTCCGTTTGGAACGAGCAGCGCGGCCAAGCCTCGCACAATCGCGCAGGCAGTCACGGGGCATGGCGTCGGCGTGACCCACACGCCGGCCTCTGTCTGATTTCCGCTGCTCGGCAGCGCCGCCGCCCACGGAGGCGCGAGGCGCGGCAATAGCACAGTGATTCTTCCGGAGTAGACGACGTATCCGCATGACCAAGCGGCGATCGTCCAACGAATGCCCGTCGCTATTGACCCCAACGCCCGATTAATCCCGACCTGCTAGCTGATACGGATTCGGCGTGATACGTTTCGTCGTGCTTTGACGGCACACGCGGGCTGGGGCGACAAATGATCGTACGGATTAATTGGGCCGGCGGCTTTCTGGCAGCGGCCGCGATGGTGCTGTCACATGCGGCATCAGCTGACGTAAAACGCCATAGCGCGCTCCCGGAAGCGTTTTGGGGGTCGTGGGCGCCGATCGAAGAAGATTGCGACAAGGCCGCCAAATCGCTCATTACCCTCTCGGGCAAACGCTACGTCAATCCGAACGCAACATGCAACGTCGGCTGGGTCAGCGAGACCGCGGGCGCGCGGGGGACCAACTACTCGGCGCATCTGCAATGCCCCAGCCCGACGGACCCCACTCAAATTACGGTTTCGGACATCGTGCTCATCCCGATTGGCGTCGATCAGCTTTCCGTCGGTGCCGATTTCAGCAGCCTCAAAACCTATCGACTGTGCCCGGGAAAGGGGTCTCAATCCCCGCAATAAGCGGCCCCGGAGCCGCAGCTCCGGGACCTTGCGCAGCAGAAAGGCTTTGCGCCGTCTGTCGCCTAATGCGCGGACGCGGTCGCCGCGCCGTAGCCGGTCTGGGCCCTGACATACTGATCGTCGAAGGCCTTCTTCTCGGCTTCCGCCGCGCGGCTCCTATCAAGCTTCGAGACGATGATCGTCACCAGGAAAGCGAGCGGCATCGAGAACAGCGCCGGCTGATCATACGGGAAAATCGCCTGCGCGTTGCCCAGCACCGACACCCAGACGAGCTTCGACAGCACCACCAGGACGACGGCGCTGATCAGGCCGGCATAACCGCCCACGACGGCGCCGCGCGTCGTCAGCCCGGGCCAATACATCGAGAGGATCAGCACCGGGAAATTCGCCGATGCGGCGATGCCGAATGCGAGCCCGACCATGAAGGCGACGTTCATCCGCTCGAACAGGATGCCGAGCGTGATGGCGACGATGCCGAGGCCGATCGACGCGATCTTGGAAACGCGCAGTTCCGACGTTTCGTTCGCCTTGCCCTTCATGACGACGCGGGCATAGAGGTCGTGGCTGATCGCCGACGCGCCGGCGAGCGCGAGCCCCGAGACGACGGCAAGGATCGTCGCGAACGCCACCGCCGCGAGGAACCCGAGCAAGAGGTCACCGCCCACCGCGTTCGCGAGGTGCATGACGACCATGTTGCCGCCGCCGATGATGCGGCCGCCGATCTGCCCGCCCTCGAAATACTGCGGGTTGGTGCCGACGATCACGATGGCGCACAGCCCCATCAGGAACACGATGTTGAAGAAATAGCCGACGAAGCCCGACGCATAGAGCACCGATTTGCGCGCCGCCTTGGCGTCGGAGACGGTGAAGAAGCGCATCAGGATGTGCGGCAGGCCAGCGGTGCCGAACATCAGCCCGACGCCGAGCGAGACGGCGTTGACCGGATCGGCGAGCAGCGCGCCCGGCGCGAACAGCTTGAAACCGAGCTTGTGCACGGCGGTCGCCTCATTGACCACCGTCGCGTAGCTGAAGCCGAAGCGGCTCATGGCAAGCAGCATCACGAACGTGCCGCCAACCAGCAGCATGCCGGCCTTGATGATCTGCACCCAGGTCGTGGCGATCATGCCGCCGAAGGTGACATAGATCATCATCAGACCGCCGACGATGAACAACGCGATGATATAGTCGAGCCCGAACAGCAGCTTGATGAGCTGCCCGGCGCCGACCATCTGCGCGATCAGGTAGAAGCACACGACGGTCAGCGACGAGATCGCGGCCATGGTGCGGACGCGTCCCTGGTCGAGGCGGTAGGAGGTGATGTCGGCGAAGGTGTAGCGGCCGAGATTGCGCAGGCGCTCGGCCATGAGGAACAGAATGATCGGCCAGCCGACGAAAAAGGCGATCATGTAGATGTAGCCGTCGTAGCCGGTGGTGTAGACCATGGCGGTCAGCCCGAGCAGGGTCGCGGCCGACATGTAGTCTCCGGCGATGGCGAGACCGTTCTGAAGGCCGGTGATGCCTCCTCCCGCGGTGTAGAAGTGAGACGCCGAGCGCGTCCGCTTCGCCGCCCAATAGGTGATGCCTAGTGTCAGCAGCACGAACACGACGAACATCGCGATGGCGTGCAGATTGACCGACGACTTGGCGGCGGCGTCGACGGCGGGACCGGCGCCGAAAGCCGGAATCACGGCGAGAACGAGCGCGGCGGAGGCCGCGGCTACAGCACGTCCCAGTCATAGTGGGTCATAACCTGCATGCCTGAAATACCTCATGCATTCGGAAGGATCGAGCGTCCGAATGAACGATCCGCTGCAGGCCCTCGATTGTGCGCTCGGCAGCCTTGCGCAGGAAAGTCTTGACGGGATGGAACACCAGCTCGATCGGGTTCAGGTCCGGAGAATACTGCGGCAGGTATCTGAGGCTTGCGCCAACCC
>JBAPYK010000463.1:0-2624 GCA_049284695.1 Rhodoplanes sp. | reverse complement strand
AGAAAATCAATGAAGGCGCGAACCTTCGCCATGCGATGGCGACCCGCCGGGTAGGCGGCGGACACCGGCACCGGCTCGACGAAGTGGTAATCCATCAGCAGGGGCACGAGCTCACCGCGGCGGGCCGCGTTGCCGGCCAGCAGGTCCGCGACGCGAATCAGGCCCGCTCCGGCGATCGCGAGCCGCAAAGCGGCTTCCGCGTCGTCGACAGCGATCCGGCCGCTTATTTCGATCACGCGGGGGCCGTCGGGACCTGCGAAAGGCCAGCGATTGAGCGCCGGCATCGAGCTGAGCCGGATGCAGTCGTGATGGGCAAGGTCGTCGGGGGTCTTCGGCGTGCCCCGGCGGGCGAGGTAGTCCGGCGAGCCGAAGACATGACGCTCGGTCCGGGCGATGGTGCGCGCGATCAGTGAAGGATCGTCAAAGGGCCCGGTGCGGATCGCAACGTCGCAATTCTCCGCCAGCAGGTCGACATGCCGGTCGGTGACCGACAGCTCGACTTCGATGTCAGGGTAGCGGGCAAGGAAATCCGGCAGGGCGCGGGCGAGAGCATGCAGCATGAACGCCGTTCCCATATTGATTCGCAGCCGCCCGCGCGGCGTCGTCCCGGCGCGCGTCACCTCCATCTCGGCATCCTCGATCGCACTGAGGATATCGCGCGCACGCAGCTCGTAGATCTCCCCCTCGGGGGTCAGGGCGAGGCGGCGAGTGGTGCGGTGGAGGAGCCGCGTTCCGAGCCGATCCTCCAATCGGGACACGAGCTTAGAGACCGCGGAGGGGGTTAGCCCGAGGTCCTTGCCGGCGGCGGAGAAGCTTCCGCGTTCCACCACCCGAACAAAAGCGCGCATATCGAAGGGCGAGCTCATTTTTTCCTCAAATTCTCAAATCATTTTCCCGAACTTCCTATTCCATACGTTCCATAGATTAAATATTTTTGTTATGCTGCACTGCAACGTGCCGCAGTGCACGATCACCGAAAGAGGCCAATCATGACCGACTACCCCCGCAGTGATATCATCCATCCTCCCATCTCATCCGAGGAGATGCAGGAAGCGCTCCGTCTCGCGCACATCGAGCGGTCGCGTTATCTCGGAGAGCTGATCCATAAAGCCGCGAGCGCCGTGGGTGCCTTCGCGCGCCGCGCAATGCGGATCAGCGCAACGTCATCGCGGCCCGGCGATCTGTCGGGGCGGCCGGCCGTTTGAACGCGGCCGCCGCGCCGACGCGACGACGGACGGGAGTGGACTTGACCCGACGGTCAAGGGCGCCCAACTTGTGATCATCAGTCGGCCGGACGGCCGCCCCGGCGCTCGCCGAAAGGTTGCCGGGGAGGAAAGTCCGGGCTCCATGGACATGCGGTGCCGGATAAGGTCCGGCGGGGGCAACCCCAGGGACAGTGCCACAGAAAACAAACCGCCCGCCCGCGCCGATCTCGCATCGCCGAGATGGGCGGCGGGCCGGCAAGGGTGAAACGGTGCGGTAAGAGCGCACCGCGTTTCCGGCGACGGAAACGGCACGGTAAACCCCACCGGGAGCAAAACCGAATAGGGACGGCGCGGGAACCGCGAGGTTCCCGGATCGATGTCCGGGTCCAGCCGTCCGGGTGGGTTGCTCGAGACGCCGGGCAACCGGCGTCCCAGAGGAATGGCCGTCACGCGCGGGGCTTGCCCCGCGCCCTACAGAACCCGGCTTACAGGCCGGCTGATCGATGAGGGGCCCGGCGGGCAAATCCCGCCGGGCCCCGCCATTTTTTCGGGGGCGCGGGAAAGAGCCGCGGTCACGAAAGTCATGGCGGCAACACCATCTGTTCGCGCGCGTTGAGGAGATAGGTCGGGCGAAGGCCGTTGGCGCCGCGAAACGGGTCATCGAGGGCGGCCACCATGTAGATGATGAGTCCGACGTAAAAACTCAGCACCCCGCCGAGAATCAGATGGGTCACGCGGCCGACGTTGAACAGCCACAGGACGAAAGCGTTCAGCGCCGCCCCGATCAGCACAATGTACCACAGGATCGGCGGGACGGACGTGCCGGCGGCCTGGATGCGGTCGCGCCGCCGCTCGACGAATTCGTTGAAGCTGCGCAGCGTCGCGCTATAGACGGCCTCGTCGCCAGGCCGGCCTTCCGGCCGGAACGTCACCAGTTGTCGATTGAGTTCGCCGACCAGCTTCGTTCCGTCCGAGATGACCTTAGGGGATTGCGCCTGCCATGCGCCGGGGGCGGTCTCTACCTCGACATAGCCGCGCAACATGTTCACCAGCGCCGTGCGGGTGGGTTCGGGAAAGCCGATAACGCTCTGGTACAGCGCGACCAGGCTCGAGGCCTCGCGCCCGATTGCATCCTCGGCTTTGTTGTAGTTCTCGAACACCGCCACGGAGAGCAACGCGAGCAGCACGCCGTAATAGAGCGTAAAAGCGTTCAGCAAGAACCCGACCGGCGTGTTGGGATCTTTTTGGCGTTGCACCAGCCAGCCGACCAGCGGCTGAAAAAGGATCGATCCGATCAGGGTCGGCAGGAGAAACACCGCGATAACGAGGCCCGCCCCGAGAGCGGTGGGCAGGTCGTGCAGCCAGTCGATCAAGCCATGTCCTCCCTGGTCAGTTTGCGGAACCGGACTTTATGACCGG
>JBAPYK010000462.1:0-6598 GCA_049284695.1 Rhodoplanes sp. | reverse complement strand
TGGAGGTGGCGGCGCGGATCGGGACGGCGCGCCTCCGGGGTGAATTCGTTGTCGTTGATGATGTCGCCGCGATAACTCGGCAGCTCCACGCCGCCGCGCTTTTCCGTCGGCGCCGAACGCGGCTTGGCGAACTGGCCGGCGATGCGGCCGATTTTCACGACCGGGGAGGCCGCGGCATAGGTCAGCACCACGGCCATCTGCAGGAAGACGCGGAAGAAGTCGCGGATATTGTTGGCGCCGTGTTCGGCGAAGCTTTCCGCGCAGTCGCCGCCCTGGAGCAGGAACGCCTCGCCCTTGGCGACCCGCGCCAGCGCCTTCTTCAAATTGCGCGCTTCCCCGGCGAACACGAGGGGCGGGAAGGTCGAAAGCTGCTTCTCGACCGCGGCGAGCGCCTGCGGGTCGGGATACTCCGGCACCTGCACGATTGGTTTCGTGCGCCAACTGTCGGGCGTCCAACGCTCGGCCATGATGAAACTCCGATTTTTATCCGATCGCAAAGCCCGCACCGGCGCGGACAGCCAACGTTTATACACGAGACTAATTTGGTCAAACCAGGGCGATCAGCGCCTGAGCCTGCCTATTCCGCCGCCTCGCGCTGCAGCTGCTCAGCCGGTTGGCGCATGGTCACCAGCTCCTCCGCCGCCGTCGGATGCACCGCCATGGTGGCGTCGAAATCCGCTTTGGTCGCCCCCGTCTTTAACGCAATCCCGACGAGTTGAATCATTTCAGCGGCGCCTTCGCCGAGGATATGGCAGCCGACGATGCGATCGCTCGCGGCGTCGACCAGCAGCTTGAAAAACATCGTGGTGTCGCGCCCCGCCAGGGTCGCCTTCATCGGCCGGAACATCGTCTTGTAGACGTCAAGCTTGGCGTACCGCCCTTCCGCCTGCGCTTGCGTCAGTCCGACCGTGCCGAGCTCGGGCTCGCTGAAGACCGCCGTCGGCACATTCGTGTGGTCGACCTTGGTCGGCTTGCCGCCGAACACGGTGTCGGCGAACGCATGGCCTTCGCGGATCGCGACCGGCGTCAGGTTGACCCGATTGGTGACGTCGCCGACGGCGTAGATGTGCGGCACGGACGTGCGGGAATATTCGTCGACCGCAATCGCTCCTTTCGCGTCGAGCGCGACGCCCGCCTTTTCCAGCTCCAGCCCGGCGACATTCGGCGGCCGGCCGAGCGCAAACATCACTTGATCGGCGGTGACGGTAAGGCCGCCGGAAGAGAGATGCACGGAGAACTGCTTGCCCATTGGCTCCACCGCGCTCACCGTGGTGCCGGTAATCACATGGACGCCGCGCTTCTCCATCTCGACGCGCACCTGGTGGCGCAGGTCGTCGTCGAAACCGCGCAGAATATTGTCGCCGCGATAGACGAGGGTCACCTGCGCGCCCAGCCCGGCGAAAATGCAGGCGAACTCCACCGCTATGTAGCTGCCCCCTTGAATAAGGACGCGATGGGGGAATTCCGGAAGGTAGAACACTTCGTTCGAAGAAATGACGTGCTCGATGCCCGGGATGGGCGGGCCGAGACTGGGCGACGATCCTGTCGCGATCAGGATATGCGCCGCGCGGATGCGCTCGCCCGTCGCAACGAGACGGAGCGTATGCGCGTCTTCGAACACCGCGCGGCTCTTGACGAGAGCGACGCCCGACTTCTCCAAGGTGGTTGCATAGGCCGCTTCGAGGCGAGCGATCTCCTTGTCCTTATTGGCGATCAAGGTCGTCCAATCGAATATCGGGGTGGAAAGCGAGAAGCCGTAGCCTTCCGCGTCCTCGAACTCGTGCGGAAAACGCGATGCGTAGACCAGAAGCTTTTTCGGCACGCAGCCGCGGATGACGCAGGTTCCGCCGACCCGGTGCTCCTCGGCGATCATCACCCGCGCGCCGTAGCCAGCCGCGATCCGGGCCGCGCGCACGCCGCCCGATCCGGCGCCGATGACGAAAAGGTCGACCTCGCGCTCGCCTGTCGCCATTACAGGTCGTGGCCCTTCTTCTTCATCTCCTCGCGGAACCTGGACAACACCTCATCCGACAGTTCATTGCCCCAGTTTTCCACATGATTTAGGCTTTGGTCGATGATTTTTGGCTCGTCCGTCACCATCTTGCGTCCGAGCGGGCTTTTGTAAAAGGTGATCAGTGTTTTGATCTCCTGCTCGGAAAAGCGCTCGGCGTACATCCGCGCGACATCGTTTATCAGCTCAGCGCGTTTGGGCTCATATTCTTTCTTGAGCTGCGCCGCGACTTCGTTGAGCTCTTTGCCGAGATTCGGGTTGGTCGGGAGGAATACGTTTTTTACCTTTTCGATGACGTTATATACGACGGGATCGAATGGGAGATCCCCGCCCTTCAAGATGAGCAATTCCTTTGCCGCGGCTATCGCCGCCGGCGAGGGTTTCTGTTGCGCTGCTCCCGGAGCCGAAACGACCAGGAGCGATCCGCAGGCGAGCATCGCAGCCACTGCGATCCGCGCCAACCAGCCGAGATGCATCGTTAATCCCCTCTTGTGCGGTTTTTACGCTTCCTCAATACGAACGCCGTGCGGCCCGGCGATGACTGCCATGCGCACCAGGCCGATGAACAGGCCATGCTCCACCACGCCCGGGATCTCGGCCAGCCGCGACGCCAGCGCGCGCGGCTCCGGAATGCGTCCGAGCGCCAAGTCGAGAATCAGGTGCCCCCCATCCGTGACAAAAGCATGGCCCTCGCTGGTGCGCCGCAAAACCGCCGGGCCTGGGCAGCCGATTTCCGCCGCGGCGTGCTCGATCGCGCGCCGAGTGGGGGCGAGCCCGAACGGCACCACCTCGATCGGCAAGGGGTAGCGGCCGAGGGTGTCGACCCATTTCGACTCGTCGGCGATGACAACCATGACGGCGGACGCCGAGGCCACGATCTTCTCTCGCAACAGCGCGCCGCCGCCGCCCTTGATCGCGGTGAGATCGGTCGCGATTTCGTCCGCCCCGTCGACCGTGAGGTCGAGGTTCGGCGCTTCCTCGAGCGTGGTGAGTGGGATGCCCAGCCGTTTGGCTTGGGCCTTTGTCGCTTCCGAGGTGGCGACGGCGACGATCTTGAGTCCGCCGCGGATCCGTTCGCCCAGCAGCTCGACGAAATGATGCGAGGTCGTGCCGGTGCCCAGCCCGACCAGCATGCCGGGTTGGACGAATTCGACCGCGCAGGCCGCCGCCGCGCGTTTTTGTTCTTCGACGTTCATCATTCCGCTGTTTGATTGTCGATGAGCGCGCCTATGAGGCTATGTAGCCTGCTTCTGCCGCGCTTCATAGCCACGAAAAGTCGTTGGAATGCGAAACGAGACCCGCACGCGCAGATCGGGCCGCACGGCAACCTAACGGGCCGCCCTTGCGTCGACGCCATTTCGCCGTTAGAGCGCGTCCGAGCCCATCAACGTTCGCCGCGCGACCGCGGCTTGTTCGACCGCAAATGCCGCAACAATCCGCCAAACCGCAGCATACGATCGTTTTTGATCTCGACGGAACGCTGGTCGACACCGCGCCTGACCTGATCGCTGCGCTCAATGCGCTGTTCGCACGCGAGGGTATCGAGCAACTGCCGTTTATGCAGGCGCGCGAGTTCATCGGCGGCGGCGCGCGCACGCTCATCGAGCGGGGGCTCGCGGCGAAAGGCCGAGCGGTGACGACGGTCGAAGCCGATCGCCTCTACGCCGATTTTGTGTCGTCCTATGAGGAACGCGTCGCGGAGCTCTCGCGCCCGTTTCCCGGCGTGGAAAGCGCGCTCGATGCGCTCGCTGCTCGTGGCCTCCGCTTCGCGGTCTGCACCAACAAGCTCGAGCGGCTTTCCGTCAAACTCCTCGATGCGCTCGGCCTGTCGCACAGGTTCGCGGCGATTTGCGGTCCGGATACGTTTGGGGTGCCGAAACCCGATCCGCGCATTCTGGCGGCCACCGTCGAAGCCGTGGGCGGTCGCCTGTGCTCGACGCTGATGGTCGGCGACTCGCACACCGACGTCGCCACCGCACGCGCGGCGAATGTGCCGATCATCGCCGTGGATTTCGGCTACACCGACACGGCGGTCGCGCGGTTTGGACCCGACCGTCTGATCAGCCACTACGACGAGCTCTCGTGCGCGGTGACGGACCTGATCGAGGGCACGGCGTTGGTCGCATCCGAGCCGTGATCGCGGGACAAGCGGGCTCGGTTCTGCCGCGGAATTCGGGCTATCCGCGCTGTTGCGCTGCGGCGACCGGCTTCGTATGCTGATCCGCACTACGGGACATTTTTTCAAAGAGTTCGCTCATGAACCGAGTCATCGCCGTTGCATTTTTCGGTTTGATGCTCGCCGGCTGCGAGTCGATTCTGTCCATGCAACTTCCGTCCCTCGGGGGCGGCAAAGGATTGGAGCCGGTGGTCCTCAAGCTCGAAAGCAAACCGCCCGGGGCCGAGGCGAAACTGTCGACGGGGGCGAGCTGCGTGACGCCCTGCGAGCTTCCCGTCATTCCGGAAAACGACGTCAATGTGAGCTTCTCGCTGGCGCGGCATCAGGCGCAATCGGTCACGGTGCGCGCGATCGCTGCAAAGCAGAACTTCATCGGGATGGAGTCGACGCCGGCCAAGCTCGAGCCGAACCCGGTCCGAGCGGAGCTGCAGGCGGCCGCGCCGCCACGAAAGCCGCGACCAAAGCGTCCGAACATTGCGGCAAAGCCGCAGCCCGCGCAACCGGGTGCGCCTGCGGTGGCCGCGGCGCCGCCCAAAACGGATCAGCCTGCCGCGCCGGCGGCGACCCCGGTGCAAGCGGGTCAGGCGAGCGAAACCGCGCCGGCGCCATCGGCGGCCCCTCCGGCATCGCCTTGGCCCGCGCCCGCGCCGTGGCCGACGTCGCGGTGAACCGGGCGAGGAAAGCGCGGCTGAAGGCCTTCGCAGGGCGAGGCGGCGTAGCGGGTTTCCGGTCCTGTCTTGTCTTGAAATTCGGCCGACTTGTCGCCCGACCTTGACCATGCGCGGGCGCGCCGATTAAATCCGGCACCGGTCACTTCGGCCCGCCCTTGGCGCGGCCGACGAGGATCGCCGCCGCCGCGAGGCGGGCGCTTAGCTCAGCGGGAGAGCGTTCCCTTCACACGGGAAAGGTCGCAGGTTCAATCCCTGCAGCGCCCACCACCCAAAGCTCTCTTATCTACATTCGGCCCCTGATTAATGAACTGACCAATCATCCACTGGCCGCGAAGGCCGTCACGTCGCCCTCCGATGACCCTCAGCAATGCGTCGCTCGCGTTTGTCGGCGAGCTGACCGACCAGAAATAACGGCACGTCATGACGACTACCGCTGCAAAAGTCCTAGAGATCGCCATGATCGGTTTCACCGTGTCCGACATGGAGCGCGCGGTCGACTTCTATGAACGCGTGCTGGGATTCAAAAAGGTCGCCGAAACGCAGGTCACCGGCGAGGCCTATGACACCTTGAGCGGCGTCCTCGCCAGCAATATGCGGATCGCGCATCTGAGGCTCGGCGAGCAGACCGTCGAATTGACCGAATACCTCTCCCACAATGGCCGGCCAATCCCGGTGCCCTGGCGCAGCAACGACCATTGGTTCCAGCACTTCGCGATCGTCGTCAGCGACATGGAAAAAGCTTACGAGCAGCTGCGCCGCCACCGCGTCGGGCAGATATCGATCGAGCCACAGACCATCCCTGAGTCGAATGTTGCGGCCGCCGGCATCATCGCGCTGAAATTCTGCGACCCCGACAACCATGCGCTTGAACTGATCTGGTTTCCGGCGGACAAGGGCAGCGAACACTGGCGGCGGCCCACCGACCGCCTGTTTCTCGGGATCGATCACACCGCGATCACCGTGAGCGACACCGAGCAGAGCCTCAGTTTCTACCACGACCTGCTCGGGCTGAATTTAGGCGGCGCAAGCCTCAATACCGGCATCACCCAGGAGCGGCTTGACGCCGTGGTCAACCCGCGGGTCCGGGTTACCGCAGTCATGCCGGAAAAGAGCCCGCCGTTCATCGAGTTCCTGCATTACGAGAGCCCGTCCGACGGCCGGCCTTTCCCGCTCGACACCAACTCGGCCGACCTGTGGCACTGGCAGACTTCCCTGGTGGTCGAGGATGCCGCCGCCGCCGCCAAGGCGTTGCGCACCGCCGGCGTCCGCTTCGTCTCTCCCGACGTGGTCACCGTGCCGAATTCAAAGTTGGGGTTCTCACGCGCCATCATGGTGAGGGATCCGGACGGTCATGCAATGCGACTGGTGCAGCGATGAGCGCCCGTGCGGGTCTCCCCCCGTGCCCGATGGTCGGGCAAACGCGCGGTCGAACTGGCGCAGACAAAGGCGGGCGGGAATCGGCAATGACCGGCGCGATTCCCTAGAGCATTTTCCGGCGAAGTGGGAACCGGTTTGCCGCAGAAAATGCGGCCACTAAAGGAAAACAAGAGCGAATCCGATTCCACCGGAGCGGAATTCGCTCTGGAAACCGGAGCGGCCCGGCCGCACCCTGTCCGGCCGCACCCTGTAAGGAGCCCCCTGCTGACCGCAAGTTATATGTGCTGTGACCTAGACTACACAGCCTAGGGGGCGATCGTGTGCTAAAAAATAAACGCAGGAGTCGCGCGTGTCGGATAGATG
>JBAPYK010000461.1:0-11398 GCA_049284695.1 Rhodoplanes sp. | reverse complement strand
ATGCCATCGAGATGCAGGAACCTGAGAAAGGATCGAAGGGCCGTGACCGTCAGTTTCGCCGCTCCTCGACTTTGTCGAGGACAACGGGTCACCACGAAGGAGATGATGTCGGCCGCGGTCAGGCGTTCGAGATCCAACGCGCGACAGTCAGCCGAGAGCCGTCCTTGAACGAACGGACGCACCATGTCGAGGTAGGACCGCCCCGTGACTGCCGTCAAAGCGCGCTCGACGGTCAGGTAATGCCAGAATCGATCGAGCATTGCGTCGACCGGTCCCAGGACTACGTCGGGAGCTTGTCGCGGTACGACCTCAAACCGCTGAAGATAATCAAGGACGGGGCGCACCGCCCTGATCGAGGCATATCGGGTGTGGCCGGTAGCCCGACGATGACACAGGAAACGATCCAGATCGCTTCGTATCAAATCCGCCGCGGTCATGCCGTGGCTCGAGAGCCAATCGCTCAGATCGGCAAAAACCTTCATTTGCAGGCGGACGGAGGCAGGCGCATATCCCAGTTGCGTCAACTCCGCCCCATAGCCTTCAGCAAATCCCGCAAGCGGGCCGGAAATCCGAATTCCAATGGGGTCAATCGACATGAAAACCTCCCCTTTCCTGGCAGGAAAGAGGAGTCTGCGCCGACCATCAGACCATCAGGATTATGCCGCTTCCTTCACAGCGATCACCGCCTCCCAGGCCGGTTTGGCCGCGCTGGTCGGCATAATCCGGAGCTCGGCATAATGCACCCAGCACCGCTGCTCGAGCGTCGTCGGCCACACCTCGGCGAGCGCTTTCCAGAAGCCGAGCGCGCCGTCGGCGACGGCAAGTTGCGGCGCAGTCGATAGGCCGCGCCGCTTGAGATCGAGCAAGAGGTCGCGCCAGGATTCCGCGCTCTTCTGCAGCATCGGCAGCTTTCCGACGCTCGCCCAGGATGGCACGGTGCGATGCTCCAACGGTTCTGCGACCGAATTGTTGATCGCGCTTTTCTGCGCTCGGCGCCAGCCGCCGGTGCGCGATGTCACAGCGACGCCATAACCATTGATTGCGCACGCGTTTCGTTGACAGTCTCGGTGCTCCGCGTCTATGCCACCCAGAGCAGAAAAAACGGGAGACTGCCGATGCAGCGGCGCATGATGTTGTCGACATTCGCTTTTCTGGCGGCATGGTGGCTCGCGCCGGCGGTGCAGGCCCAGGACGCCGTCAAAATCGGGTTTCACGCGCCACTGACCGGCTTTGCCGCGGCAGACGGCAAATCCGCCAAGCAAGGTGCCGAGCTTGCCGTGCAGAAGGCCAATGCGGCCGGCGGCATCAACGGCAAGCAGATCGAACTCGTCGTCTATGACGACGAGGGCAAGCCGGAAAACGCGATCCCGCTCGCCAACAAGCTGATCGGCCAGGACAAGGTCGCGGTGGCGGTCTCCGGCGGCTATTCCGGGCCGACGCGGGCGGCGGCGCCCGTCTTTCAGCGCGCGGGTGTCCCGTACATTTCCGCCTATGCCATTCATCCGGACATCACCAGAGCCGGCGATTTCGTCTTTCGCACCGGCATGATGGGCGAGGTACAGGGGCGCGCCGGGGCGAAACTCGTCGCCGACCAACTCAAGAAGAAGCGCGTCTCGATCGTCGCGGTGAACAACGACTTCGGCCAGGCGCTCACCGCGGGGTTCAAGGATGCCGCGCCGAAATTCAACCTGGAGGTCATCAAGGAGCACACCTTTGCAATGCCGGACCGGCAGTTCGGGCCGTTGGTGGCACAGGTGAAATCCGACAATCCGGACGTCATCTATGCGCCGGGTTACTTCTTCAATGCCGGGCCACTGGTCGCGCAGCTCCGTGCCGCCGGGGTCGATGCCATCATCATCGGCCAAGAGGGCTATGACAGCCAGCGCTTCATCGAGATCGCCGGAAAAGCCGCAGATGGCGTGATCATCACGACGTCGCTCGACCGCGACTCTCAGGATCCCGCGACCCGCACCTTCATCGACGACTACGAGAAGACCTTCAAGGATCGCGTCGACATGGTCGGGGCGTCCGGCAATGCGGCGATGACGGTGGCGATCGAAAGCTTGCGCAAGGCCGGCAGCGACGGCAAGGCCGTCCGTGATGCGATCCGCGCCAACGAGTTCACGACCGCGATTGGCAAGCTGAGCTTCAACGATCTCGGCGAAGTGAAGAAGGCGGTGCAGGTCCAGGTGGTGAAGGACGGCGAGTTCCACCGTTATGGCGTGATCGACGATCTTCAGTTTCTCGCCCCGCCTGAAAAGTAAGAAGGGTACCGTCAGCAATTCTCGACCTCGATGCGCGGGACTCCCGCGCATCCTCCCCAGCTCCGCCGCGGCGAAGGATGATTGCCGGTCAGGCCCGAGAATGGGCGACGGAAGAATGCCGCTGGAGAGCGGAGGGCCGAAGGACACCGCATGCTCCATCTCGAGTTCGTGCTGCAGGGTCTGGTGAATGGCAGCATGTATGCCGTGGTCGCCGTCGGCCTGACCCTCATTTACGGCCTGCTGCGCATCCTCCACGTCGCCCATGCCGGCCTCTATACTCTTGGCGCCTACATCACCGTTCTGCTGACCAACGCCACCGGCAATCTTGCGCTCGCGATCCTGGTGTCGGTGGTGATCGTCGGCCTGTGCGGCATGCTGGTGTACCGCCTGCTCTACGAGCCGTTGCTTGGCCAGCCGCCCTATGTCGCGCTGATCGCCTCGATCGGTCTCTTCATCTGCATGGAGGAGAGCTATCGCATCATCTTCGGCCCCTACGGCAATTCGTTCACGACGCCACATCTCACCGGGCGGCTTTCGCTCGGGCCGATCAGCCTCGCGGCTGCCGACGCGGCGATGCTGGTCGGCGCCATCGTGCTGCTGTCGGGACTGGCGCTGCTGATGCAGCGCACGCGCTTCGGCATTGCCTGGCGCGCCACGGTCACCGATCCGGCCATGGCGCGCGCTTTCGGGATCGACACGATCCGCGTGCGCTACGTCAATTTCTTCATCGCCTCGGTGCTGGCGGCCGCGGCGGGATCGTTGGTCGCGATCCTCAACAATCTGGTCGAGCCGACCATGGGCAGCGTACCGAGCTACAAGTCGCTGGCGATCATCGTGCTCGGCGGGCTCGGCAATGTCGCCGGCACGCTGGCGGCGGCGTTGATGCTCGGGGTGATCGAGGCCTATGGGACGATCTATGCCGGCGCCTATCTCGACCGCGAGGCGATCGCCTTCATTTTTCTGATCGGCGTGCTGATGGTGCGGCCAAACGGCCTGTTTGCGGCGAGCTGACCGGTGATTGGGGCTTACGAACTCACGCTGGTCGCCGTCGTCAGCATCAACATCATGCTGGCGCTGGGCTTGAATCTGATCACCGGCTATTGCGGACAAGTCAGTCTCGGCCATGCCGCCTTCTTCGGCACCGGTGCCTATGCCGCGGCGCTGTTCGCCGGGGAAGGCGTGCCGCTCGCCGCGGTTCTGCCGCTCGCCGGCCTGTTCGCCTCGGCGCTGGGTCTGCTCGTCGGCTTTGCCTCGCTGCGGGTGCGCGCGGATTTTCTCGCCATCACCACCATGGGTGTCGGCTTCGTGTTTGTCGGCTTCGTGCGCAAGCAGGCCTGGCTCGGCGCCGAAATGGGGCTCACCAGTATCCCCGATCACGGGCTCGGCGATGTCGGCTTTATTGTGCTGTGCGTTGCGCTGGTGGTGGCGATGGCACTGGCGATGGCGCGCATCAAGCAGAGCTGGCTCGGCTTCGGCTTTGCGGCGGTCGCCGATGACGAGAACACGGCGCGTACGCTCGGCATCGATGCCGCGCTCTACAAGCTCGCCGCCTTCGTGATTGGCACCTTCCTCGCGGGCGTCGCCGGGGCGGTCTATGCCTATTTCACCCGCTTCATCACTCCCGGTGCGTTCGGCTTCACGGCGTCGATCAGCATCCTCTGCATGGTGATTGTCGGCGGCGTCGGCTCGCTATGGGGCGTCATCGTTGCGGCGGCCGCGCTCACCCTGCTGCCCGAGTTTGTCCGCTTCATCAACGACTATAAGCTCATGATCTATGGCGCGCTGATCGTGCTCACCATGCGCTTTGCCCCAGGCGGTCTTGCCGGGCTCGTGCGCGACCTTCCGCTTCTTTCCCGCCTCGGTCAGGGTCGATGGAAACCCTCCTGAGCATCGAACAGGTGGTGGTGCAGTTCGGCGGTGTCACCGCCGTCGCCGGCGTCAGCTTTGCTGTGGGACGGGGCGAGTTGGTCGGCCTGATTGGACCCAACGGTGCCGGCAAGACGACACTCCTCCATTGCGTGATCGGCACGCTGCGCCCCAATGCGGGACGCATCATCCTCGAGGGGCGGGAGGTCACCAGGCTCAATCCGGATCGGCGGGCGCGGCTGGGGCTCGCGCTCACCCACCAGATCGTCAAGCCGTTCCGCTCGATGAGCGTGCTCGATAATGTCACGCTTGCCGCCGGCTATGCCAAGACCAAGAGCATTCTTCGCGCCATCAGGTCGGTGTCGCGCGCGGCGGAACGGCGCCGCGCCGGAGAACTGCTCGCTCTCGTCGGCATTGCCGATTATGCGCAGGCGTCGCCTGCGACGCTGCCGCTCGGCGCCCTCAAGCGGCTGGAGGTCGCGCGCGCACTCGCGATCGAGCCGAAAGTGCTGCTGCTCGACGAGCCGCTCGCCGGCCTCAACAATGTCGAGGCTGCGCGGCTCGCCGGCACGCTGCGCGATCTCAACGCGAACGGCGTGACCATGATCCTCATCGAGCACAATCTCGGCAAGGTCGCGGAAATCTGCCCGCGCGTTGTCGTCCTCGACAATGGCAGCATGATCGCCGACGGACCGACGCGCGAAACGCTCGCCGATCCCGCCGTGATCGCCGCCTATATCGGCAAGGAGACGGTGCGTGCTTGAGGTCGCGCAACTCGTCTGCGGCTATGGCCGCGTCGTTGCGGTGCGCGAGGTGAGCTTTTCCGCGCAAGAGGGCGAGGCGCTGGCGATCCTCGGCGCCAATGGGGCGGGAAAGACCTCGACCTTGATGGCCATTGCCGGCGAAGTTGCCGTCGAGGCGGGAACCATCGCCTTTGCCGGCGAAGACATCACGAGATTGTCGCCGATGGCGCGCTGTGCGCGCGGCATCGCCATCGCGCCGGAAGGGCGGCGGCTGTTTCGTGATCTCACCGTCCGCGAGAACCTGATCGTCGGCGGCTATGTGCGCGATGCGCGCGCTACCGCTGCCAGTATGGAAAGAGTGTTGGACCTGTTTCCGCGGTTGAAGGAACGTCTGCACAACCGGGCCAGCTCGCTCTCCGGCGGCGAGCAGCAGATGGCGGCGATCGGCCGCGCGATGATGGCGGAGCCGCGGCTCCTGCTCATCGACGAAGTGTCCCTCGGTCTGATGCCGAAGATGGTCGACATCTGCTACGAGGCCCTCGATGCGCTGCGTCGTGACGGCCTCACCATCATCCTGGTCGAGCAGAGTCTCGAGCGCGCGCTGGCGATGGCGGACCGCGTGTGCGTGCTCGAATCCGGACGCGTCGCCTGGGCGGGAACCGCCGAGGAAGCGCGCGGCAATCCCGATATTCTCAGTGCCTATATGGGCGGCGCGCACCAAGTCGCGTGACGAGAGCTCGCAGTTTGCGCGGTGAATGAATGGCCGCTCCGACGGTCCGCCTCCTCCCTTGAGGGGGAGGGCGGGGGGAGGGGCCTGATGTGCTGCGACAGATCAATCCGCAGTCAGGCGCCTCAGCACGCGCGTGTAGCGCGCGGTGATGGCGTCACGGTCGCGATGGTGTCCGTCCACGACTACGAGGTCGCCATTCGCGATCACCGATCGCACCGCGGCGCGGCCGGCGACAAAAATCCAGGCATCGAGCCAACGGTCGCCCTCGACGCATGCGAAGTCTGGATGCTCGCCGTCGAGCACGACGATATCGGCGCGACAACCCGGCGCAATCGCGCTCGCGCCGCGGCCGAGCGCCTGCGCTCCGCCGGCAAGCGCCGTTTGGTAGAGCCGCAGGCCGGTCGACTCGCCCTCGTCCGTCGCCATCACATTGCGGGCGCGCTGCGCAAGTCTTTGTGAGTATTCGAGCTGGCGCAGTTCAGCCGCGGCGTCGATGTCGATGTTGGAATCGGTGCCGATGCCGAAGCGGCCTCCTGCTGTCAGAAACCGCGCGCCGTCGAAAATGCCGTCGCCGAGCGACGCCTCGGTGAGCGGGCACAGGCCCGCCACCGCCCCCGATGCCGCGAGCCGCAGCGTCTCGGTTTCTTCCAGATGCGTCGCGTGGATCATGCACCAGCGCGCATCGACCGGCATCTCATCGCACAGCCAGGCGAGCGGCCGGCGGCCCGACCAGGCGCGGCAATCGGCCACCTCCTTTTCCTGCTCCGCGATGTGGATATGGATTGGGCCGTCGCCGCCCGCCGCCACCACCTGCTTCAACGTCTCCGGCGTAACCGCGCGCAAGGAATGCGGTGCGATGCCGACATGGGTGCCCGGCGCACCGGCAGCGATCTCGCGGCAGCGCGCTAGCAGTCGCGCAAAGCGATCGGGGTCGTTGAGGAAGCGGCGCTGCCCCTCTGCCGGCGGTTGCCCGCCGAACCCGCCATAAGCATAGAACGACGGCAGCAGGGTCAGCCCGATACCGGTGGCCGATGCCGCAGCGACCAGCCGGCCGGCCATCTCGCCGAGGTCGGCATAGGGCGTTCCATCGATATCGTGATGGAGATAGTGGAATTCGGCGAGCGCGGTAAACCCGCGCTCCAGCATCTGCATATAGGCAAACGCGGCGATCGCCGCGACATCGTCGGGCGTGAGCCGGCCGAGAAACCGGTACATCACCTCGCGCCACGTCCAGAAGCTGTCGGACGCCGGCCCGCGCCGCTCCGCGAGGCACGCCATCCCGCGCTGGAACGCGTGGCAGTGCAAATTCGACAGGCCGGGAATTGCGATGCCGCGCACGGTCTCGCCGCTGCGCTCAGCCGTGCTGCGCTCGACCGATACGATCGCACCGCCGTCGACGCCGACACGCACGTCCTTCGCCCAGCCATCGGGAAACAAGGCGTGGTTGAAGAGAAACACGCGCGCCATCGCGGCTCCTTGTCGCGGTCCGTGCGCGTTGCGCACACATGGATTGCGTCGCGACAATAGCGGGACACGCGCCGAGTCTGTATAGACGAATCCATGTCCTCGCACCGCGACGCCACGCGCTGGGATCGGGCTTGGCTCAACGGCCGCATAGCGACGCTCGCGGCCGATCGGCCGGGAATTGGCTTGATCGAGGACGGCGCGATCGCCGTACACGGCGGGCGCATCGTGTGGGTTGGCGTAGCTGCCGATCTACCGGCGGGCTGGGATGCCGAGGAGAAATTATCGCTCGACGGCCGTCTGGTGACGCCCGGGCTGATCGATTGCCATACCCATCTCGTCCATGCCGGCAGCCGCGCTTACGAATTCGAGCTGCGCCTCGCCGGCGCCTCCTATGAGGAGATCGCACGCGCCGGCGGCGGCATCGTCTCGACCGTGAAGGCGACGCGGGCGGCGAGTGAAGACGGGCTGGTGAGCGCGTCGCTGCCGCGGCTCGACCGTCTGATTGCCGAAGGGGTGACGACGGTCGAGATCAAGTCCGGCTACGGCCTCGACGACGCGACGGAAATCCGCATGCTGCGCGCGGCGCGGCAGCTTGGCGAGACTCGGCCCATCAGCGTCACCACGACCTATCTCGGCGCGCATGCGCTGCCGCCGGAAGCCGACAGCAGGGATCAGTACATCGACGGTGTGTGCGCGGTGATCCCGGCGCTCGCGCGCAACGGGCTTGCCGATGCGGTCGACGCATTCTGTGAATCGATCGCCTTTTCGCCGGAGCAGACGGCCCGCGTTCTTCGCGCCGCACGGGCAGCGGGATTGCCGGTCAAGCTGCACGCCGACCAGTTGTCGAATCTGCACGGCGCGCGGCTTGCCGCCGAGCACGGCGCGCTTTCGGCGGATCATCTCGAATACACCGACGACGACGGGGTCGCGGCGATGGCGCGGGCGGGCACGGTCGCAGTGCTGCTGCCGGGCGCCTTCTACATGCTGCGCGAGAGGCAGGCGCCGCCGGTCGCGGCGATGCGGCAGCATCGCGTCCCCATCGCGCTGGCGACCGACTGCAATCCCGGCACCTCGCCGCTGACCTCGCCGCTGCTCGTGATGAACATGGCGGCGACGCTATTTCGCCTTACCGTCGATGAAGCGCTTGCCGGCGTCACCCGCGAAGCCGCACGCGCGCTCGGGCGCCTCGCAGCGGTCGGCACGCTGGAGCCGGGCAAGTGGTGCGACCTCGCCATCTGGGATGTCGAGCGCGCTGCCGAGCTTGTCTATCGCATCGGCTTCAATCCGCTGGCGCACCGGGTGTGGAGGGGGGCATGAGCGCGTGGCTGACGGTGAAGCGCGGCGAGGCGCCGCTCGTCGTCTCCTTCCCGCATACCGGCACCGACATTCCGCCCGAGCTCGACGCCCGCCTGGTGTCGCCCTGGCTTCCCCGCAAGGATGCCGACTGGTGGGTCGACAGGCTCTACGACTTTGCGAACGCCCTAGGCGCGACCACGGTGCACACCGCGATTTCACGCACGGTGACCGACGTCAATCGCGATCCGTCCGGCGCGTCGCTCTATCCCGGGCAGGCGACCACCGCCCTGTGTCCGACCGCGACCTTCGACGGCGAGCCGCTGTATCAGCCGGGAGCGGAGCCGGACGCTGCCGAGATCGCGGCGCGGCGCGCGGAATATTTCGAGCCCTTCCACGCCGCGCTGGTGGAGGAGATCGCGCGGCTGCGTAGCAGGCATCCGGTCGTCGTCCTGTACGATTGCCACTCGATCCGCAGCATCATTCCGCGGCTGTTCGAGGGTGGGCTGCCGAACTTCAATATCGGGACCAATTCCGGGCGAAGCTGCGGTAGCGCGCTGACCGACGCGATCGATGCCATTTGCGCAAAGACGGCGTTCAGCCGGGTCGTCAACGGCCGCTTCACCGGCGGCTGGATCACCCGGCATTATGGAAAGCCCGGCACAGGCGTGCATGCCGTGCAGATGGAGCTCGCCTGCCGCGGCTACCTGCGCGAGCCGCTCGGCGCCGTCAGCGCCGACACTTGGCCCGTTCCCTATGATGAGCCGGTGGCAGCACCGATGCGCGCCGTGCTCACCGAGATTCTCGAGAGCTGCATCGCCTTCGCCAACGTCGCCGCAAGGACCGTGTCATGACCCGCATCGACAATGCCCGCGTCATCCGCGCCCCGCGCGGTCGCGACATGTCCGCCAAGAGCTGGCTCACCGAAGCGCCGCTGCGGATGCTGATGAACAATCTCGATCCCGACGTCGCCGAGAGGCCGAGCGAACTCGTGGTATATGGAGGGATCGGGCGCGCCGCGCGCAACTGGGAATGCTTCGACCGCATCGTCGCGGCGCTGCGCCGGCTCGAAGCGGACGAGACGCTGCTCGTGCAATCGGGCAAACCGGTCGGGATTTTGCGCACGCACACCGATGCGCCGCGCGTGCTGATCGCGAATTCCAACATCGTTCCGCATTGGGCGACCTGGGACTGCTTCAATGCGCTCGATCGCAAGGGCCTGATGATGTACGGGCAGATGACCGCGGGTTCGTGGATTTATATCGGCTCGCAAGGCATCGTGCAGGGCACCTACGAAACCTTCGCCGAGGTCGGGCGGCGCCATTACAATGGCAACCTCGCCGGCAGATGGATCCTCACCGCGGGTCTCGGCGGCATGGGCGGTGCGCAGCCGCTCGCGGCGACCATGGCGGGTGCATCGTGTCTCGTGGTCGAATGCCAGCCAAGCCGCATCGAGATGCGGCTGCGGACGAAATATCTCGATGTCCAGGCAAAAACACTCGACGAAGCGCTGGTGATGATCGAGCGCTCCTGCGCCGAGCGCAAGCCGCTTTCGGTCGGCGTGCTCGGGAACGCTGCCGATTTATTCCCGGAGCTGGTACGGCGGGGCGTGCGGCCGGATGCGGTCACCGATCAGACCTCGGCACATGATCCGGTCAACGGCTATCTGCCGAAAGGCTGGACGATCGCCGAATGGGAGGCGAAGCGCGAGAGCGATCCGCAGGCAGTGGCGCGGGCGGCGCGGCGCTCGATGGTCATCCATGTGCAGGCGATGCTCGATTTCCACCGCGCCGGCATCCCGACCCTCGACTACGGCAACAACATCCGCCAGATGGCGCAGGACGAGGGGCTCGGCGACGCGTTCGCGTTTCCCGGCTTCGTGCCCGCCTATATCCGCCCGATGTTCTGCCGCGGTATCGGCCCGTTCCGCTGGGCGGCGCTGTCGGGCGACCCCGAGGACATTTTTAAGGCCGATGCCGCGGTGAAGGCGCTGCTGCAGGACGACAAGCATCTGCACAACTGGATCGACATGGCGCAGAAGCGCATCCGTTTCCAGGGACTGCCGGCGCGCATCTGCTGGCTCGGCCTCGGCGACCGCCATCGCGTCGGCCTCGCCTTCAACGCGATGGTGGCGTCGGGCGAGATCAGCGCGCCGATCGTGATCGGCCGAGATCACCTCGATTCCGGCAGCGTCGCCAGTCCCAACCGCGAGACCGAAAGCATGCTCGACGGCTCCGACGCGGTATCCGACTGGCCGTTGCTCAACGCGCTGGTGAACTGCGCGAGCGGTGCCACCTGGGTTTCGATCCATCACGGCGGCGGCGTCGGCATCGGCTTCTCTCAGCATGCCGGCATGGTGATCGTCGCCGACGGCACGCCGGAAGCGGCGGCGCGGCTCGAGCGCGTGCTGTGGAACGATCCGGCATCGGGCGTCATCCGTCATGCCGACGCCGGCTATGACCTCGCGATCGATTGCGCCCGCGCCTGCGGCCTCAAAATGCCGAGCCTGGCTTAAGCCTCGGTGCTTGCATTCGTTGAGGAACCGCGGACGAATCCCTCGGAACGGGGCACTGCGCGAACGCGCGCTCGGAAATGAAGTCGTCGATGAGCCGGTCTGGTCGGCGCCAGGAAATCCCATGAGGAATACGCGGGGCTTTCGAGCCGGCTTTGGTCGGGCCACCCCCCAAAGTAGAAGCGACCTCGCGTAGGATGATGTAGCGGCTCAAGTAGCTCACGGCGAGATCGTACTCGATGCCGTCGGAGGTCTCCCGGCGTTGGCGGCCACCGGCGAGCATCCCGAGCGTCACCTCGCAAGCTACAGCGGCCTGATGCAAGCCGATGCCGAGCGATCAACACAGGTACGGACGAGGAAGTGCGTACCCAACTCCTGGGACAGGCAGTAAAGTTCGTAGATGTCGCTTTCTCGGTCGCCGATATGAACGCAGCGCGCCGGATCGCCGAGTCGCTCGATTGACTGCCGCAGATTGTCGAGCCAGCGCACCGCTTTCCTTTTTCTCGATCGGAACCCGGGTCGG
>JBAPYK010000460.1:0-2937 GCA_049284695.1 Rhodoplanes sp. | reverse complement strand
CAATTCGTCCAGTTCCTCTTGAATGTAACTTTCCGTATTCTGTAACGTGAACATCGCCTTATCCTCCCCAGTGCGCGCCTCCCTCCTCGCGCCCATTGAACGGCGTGAAGCGGCGCGTCAGAACTCAGGCCGGACGTTCCGCAGCCTCTATTGCGCTTTGCGTCTGAGACCCCAGATATATAGGTAGAGACAAGCAATGGCTTGTCCGTGAGCTGCCCAAAAATGGTGATGTCCCGAAATCTCCGCTTCCTCTAATCGGCAGCCCTGCGGCCATCGGCAAGCACAATTTCAATCTCACAGCGACATAGTTCATGTCGGGTGCTGTCGGTATGAGCGTCTTTGACGCCCGCAAATGGAGGATACACATGACACGGTCATCGCTCTTTATTCCCGCACTGCTCATGACCGCAGGCTTTGTTATTTTTGCAGCAGTTGTGAAGCAAGCGGGCACGCTCCCAATTCCCACGCCCAGCCCGGCCAACGCTTAGAAGACAAAAAGTCCAAGCTCCAAATCGGCCTAGGATTGTGATTTGGGTTGCGAGAGGCCGGGTCGCTTAGCGCCCGGCCTTCTTGCGGAGCAACGCGCGCCCACCCTCAAGCCACAGGAGCGCCCAATGCGCACACAGCGGTTCGGACGAACAATCAAACTTCCCTCGACAATCGCCATAAAACATCAGATCAGAAAATTGATGTTCGAAGAGGCGGTCAAGAAGGCAGAGGCAGCTGAAGGAATTCGCGGACAACTGCGCGAAGAAACAACACCGCTCGTGCAGTCAGCTGATCGCGACCGCAGAGTGCCTTAACGAGGTTGAGTGGACTTGCCTCGGTTTCGGTCTTGGGTTCATGGTATCTTAAGTGGCGGCATCTTGTCCTCCTGTTGGCATCTGTTCCTCTGTTCGGCGGCCACAACGGAGAAGACGGGGGACGCACCATGCGTGACAACCCCTGGATCATTCGGACCTATCTCAAGGCGCAGCTCGTCGAGAGCAATTCGCGCCGTGTCGACGAGATCGAGCTGAGCGAGCGGACCATTGTCGGCGTCAACAAGTTCGTCGAGACCGAGGCGTCGCCGCTGCCGACCGGAGAGGGTTCGATCATCACCATCCCGCCGGAAGTGGAGCAAAACCAGATCGCCAATCTGCAGGCTTGGCGCGCCGCGCGCGACCAGGCCGCGGTCGACTGGCCTCGACGGCCATTCCAACGGCGCCGAGCAGGTCGCGGTGCGTGCCCGCGACGCCGGCATGGACGTGGTCTACGAGGGCATCCGCTTCACCCCGGCCGAAATTGTCAAGGCCGCGCGCGACAAAAACGTTCATGTGGTGGGCCTGTCGATCCCGTCCGGCTCGCACATGCCGCTCGTGAAGGAAGTGGTGACCAAGATGCGCGAGGCGGGCCTCGACGACGTGCCGGTCGTCGTCAGCGGCATCATTCCGCCCGACGATGAAGCCGTGCTCAAGGAGGCCGGCGTCGCCGCCGTCTACACGCCGAAGGACTTCGAGCTCAACCGCATCATGACGCACATCCTGCGGATCGTAGAGGACAAGGTCCCGAGCCAGGCGGCGTGAGCGGAGCAGCTCGGGCAGCGCCGTCGAACCCCGGCATCGCCATCAATTGACCGTCATGCCCGGCCTTGTGCGGGGCATCCACGTCTAACCCAACTTCGAGGGTTGGACCTTGGTGGCGTTGGAGAAGGCGCGCAAATGCTGGGTTTCTGTGCCCGGGTTCAAGTTTGTGGTGCTAAATAATCTAGAGGATCGGCGCGCGGCGGTCTCGGCTTCGGCGCGGATGCGGGCAACCACCGACTTCAGGCCGTTCGAGCGCTGCGGCGTGAGGTGCTCGCGCAAGTCGAGCCGCTCGAATAGGGCAGACGGGTCGATCGCCAGAATGTCGCGCGCGGCCTTGTCGGAATACAGGGCGAACAGGATCGCGATCAGCCCGCGGACGATATGCGCGTCGCTGTCGCCCCGGAACGTGAGGATCGGTCCGCCAGAGCCGTCCGGCCGCACGGAGGTAGTGAGCCAGACCTGGCTTGCACAACCCTGGACCTTGTTTGCGTCGGTATGCGCCTCGGCCGGAAGCGGGGTGAGCGTACGACCGAGCTCGATGATGTAACGATAGCGGTCGTCCCATTCGTCAAGCAGGGAGAAGTTGTCGCTGATCTCGTCGATCGTCATGGCGCACACAGTTCGGCGTCGCCGCCCACCGGCCCGCCGGTCCTCGATACATAGGGCGGCAGGGCGCGGCCGAAGCCACTCGGGTTTTATATGGGAAGGCGTGAGGTGCAGCGCTATGGATGGCCAGCGAGAAGGCCGCAGAGCCCCTCACACGCGGCCCCGGCCGAGTCGCGCAGCCGGGGTCTGCGAACCAGTGAAGTCACCTGAGGGGAAGGTGACTATAATAGCTCTACCTCGCGAGATGCACATGGGCATCGAAAGCCCGTCCGCAAGGGCTATGCGCGGCTTCTTGTCGGTCCTGCTCGTGATCTCCTGCACTGTTCTACTGGCGGAGGGGGCCTGCGCCGAGTCATTAGAGCCGCCAGCGCCTGCGGGCAAACCCGCGGATGATGAACCCGCGCAATCGCCCCCCACGGCTGGTGATCGCGCCAAGCACGACGAAGTGGGCGCTGCGGGGACAACCGAGATCGAAGAAACCGCGACCCCTCCTGCCACGGAAGGCGACCACGCGAAGCGATGAAGAGGCGGCTACGGCAAGGACGGGGTCGCAGGCGGGCAATGCCCCGACAGCCGAACTCACTGGCATGATCGACTCGATGTGCTTGATGCTCGAATCGGCCGCGGCGGCAAACGGATTGCCGCTCGAATTCTTCGCCCGGGTTATCTGGGAAGAGAGCCGATTTCAGCCGAACACCGTCGGGCCGATGACGCGCAGCGGCCATCGCGCGCAGGGGATCGCGCAGTTCATGCCTTACACCGCCGA
>JBAPYK010000459.1:0-2151 GCA_049284695.1 Rhodoplanes sp. | reverse complement strand
GTATAATGAACCGCCCGCGATTTTGGCGCTTGGTCGGGAGACCCAAATCGGGCAATACATTCGGGCGAACAGGCACCTGGGCTGACCATGACCGGCCGTCTCACCACAACGGATTCCGATATCCGCTCGGCACTTCACCGCAAGCGCCTCCGGCATCAGAAATCGCGTCCTGACACCTTGATTATCGACGAGCTTGGGTTGGCCCACGCCCGGAGCCGCGTGGATATCGCTGTAATTAATGGATGCATCCACGGCTACGAGATCAAGAGTGCCCAAGACAGTCTCGACCGGCTCGGCAATCAGATCGACATTTACCGGCAGGCGCTTCAAAAGGTGACGATCGTTACGGCTCACAGACACTTGCCGAAGGTCTTATCAACGGTTCCCGAGTGGTGCGGCGTTATCGAAGCGGTGCAGGGTGCCCGTGGCGGGATACGGCTGCAGCCGGTCAGGTCTGCCCGAATGAATCCCGACATCGATCCGGTCATGCTGGCGCATCTCCTGCGGAGACCGGAAGTCCTCGATCTGCTTTGTCGGATCGGATACGCTCCAAAACAATTACGGGGTCCGCGAAAGCAGCTAGTTGAGGCCCCACACCGGAGACTTATATTACGTACTTCGGCTGTTAGTCTCTGAGCACGCAGCGTCGTTTAAGCTGCGAGCTTGATCGAAGTCCGCGTTTCCGTGCGCGCAGCGGGAATTTCTGTTCTGGACGATTTGAGCCAACACAGGGCCCGTCCGCCCTCGACCTTTCCTGCCTGGTCGAGAACGATCGCGGATATCCGCTCTTGCTGCTGGCGCAAATGATCATTCAGCAGCTTGTCGCGTGTGATGTAGCCCTCGTTCACGCCCGGGACAGTGTGATTCATCAACAGGTGAATATCGAGCTTCGATATCTTTGCGGACTGAGCGATCGTGCGGTAGCTCTGGCGAAGATCATTGCCCCACTTAGAGAGTTCGACGCGATCCTCTTTATGTTCCACGAGATGCCCGGACTCGCTATCCGCAGGAAATAGCCAAACTGGCGCTTGGCCGGGGTACAACATTCTGCCGATGCGGATTGCGCGAATGATGCAGCGGATCATCGCCCTCGACAGAGGAATGTCGAAGGCGCGCTCTTCTCCACCCTTTGGCCTTGGAATGTGCAACAGCCGCGCACGGAAATCGATGTGCTCGAGCCGGGATCGCTTCAACGCGGTGGGCCGCGATCCGCTCATCAGCAGTAATAAGTGAAACTCACGACGGATCGGATTCTCGAACACGCACAGTTCCTCCAACCATGCGGATAGATCGCTCGCACCCATACCGGTGTTGCGGCGTGCCTCCTGATTCCAATCGACGGCGAGTGTCGGATTTGCCGCCGGAAGGTCCGTGTTCGCCCTGCGTGCGTGATTGTAGACCGCGCGCAGACTGCGCATCGCACCGTTTGCAATATAGGGTCCGTTCTCTTTCGTGATTTTGTCATGGCGCTCCGCGACAAGCGTTGGCTGTCGGCCAAGCCGAGCGAGAGGCTTGTCGAGCCAATCGCCGAAAAGCCGCTCCATATGATCTCTGTAATTCTCGATCGTTCCCTCGGACCGCCCCTTGCGAAGCATGTGGGCCGACCGATAGCGATCCCAGGCTTCCCGGAGCGTAACGGCTCCCTTTCGTATCGGTGCCGTGTCTCCAGGGCGCTGGCCTTTTGCGATCGCAGCGAGGATGTCTTTGGCCTTGGCCCTCGCTTCGCGCGAGGTCATGTCGCCAAATTCGCCAATCTTCTTCCGCGCCGCAAACTCGCGCACCCCGTCGCGCCAGAACGCGCCTTGGGCAGCGAACGTCTTCTTTCGCCGTCCAATGACAACGACGAAGCCCTTCAGTTCGGTGTCGAGAACCTTGTACTGCCCCTCTTTGGCGTAAGGCAGGCGGCCGACCGCCTTGTCAGAAATTTCCAGTGATTGATCAGCCACGCCGCGCTCCTCCAAAACTTAGTCTGCGATTAGTCTGCGGAACTTCTCGTTCAAAGTTTCCGGCGTCTCGCTACGCTCGCTTGCGCTGGCGTGCTAAAAGCGGTAGTAATATCAATAGGATATAATAGGACGGATAGGGCCACATCAAGGCGGCGCGCAAACCGAAGAAGGCCAGGATGCAGACTACGAATCTGGGGGTCAGGAG
>JBAPYK010000458.1:0-1625 GCA_049284695.1 Rhodoplanes sp. | reverse complement strand
TTGTCGAGTTTCGCCGTCCATCAGGCCGCCGCTCCGATCAGTCTTGGCAGTTTGATGAGATCGTAAGCGGCCATCGTCCAGATGAACTTGAAGTCGAGCTTTTTGACGCCGCGCAGCATGGGCCGCGCCAGCCCGCCGATGGTCTTGCCCCAGCCGAACGGCTCCTCGACGCGCTTGCGCTTCTGCTGGCTGATCTCGTAGCCGGAATGGCGGGTGGTGCGCCCGTCTATGGCGGAGCGGCGGCCGGTCGTGTTTTGCGCGATGTGCGGCGTCACGTTGAACGCGCGCATGTCGGCGACGAAGTCGGCGGTGTCGAAGCCCTTGTCGCCGCCGACGGTGATGCGCTGCGCGCCCGGCGAATGACGCACGATCATGGCCTTGGCCGTTTCGCGCTCGACCGTGCCCGACACCGGTCGCAGCTCCGCCTCGACGACGAAGCCGTTGCGGTTCTCGGTCATGACGTTGCCGATATAGGAGAGCTTCGCCTCCTTGCCTTTGCCCTTCTTGTACAGCTTGGCCTCGGGCTCCGTCGTCGAGGCGTGCGTTTCATTGCTCCGCTTCTCGCCGTGGAAGTCACGCTCGCCGTTGCGGCCGGGCGACGGCGGTTCACCCGAACCGTCCTTCGCCACGAAGCTCTTCATCGACGCCCACGCCTGAACCTGCGTGCCGTCGACCGAAAAGTGTTCGTCGGACAACAGCGCGCGCACTTCCTTGTGGGTGAGCAACTCGGCCAGAAACTTGCGCGCCACCTCAGCCCCGAGCAGCCGGTCGCGGTTCTTGCTGAACACCGTCGGAACCCAGACCGGATCATCCACGCCGAGACCGACAAACCAGCGATAAAGCAGATTGTATTGCAGCTGCTCCATCAACTGACGTTCGGAGCGGATCGTGTAGAACGCCTGCAGCAGCAACGCCCGCAACAACCGCTCCGGCGCAATCGACGGACGCCCGTCCTCGGCGTAGAGCTTTGCGAACTCGCCATCCAGCGCGGCAAGCACCTCGTTGACGATCCGCCGGATCAGCCGCAGCGGATGGTTCCGCGGAACGCGCTCCTCGATGTCCACATACGAGAAAAGCTCGCCCGTCCGCTCATCCGATCCGCGCATCGATCCCCCTCCGCCCATCTCTCAGACATCAGGAATCACATTCGCCAGACCATGTCAGCCGTTCACAGCAGCTTTTTCAGCGGCCTGTTAGGCCGTCGACAATCGAGAGCCTGATCGGATCGGAAACCTGCACCACCCGTCCACACATGTGCAATCATCTATGCCTTGCGTGATAGGCCGCCAGCCCGAAGGCGGCAAGTACGATCCTGTGGTAACTCCGGCGCCCCGAAGCGTTTCAGCTCCTATCAATGTCTGCGCCGGCCGGATTGCCCCTCGTCCTCCACGTCTCCGTTCTTCTCCAATACAAATTGGCCTAAGTTTCTGAGGACGTCGGCGATCATCATGCCTTGGTCCTCTGGAGGCGCCATCAGAATCAGGTCAGCAAGCACCTCGGTGACCTTGAATTCGGATGACGAAGAGGAAGACTCTTCGCGCTTGATGATCGACAGATCGTCGGCGTCGAGTTTCAGATCATATTTGCGGCCGTCGGCGCTGACGGCGTCGTCGACATCCCAACTC
>JBAPYK010000457.1:0-5202 GCA_049284695.1 Rhodoplanes sp. | reverse complement strand
ATGGTGAGCAGCGTTTCAATCTCGGCTTCACTGGGCGGCGGGCCCACCAGTTCCTGCGGTTTGACCGAGCGGCGGGACTTCAACAGTTCGAGCGCATCCGGCATGGCGTGGTCTCCGACTCCGTCGGCGGGGGATGGCAGGAGGGGCCGGCAATCGCGGTTCCCGGGCAATTCGGCATGAAATTGCCCCAAATCCGGGGCTAAGAACTAGTCATGATCAGGGGGACGGGTCGCTCGATCGGTACGTCATTTAGCGCCTGCGGCGCAGCGCTGACAATCGCGCTCTTGTGGTCGGCGCCGGCGGCGGCGCAGCAAGGCCAGCAAGCGCAGCAAGGTTCGCTCGTCGACCGCTTCGTCACCTGGCTGCCGTTCGGCGGGATGTTTTCATCCAGGCCCGCGCCCGCTCCATCCTCGAGCAGCACCGTGTCGCGTCCGATGCCCGGCGGGCAATCGCTCTTGCCGCCTCCCCCAATCCCTCCGGCGCCCATCCCATCGGTGCCCGCATCTTTGGCCCCAGCGCCAAGCGCGCCGACATCGCTGACGCCGCCGCAAAGCCCGGCTGCCGCCGTCGCGCCGCCGCCTCAATCCAACCACGTGGCGCTCGGCTTGAGCGCGCGCTACAGCCGCGATGTCGCGCAACCGATCAATGGCGGCATCGTCTGGCGCATCTATCCCGCCAAGCCAAGCGTGACCGGCGTCTTCCGCACCCTGCGGGAGGAACGCAATCCATCCCCGATGCTGATGCTGCCGCCCGGGGATTACATCGTGCACGCAAGCTTCGGACTCGCGAGCGCCGCCAAGACGGTGCGCCTGCGCACCGAACCGGCGCGCGAGGTGTTCGAGCTTCCCGCGGGCGGGATTCGCATCGAGGGGCGGGTCGGCGACGTGCCGATCCCGGCCGGCCAGATCTCGTTCGACATCTTTAGCGGCAGCCAGTTCGAACCCGGCGACAAGACCCCGGTCGCCCAGGGCGTGATGACCGGCGACATCGTGGTGGTGCCGGAGGGCACCTATCATATCGTCTCCAATTACGGGGACAGCAATGCGGTGGTGCGCTCCGACATTCGTGTGCAGGTGGGCAAGCTCACCGACATTACGGTCGCTCATCGCGCCGCGGTGATCACCCTCAAACTGGTGGGCGAGTCCGGCGGTGAGGCGCTCGCGAACACCAATTGGACCGTACTGACGCCAGGGGGCGACGTGATCAAGGAATCGATCGGCGCCTTTCCCAGGGTCGTCCTCGCGGAGGGCGACTATCGCGCCATCGCCCGCAACGAAGGCAAGACCTTCGAACGCGAATTCAATGTGACAACCGGCGTCGACGGCGAGATCGAACTGTTGGCGCGTTGAACCTTTCCGGCGGGTCTCCCGATTGTCCAAAATTGCTCGTGCGCAAACTTCGCGCCGATGGCATCGGTTGCCATACTTATGGGCTTCCGTTGCATTTTCCGAGGGGTCCGATTCCCACCTCACCGGAAAATGCTCTAAGGAAGGGCCACAAAGCGCTTGGCCCGACCGGTTGCGGCCAGCGCGCGCATGATCGAATTGATTGGACCCTGACGATGATGATTGACGTGTCTTGGATCGCGATCCGGCTCGCTGTGTGCGTTCTCGCGAGCATGTCGTTGTTTGCCGGCGCGGCGAGCGCCGCCGACCCCGCGACGGGCGAGCGCATCGCAACGCGCTGGTGCGCGTCGTGCCACGCCATTGGGCGCGGGCAACCGAGGACGCGGACCGAGGCGGCATCCTTTGCCGAGATCGCGCGCGTCCCCGAGTTCAATGCACGGCTGCTGGCCTTCTTTCTACTCGATCCGCATCCCAAAATGCCGGACATGAGCCTGACCCGGACCGAGGCGGCCGACCTCGCCGCGTATATCCTTTCGCTCAGGAATTAGGCCTGTGACGTCGCGCGCCGCAGGTTGGTGCGATCGCGGTCGCGGTGCAGTGGCAAGCGAACGCGGCGCGGCCGAAGCGACGACTGCCGGTCAGATCAGGCCCTGTCGCCCGTGCGATCGCGTTGCGAAAAAGTGACGGGAGTGTGAGCGATCTCACACCTGTGAACGTCGGTTCCGGTGCAATCACAGTACATTATCACGAGCGGAGTGACCCTAGCGCAGGGAGCGGGGCATGGGTCAGTCGACACAACAGTGCCCGGACCGTCGTTCAGTTGAATCCGAGACATCACGGCTTCAGCAGAAAATATCGCGCTGCAGGCGGCTCCCGCATGGGCCGCGTGAGGTTCGCGCCGCCGTACCGATCATAACGGGGCGGCGAGAGCATGCGTCTCTAATGCCGCAACGCTTCGGACGTCGTGCTCATGCTTGCGTTGAAGGCGCAGCTGGCAAGACTTTCGGCGCGCTGCGAAGAACCTCGACCGCCACTTCTGTCCTGCGCGCGCGAGTTCCACGAAAGCGCCTTTGCGGACGCTTGACCGAGGTGCGGACTCACACAGAGAGCATGAATTGATATGGCGCGGGCAATCGACATCGTTCGCAAGGTCGCGCCCGATGCGCGGCCGAACTATCTCGCCGCTTTCGAGGCTGGCGATGCGCTTCTACGAAAGCACGGAATCACAACCCCGCTGCGGCTTGCGCACTTCCTTGCTCAAGTGATGCACGAAAGCGGCGGGCTTACGATCGAATGGGAGAATCTGTCATATCGGACCCCTGCACGGCTTTTGGAGATTTTCGGGCAAGGGCACCATTCCGCCGGCGTGACGTTATCCGAGCTCTCCGGACTGCTCGGTAACCCGCAGGCGCTTGCCGACCGCGTTTATGGGCTTGGCAACCCGAGGAAGGCGAGAGAGCTTGGCAATAGCGAACGCGGCGACGGCTTTCGATATCGCGGCGGCGGAATTCTCCAGACTACCGGACGAAGCAACTACCGGCGCATGGGAGAGAAGTGCGGGGTTGACTTCGAAGGGCACCCGGAGCTCGTCGTCTCGGCAGAGCATGCGCTCAGGCCGGCGCTCACCGAGTGGAGCGAAGGCAACCTCAATGCTGCGGCCGACCGAGACGACATCGTGGCTATCACTCGCAAGATTAACGGCGGGCTCAATGGACTAGCGGATCGGCGCGCCCGACTTGCGAAACTAAGATCGCTGATAAACTCGGTGGAGTTCGTCGAGGGCGCGGATACCCCACGGCCGCGCACCTCCGGCTCCACTGAATCGGCGCCCGGCATCACTGCTCCTCCCCTTGCACCGTCTAGTCCGACGCCGTCGCCGGTCTTATCGGATTTAGCCCACCGCATTGTCGCCGCTATGGAGCGCAAGGGACACCGGGTCGACCGCGGCCCCGGCGAGATCAACATCGTCTATGTCGAGGGAATGAACGCGGACGGAACGCCGAACGGCGACGAGGCGAACAAGTGGAATGATCTCCGCCTCGTAATTCGGTTTGAGGGCGGAGAACCCAGAATAGTCGGCTCATGGCCGGCGACAACGGAGCCCGGACGCTACTACACTGAAAATCCGGTAAACCCGCGCGGCGCTGCACGCATCGAGTTCGGTCAGTACGACGCATGGCAGGTCGGGAAGCACCGGGGCGACCACGAAGCGCTTGTGCAGACGGGCGGGCAAGTGACGGTCTGCCGCGATCTTAATAAGGACGGCCAGCGGACGGGCGACAAGCGCGACACTGGAGATTTCGGGATCAATCAGCACTGGGGTTACGACCTTGCGGAAGTCGACAAGGCGAGTGCCGGATGCTTGGTCGGGCAGAGCAAGCCGGGGCATCGCCAATTCATGACGGTCGTGAAGTCTGACCCGCGCTACCAAGCCGACCGCAAGTACGTCTTCACCACCACCGTCTTGGCGGAGTCAGATGTGCTCGCCGAGCGTACGCCGGAAACGCCATTGGCGGAACAGGAGAGGGAAAAGGTCCCGGTACAACCAAGCGATGTCAGCGAGACTGTGCGCCTTGCGCAAAAGCTCCTCGGGTTCCCAGAAGAGGAGCAGGATGGCATCTACGGGGCCATTACCGAAGAGGCCGTCAAGCGCTTACAGCGCCAGCACGGTCTGCCCGTGACAGGCGATCTGGACGAAGCGACATGGGATAAGCTTGAGAGCGACGCAAGGCCGGTTGAAGGTGCAAAGCCGGTCGAACCGCCCAAGAGGCCGGCTGAACCAATCACTAGGCCTTTCGAGCCCCGCGGGCTGGGAGTTGAAGCCATGAATCCGTTGATCATGATTGCGGCGCGCGTACTGCCGGGAATTATCCAGGCGATCGCAGGCGACAAAGCCGGTACGGTCGCGGGTGCGGTTACCAAGGCCGTCACCGACATCACCCGGACGCAAAATCCTAAGGAGGCCGAAGACAAGCTCAACACCGATCCAGCGGCGGTCGTCGAATTGCAGCTCAAGCTTGCGGAAATCGCCAACGCCCAGGAGGAGGCGCGTCAGAAGGCGCAACTCGCGCTGCTCAAGGAGCAAAATGAACAAGAGATAAAGCGTCAGCAGGCTCAACTCGAAGCCCTGAAGCAGCAGAGCGAAGCCGACGCAAAAAAACGCGAAGCGGATTTTCAGGCGTTACAGGCGAAACTCGATGATACAAAAGACGCTCGTGCGAGCCTGCGAGGTTTGGCTGCTATGCCCGGAGCGGATAAGTGGGTCCTGCGCTCCCCTCCCGTCCTGTCTTATATCATCACCATGGGCTTTTTCCTTGTGCTAGGCTTCTTACTGCTTTTTGGAATTGCGCCATGGGCCCAAAATGGGAAAAGCGCTGAGCAAGTCGTTTACATCGTCATCGGCGCCTTGACGGCCGCGTTGGCGACCGTTGTCAACTTCTGGCTAGGTTCTTCACAAAGTTCGCAGCGAAAAGACGTCGCCAACGAAAGGCAGACGGCGCAGAACGCCGAACTGATCGAAAGAAGCGCCAAGCAAAACGCCGAGATACTTGAACAGAGCGCCAAGCGGAACGCCGATTTGCTGAAAACGGTGATGAAAAGCGAGCCCGCGGCCAAGGTCGAGAAGCCTGCCAAACAGCTTGAACGATGCCTTGTTACCGGCGGCGTGAATCCGCGCATAGACGGCATGGCGGAGTGAGTGGCGGGGGAAAACGTCGGGGTCAAGGGCTTTAGGGCCTGTTTACATTCATAGCCACGAGACCGATTCCCAATCCCGCGCGGTTCTGATTCAAGGCTGAAAAATGGAGGTCAGCCTTGATTCGCACGATCCTGAACCAGGAGCAATGGGAACGAATTG
>JBAPYK010000456.1:0-3522 GCA_049284695.1 Rhodoplanes sp. | reverse complement strand
CTTTGCAGGAATGGGATGAAGCCCTGTCCGATCCCGCGTCCGCCGCCGTCCAGATGTTTCTTGTAATAGACGGTGATCGCGGCGAAGCGGTTTTTTCGATAAGGGAAGAACGGCCGGAAGAGAGGATAAATATGGCGGCGTCGGAATTGTTTGAGTTGATCTGTCACTGGCGCTCCGATCTCCGAAAGGCAACGCGGCCGCAAACAACCGTAAGCCGAAAAATCTGTCAACTTGACGCCGACGATGCCCGGCGCCGGAACTGACAAGACCAAGACCTGGATCGCCGCTCCCGCGCCGGTCGTCATCCTGGTCGAGCCGCAACTCGGCGAGAACATCGGCGCGGCGGCCCGCGTGATGGCGAATTTCGGCCTGTCGCGGCTGCGCCTCGTCAAGCCGAAGCAAGCCTGGCCCAATCCCAAGGCGCGCATCATGGCGGCCGGCGCCGACCGTATCCTTGATGCGGCGGAAATCTACGACACCTTCCCTGCCGCCATCGCCGACTGCACGTTCGTCGCCGCGACCACCGCACGCGCCCATGATCAGGCCAAGCCCGTTCTCGCGCCGGCGGAATGCGTTCGCCGCATCGCGCCGCGCGTCGCCGCCGGCGAAACCGTCGCGATCGTATTCGGGCGTGAGCGCAACGGCCTCGAGAACGACGAGGTCGGGCTCGCCGACTGCATCATCACCTTCCCGATCAATCCCGCTTTCGCTTCCCTCAATCTGGCGCAGGCGGTCGCGCTCGTCGGCTATGAATGGTTCAAGCTCGGCGCGAGCGGCGCCCTGCCCTTCGCCATGCCGGAAAAGTCGCGCGCAGCCCCGAAGGAGCAATTGCTCGCCTTTTTTGCGACCTTGGAACGCGAGCTCGAGCGGGTCGAGTTCTTCCGCCCGGCGGAGAAACGCGAGACCATGCTGATCAATCTGCGCAATATTTTCGCGCGCATGCAGCCGACCCAGCAGGACATCCAGACTTTGCATGGCGTGATCATGGCGATTGCGGAGGGCCGCAAGGGTCCGGCGCGCGGCGGCGTGCTCGACGGCGAAGAAGCGCTGCGGTTACGCGAGCTTCTGGCCGAACATGCGGCGGGGCGCGTTCCCTCCGAGCGCGGGCCGGTGCGGGGGCTGTCGCGGCTTCTGCGCCGCAACCCGACCGACGCCGAGCGGCTCTTATGGGACGCGCTTGTGAACGATCGTCGTCTGGCGGGCCGCGGTTTCAAGCGGCAAGTCCCGATCGGCCCGCACATCGCCGACCTCGTGTCGTTCCCGTTGCGCATTGTGGTTGAAATCGTCCCGAGTAGCGAAACCGACGAGGCGGCGGCGGCACGAGCGACGCGACGGGATTGGCTCGCCGACCGAGGCTATCGCGTGATCGAGGTTGCGGCCGCGGACATCGAGGCCGATGTCGCCGGCATCATCGCCAAGCTTGCCGCCGAGTCGACGGATGTCGCCGGCAACCGAGAGACTGCGAACGAATAGCAGCCTGAATCAATTATATTTGAGAACGAATCGGCAGGCTAACGATCGCGTTCGCCATATCGGTTGCCGCAATTCGCCGGCAATTCTCCCTGCGGATCGTGCAGCATTTTTGGCGCGGGCCGGTCCGTCCGGTGGAGGATGATATGCAGTGGCGCAATTCGCCCGATCGTTACGGAGCTGTCGTGCAGGGATCGCACTGGCTCACCGTGTTGCTGATCGTCTTTGCGTGGTTGCTCGGCCAGTACATGGACGACTTCCCGCGGGCCATCAGCCCGACTGCCCACTGGCTGCACAATGAAGCCGGGCTGTTGGTTCTTGTGCTCTTGGCGGTGCGCCTCGCCTGGCGTTGGATCGACGTCGAACCCCTGCCCGAGAAGTCGCGGTTCGGTGCGCTTGCAACTCGCGCTTCGCTGTTCGCCCATGTCGCCCTCTATGCGCTGATGCTCGCCGTTACGGTTGCGGGCATTACGCTGGTGTTCGCGCGCGGGCGGGCCTTGGATGTGTTCGGCCTCATTCAGATCGCCTCGCCCTGGGCGCGCGACCCCGCCTTCGCGAAATCGGTCGTGGAAACCCACGGCCTCCTGGCGAACATCCTGATGCTGCTCGCGTTTGCGCACGCGCTCGCCGCGCTCGCGCATCATTGGGTGCTGCGCGACTCGACCTTGCGTCGCATGCTCCCACACCGCGCAACTAGTCGAACATGACTGGGGCCGATCTCAGTTTCTGCAGCCCTTCGTCGGCAATTTCTTAATCTTTTCTTAATCGCGTCGCATTGCCGACGGCGCGCACGGGGCTTTATCGACTATTAACCTCATTTCCGGATATGTGTAACTGGCTTTGCCAGGCGCCACTTTTTTGAGCGGTCGGCATTCGAGTATCGAAAAACGACAGGCCCCGGCAATGGCATTGCGATCAGCATGGATAGTCCTGAGCAAGCCCTCAGCAAGGTTTTGGAAGCTGCACAAGCGCTTATCCGGCTGGACGGAGCTGAGCCAAGCGCCGTCCCGCAAACCGCGGGCAACCCGAAAGACGTTGCAGCCTGCCAGCCGGTTCTTCAGATCGAGGGCATACCTCTTCGCGAAGCCGCATGCGGTCACAAGGTCAGTGTCGACAGAAAAGACCGAATTGCTGTTCCACTCCCGCCTTTTCCGGGAATTGCGCGGCTTCGCATAGCCCTGCTCAGTGGTGCACTCGTGGCAGCGGTCGGTTTTGCTAGCGGGTGGCTTGCTCGATCGTATGTATATCCACCTGGATCAGACGCTCTGACGACGCCAACAGGGATGCAGGGCGCAGATTTCTCGACAGATTCGCCCGGGAAGACCCGCACGGTAAGCCGCGAGTTGCCCCTCGAAGGGCGCGCGCTTCTCGATACCATTGCAGGCAGCGAGTCTGCGTATCCCGGTCGCGATCCTTATAAGGTCATCTACGGAGGTCGGGTGGCGGAGACCCTGACCGACCATCCGCGCCAGTACTTTCAGATTGCCGCCGGCCCCAATACGGGCCAGAAGACCAGCGCCGCCGGACGATATCAGTACCTCGAGCGCTCGTGGGACGAAGCAAGCATAGCGCTCGGGCTTCCGGATTTTTCACCAGCGAGCCAGGACAAGGCAGCATTCTGGGAGGCCCAGAGGACGTATCGTGCGAAGACCGGACGCGACCTTGTCACCGATATCCGGGAAGCGAACGCCGACCCGCAGAAGCTCACGTTAATCGGCCGCGGGATTAGCAGTTGGTGGACGAGTCTGCCTGGCGGCATTGAGCCGAATAATGCCACCAGCAGTTTCGGTGATCGGTTTGCGCAAAACTTGTTGTATTACAAGAGCCTTACGCAGCCCGTGACGCCAAGCGACCCTCCTGACAGCACAGGCGCGATCAGACCGGCTCCGCCGCCGGCTACTCCCCGACCAGGCTCGGATGCCCCCGCCGAGACGCAAGCCGCGCCAGAGGCAAGTCGTTTCTTTGACCCCAAGGAGAAAGCGACCACGGAGGTCCGCGACGAAGTACTCCCGCCAGCGACAACCAAATCTAATCGTGCTCCAGCCCGGGTGA
>JBAPYK010000455.1:0-4464 GCA_049284695.1 Rhodoplanes sp. | reverse complement strand
ATCACCGCATGTCGGGCCGCGTCCAGGTCGAAGAGAAGCCTGACATTCTGTGGGATCAGCCGGAGTTCGAGCGGCTCTATGCGCGGCTCGAAGACGAATACGAACTGAAGGAGCGCGCGGCCGCGCTTGCGCGCAAGCTGCGGGTGATCGACGAGACCGCTCGCGCGCTGACCGACATCATGGACACCACGCGCAGCGTGCGGCTCGAGGCGGCCATCGTCGCCTTGATCGTGGTCGAGGTGCTGGTCACGTTCTACCAGCTGTTCAAGGGCGTGTTTTGGTAGGGCGCACAGCTCCGCGCTGCTGCTTGGCCCCCTCCACCATGCTGCGCATGGTCCCCCTCCCCCGCTGCGCGGGGGAGGATGAATAACCGTGATTACGCCTGTCGCTTCAGCGACCGATGCAGTTGTTGTTTCAGCGGACGGCGAGGGCCAGAATTCATCCTCCCCCGTGAAACGGGGGAGGGGGACCGCCTGAAGGGCGGTGGTGGGGGCTCGCTCGTCCGCGGGACCCAATGGCTTCGCGCAGCCAGTCCGAAGCCTGTTCCGGCGCCACCTGCGGCCAATCGGCGAGCTGATGGCGGAACCAGGTGAACTGGCGCTTGGCGTAATGCCGCGTGTCCTGCTTCGCCTTGTCGGCCGCTTCGGCAAGCGAGATTTCTCCACGCAAATGCCGGATCAACCAGGGCACGCCGTGCGCTTTCATCGCCGGCAGCAGCGGATCGAGGCTGCGTTGGGCCAGCGCGCGCACTTCGTCGAGCGCGCCCGCCGCCAGCATGCGCTCGAACCGCGCGTCGATGCGGGCATAGAGCGCGGCGCGATCCGGCGCGAGAAACAGTTTCACCACCTGCTCGCTCGCAAGCAGCGGGCGCATGCCGTCGCGCTGCCAGTCGGCGAGCGGACGGCCGGTCGCCTCCAAAACTTCGAGCGCGCGGGCGATGCGGACGCGATCGCGCGGAGAAATCCGTGCCGCGCCTTCCGGATCGCGTTGCGCCAATTCCGCATGCAACCCCGCGGGGCCTTGGGCCGCAAGCTTTGCCCGCACTGCATCGCGGATATCTGGCGGGATCGGGGGAACGGCGGATAATCCCTGCGTCAGCGCCTTGAAGTAGAGCCCGGTCCCGCCGACAAAGATCGGTGCGCGCCCGAGCCGCCGCGCCTCCGCGAGGGCTGCGGCCGCGTCACGCAAATACCGGCCTACCGAATAGTTCACGGCGGCGTCGACATGGCCGTAGAGCCAATGCGGCGCGCGCGCCTCCTCTTCGGGCGTCGGCCGTGCCGTGATGATGCGCAGGTCGCGATAGACCTGCATCGCATCGGCGTTGATGACGATGCCGCCCGTCTCCTCGGCGACCGCGAGCGCCAGCGTCGACTTTCCGCTCGCCGTCGGCCCGGCGATCAGGATGGCGCACATGGCCTGCCCCGAAGTATCTTCCAGGGCCGGGTTTTTATCGGGGCCTTGGACAAGTGCCGAAAATGGGAGCGTCGTTGTCACGATCTGGGTCGCCGCGATTAGGACGGCTGGCTGGTCATTTTCTCGCCGGCCTCGTCTGCTGCTGGTGCCTTCTCGCCGATGCGGCAGCGGCCAAGCGCCTCGCCCTCGTCATCGGCATCGATGCCTACCAGAACCAGCCGCAGCTCGCGAGGGCGGTGAGCGACGCGCGCGCGGTCAGCGCGGCGCTCGACGATCTCGGCTTCGCCGTTATCGCCGGCGAGAACGTCACGCGACGGGAGATGAACCGCAAGCTCGCCGATCTCGAAGGGCTCATCAGTCCGGGCGACATGGTGTTTTTCTTTTTCGCCGGGCACGGCGTAGCGCTCGGCCCCGACAATATTCTGCTCGCCGCGGACATGCCGAAACCGGGACCCGGCGAAGACGGTCTCGTTCGCGACGAAGGGTTCTCCGTCGACAATATCATCCGGCGCGTCCAGGGCCGGGGAGCGCTGACCACCTTTCTCGTCCTCGACGCCTGCCGCGACAACCCGTTCGAGGCGACCGGCACCCGCAACATTGGCGGAACGCGCGGCCTCACGCGGACGGAAGCGCCCCGCGGCGTGTTCGTGCTCTACTCAGCCGGCATCGGCCAGACCGCGCTGGATACGCTGCGGCCGGACGATCCCGATCCGAACTCGGTGTTCACGCGCAAGCTCGTCCCGCTGCTCCGCACTCCCGGTCTCAGCCATGTGATGCTTGCCAAGCGCGTGCAGCAGGAGGTCGATGCACTCGCGGCGACCGTGCGGCATGCGCAGCAGCCGGCCTACTACGACCAGATCGTCGGCGAGTTCGTGCTCAGTGAAACGCGAGACGGGGCGGCGAAGCGGAAGGAGCCCGCCGCACCCGGCCCGTCGGTCGCCTTGATGCAACCACAGCCGACCGAACAAGGACCGAAACGGAACGGCACGGGCGCGAGCGCGGCCCTTACTCCGCCGAGCAGCGCTGCGGAACCGCCGCCCAAAACGGCGGTCGCACCGCCCACCCAGCCGTGCCCCGATCGCTTTACCGCATGGAAGAACTGGGGGGACGAACTCACCTGCTACTGCGCCCCCACGCAAATGACCGGCTCCGTCTGGGGCACCGGCACCTACACCCATGACTCGTCGGTGTGTGCGGCGGCCCGGCATGCCGGGGTTGCGACTGCGACCGGCGGCGTCGTGCGCCTGCGCGCGGCGCCCGGCCAGCCGCGCTATGCCGGGTCGCTGCGTCATGGCGTGATGACGGGGGATTGGGGACGCTTTGACGGGAGTTTCATGTTCACGAGCCCGGTGGTCGCCAGTCGCGAATCCGGCGCGGACAACCAGTGTCCATCCAGCGTCACCGCCTTGCGCGGGACGAAGCAGAGCCTGACCTGCCAATGCCCGCCCCAGCAGATGGCCGGCCAGGTCTGGGGCTCCGGTGTCTATACGGATGACTCTTCGCCGTGTCTCGCCGCCATCCATGCCGGGATCATTGGCGCGAGCGGCGGCGCGGTGACGCTCGTTCCCGTGCCGGGCCGCGCAAGCTACGCCGGCTCCGCGAAGAACGGCATCACCAGCTCCTCTTATGGCCGCTGGCACGGCAGCTTCCGCTTCGTGCGGTAGGCTGGCCATCAACGCGCGGAGGGGCCGTTTCCTGCGTCCCGCGCCAGCCGTTCCAACCCCTCCTCCGTCGCCACCGTGGGCGACCAGCCGAGGCGCGCGAGCGCAGAGGCATCGACCACGAGCGGGCCGGCAAGACGCGTGAAGATCGCTTCACGTCCGGTCGCTTGGCAGAAAGCGCGCAGCAGCGCTGTCGGCACCGGGAAGAGCCCTGGCCCGCGCCCAAGCCCGCGACGCAAGGCTGCGACCATTTCCGCGACCGTCAGCGCCTCGCGGTCGGCAATGACGAACGGCCGGCGCAGCGGCTCGGGGGCGGCGAGCACCGCATCGATCGCAGCAACCAGATTATCGAGCGACAAGAGCGAGCGCCGCGCGCTCAGCCCGCCGAGAGGAAGCGGGTATGGGGAGCGCGCAAGCCGCAACATCTCGGCCATATTGCCCTTTACCCCCGGGCCGTAGACCAGCACCGGCCTAAGCGCGACCCAATCGAGGTCGAGCTGCGCGAGCCCCTCTTCGGCAGCAAGCTTGGAAGCGCCATAGGCATTGGTCGGCTTCGCCTCGTCAGCTTCCGTCACTACGGCGTCAGCGACGGGTCCGCTCTGCGCGCGGATGGAGGACAGAAACACGAACCGGCGCACGCCGGCGCGGTGGGCGGCGCGGGCGAGGTTGATCGTCGCCTCGGTGTTGAGGACGCGGTAGTCGTCCTCCGGCGCGCCGGACATCGCATGGGCGATTCCCGCCGAGTGGATGATGGCGTCGACGCCCTCCAGCGCCGCCGCCATATTCTGCGGCCGGACGATATCGCCGATCACCGCGCTCGCCGCCTGGATGGGAAGGTCGGTCGGACGCCGCAGCAACGCACGAATGCGATACCCGCGCTTCGGCAATTCCCGCAAAAGGTGCTGACCGATGAAGCCGGTCGCTCCGGTCAGCGCAATCAGGGGTCTCATCCGGCAGCAATCCTCGGTGCAAACGACGTGCTGAGTGCCACAATCTACCACAAGCGCATGAATCCGACCGACCTGTCCGATTCGACGAATCGATAGTGCACGTTCCTCGTATGCAATTTTTTCCGCGGCGATGGTTTCCAGGCCGCACGGAATTGCTCTACACAGGCCGCGAATTCATCCCGCGCCTGCGGAGAGCCTGTTGACCCTGATCAAGCCATTTCGCGCCCTGCGCCCCACGCCGGGACGCGCCGCCGAGGTTTTGGCCCCGCCTTATGACGTGCTCACGAGCGCCGAAGCGCGCGCCAGGGCCGCCGGCAAGCCCTGGAGCTTCCTCCATGTTTCCAAGGCCGAGATCGACCTTGCCGAAAACGTCGATCCGCACGACCCCGCCGTCTACGCCAAGGCGGCGAAAAACCTAAAGCGCATGATCGCCGGCGGCG
>JBAPYK010000454.1:0-13176 GCA_049284695.1 Rhodoplanes sp. | reverse complement strand
GAGTTGTAGATGCCGGGGGTGAGCAGGACGACCGTGGGTTCCGCCGAGGCCGTCGTGGGCGCCACCGATTTCAACGTCGCCAGAAGCTCGTCGGGATAGTTTTCCACAGGGGCGACGCGATAGCGCGAGAACAAGTCGGGGAACAGCCGCAGCATGATCTCGCGGTTCTCCAGCATATAGGAGACCCCCGACGGCGTGCGGGCATTGTCTTCGAGCACGTAGAACGTCTTCTCGTCGACGCGTACGATGTCGATGCCGGCGATATGCACGTAGATGTTGTGCGGCACCCTCTGGCCATTCATCTCCGGGCGGAACTCCGGGTTCTGGAAAACCAAGTCTTCCGGAACGATGCCCGCCTTGAGAATCGCCCGCGGACCATAGATGTCGTTCAGATACAGGTTGATCGCGCGCACCCGCTGTTCGAGGCCGCGTTGGAGAAAGTCCCATTCCGTGGACGAGAGAATGCGGGGAATGACGTCGAAGGGGATGAGCCGTTCGGTCGACTCCGCCTCGCCGTAGACCGCGAAGGTGATGCCGATGCGTCGGAACAGCAGCTCGGCCTCCTGGCAACGCTGGTCGAGCAGTTCGGGCGGCTGACTCTTCAGCCAGTCGTCAAGCACCGCATAGGCGGCGCGCACCTCCGCGTCATGGCCTTTCATCTCATCGAAAGCGACCGGCATCACTTCCTCCAAAACCCAGATGACCCCCTCACATGGGCTCTGCCGAAAGATTGAAGCTGCAAGCTTCAGGCCAAGTTTTCCTTAAGGGTAACAAGACGGAAGGACCGTCGCAGCCTCAGGAGACTGCCCAAGCTTTAGGCTAATCCTGACCAGGACTGCGGCGCGGGCGCTCGCACCGGCGTGCGATCAACCCTACTTGAGCCGCTCCGATGGTCGGGCTAGAGGACTCATAGGTATGGAGCCGACCCATGATCGACAAGAACGGGCGCCAACCCGCGGCCCAGCCCGAGCTTTCGGCTTTGTCCACGGCAGAACCCGCGGGCGGCGAGCGGCCACAGGCCCGGTCGGTCCCCCTCGTCATCACCGCCGGGTTGCTTGTGATCGGCAATGAAATCCTGTCGGGACGGACCAAGGACAAGAATATCGGGCACATCGCCCGGGTTATGACGGAAATCGGGGTCGACCTGAAAGAGGTAAGAGTGGTCGCCGACGAGGAGCCGGCGATCGTCGCCGCGCTGAACGAGTTGCGGACCCGTTACACCTACGTGTTCACCACCGGGGGAATCGGGCCGACCCATGACGACATCACCGCGGACAGCGTCGCTGCGGCGTTTGGCGTGCCGCTCGACTACGATCCGGAGGCGGTCGCGCTGCTGCGCGAGCGGCTCGGCGGAGCGGACCTTAACGCGGCGCGCATGCGCATGACTCGCATCCCCCGCGGCGCCACGCTGGTCACGAATAAAATCTCCGCCGCGCCCGGTTTCTGGATCGACAACGTGATCGTCATGGCCGGCGTGCCGGCGATCATGCAGGCGATGCTCGACGAGGTCATTCCCAAGCTGCGCGTCGGGGCGAAGCTGATCGCGGAAACGGTGCGCGCCGACCTGCGGGAGGGCGATATCGGCAGCGAGCTTGCCGCCATAGCTGCGGCCCATCCCGAGGTTATGATCGGCAGCTATCCGTTCATGGACGATGGCGGACCGAACACCAATGTGGTGCTGCGTGCGCGCGATCCGGAGAAACTTGCAGCGGCAAAGGCGGCGGTGGAGCGAATGGTCGCGCAAGTGCGGGCGGTTCTGGCGGAACGCCCGCGCGGCGACGTGCCGGCCCGGCAAACGGCCGGCGGCTCGACGTGAACGGCGGAACATCAGCGATGCCTGCCTACGACAAGTCGCTTACGGTGTCGTGGGACATGTTTCACCGCGACGCCCGCGCGCTTGCAAGCCGGCTCGCCGACGAGCGCCCGTTCGCGGCGATTGTCGCGGTGGCGCGCGGCGGCCTCGTGCCCGCGGCGATCGTCGCGCGCGAGCTCGGCATCCGGCTGATCGAGACGGTGTGTATCACAAGCTATGAACACACGACCCGCGGCGCCGCGAAGCTCCTCAAGAGTGCGGCGCGCGACGTCATGGCGCTGGGCGACGATGAGGGCAGCGCGCTGCTGATCGTCGACGATGTCGTCGACACCGGGCAGACCGCGCGCGTGGTGCGGGAACTGTTGCCGCGCGCGCATTTCGCGACCGTTTACGTCAAGCCCATGGGGCGCCCGTTGGTCGATACGTTCGTCACCGAGGTCGCGCAGGACGTATGGATTTTCTTTCCCTGGGACATGGCGCTCGCGTTTCAACGGCCGATCCGGGGCGACGAGGGATAGGATCTCGTCGAGGTCTGGCCGGCACCGAGCGCGAGGGCGAAGCGACTTGACGGTCCGCAGCGAGCGGGTCGGCCGGCGGCCGCCTACGCTTGGGGATCAGCGACGCCGAGCAGGCGTCCGGACTCTGGTTGCGCGCCTGGAATGTCGATCCGTTGCGGCGTTTGCAGGTCAAGCCGCCGGTTCGGTCCCCGCGCCAGTGTGTGAATGTAGAAATACGTGGTGCGGTCGTCGGTCGCGTTCATGACGGGCGAGGGCGCAGAGACGATCCGCAAGCTGCCGCATTCGCCGATCCAATCGATGTGCCGGTGGCCGTGCATCACCACCGCGCCGGGCGCGATGTGCTGCAAGCGGCGCACGAACCAGCTCCCATTGATCAGCGCCGTTCCGATTCGCACGGAAAGCTGTTTTGCCGGCCCCGGATATTCGACCATATGGTGGTGCAGCCCGACCAGCCAGCACGCGGCGGGATATTGCGCGCAGGCGATCTCGACGCCGCGCATTTCCACAGCAGACACGAGCCCAAGCGCATTGGTGAAGGAGAAATGCGTGTCGGCGTTCGAGTTCAGGAGGATGATTCCAAGGCCGTCCTCGGTCTGCGGCGGCCGCACCATCGGGAAGAGATTGCTCCACAATTCGGCAAGCGGGCGCGACAGGCGCAATGTGCCTTTGTCCGCAAATTCGGCGATCTCAGCATGGTGTGGTCGCAGCGCCTCTTCGAGCGTCGGGCCGAGACGTCTCCCTTTGAGGTCGACAGTGCGCATGCTCGCGCCCTGCACGGCCGCCATCGCGGAAATCATCCGCGCCTCCCGAAGGCGCTTGTTGGGGCTGAACGGCATATCGAGGCGGGCGGGGTTCGCCCGATCGACGACGTTGATGTCGTGATTGCCCGGCAGGATGAGCAAGCGGGCCGCAAGCCGCGGATAGGGGGCGAGCGCGGTAAAGAACTCGGCCCATTCCGCCGAGCGGCCGGCATCGGTAAGGTCGCCGGTTATGAGCACTGCATCGAGTGGCTCGCGCGCGTGGATTGCGTCCAGACCCGCGAGGACGCTGCGCAGCCTGCCGTTTCCGCAAGGCCCGGAGCGCCCGCTCTCGATGCGAAATCCGTAGTGCTCGCCGACCGTGTGGGTGTCCGACAGGTGCGCGATGCGCCATCGTCGCTGCTCACTGGGTGTGTACGCGGGCGATGCGATGAAATCGCGCGGCTGGTCCATGGTGGCGTCGGCCAGGCCCCACGCGAGCGCGGCTATGCCGAAGTAGCTGGCAATGAGAACGAAGCTGTTCGCCACCGCAATCGCGACAGCGCGCCAGGGCGAGATGAGATCTGCGATCGGTCCCGTCCACAGGGTTGCGGGCCATACCATCGCGACCAGCCACAGCGCGATAACAAAGATCATTAGCCCGGCCACCGCCGCCATTCCTGCGCGCAGGACCGAGCGCATGTCGCTGCTTGCGCTGGCCGGCAGAAGCTTTTCGGCGAGATGACGCAGGACTTCGCGGACCACGGCGTACGCCGGTTGCACCGCGAGCGAATTGAGGGACCAGAAACTGTTCTCAACAATCCGGAAAAGCCGGCGACCGCCGTACCAACCGATGGCGATCACCATGAGCGTCAACAGCAAGGACCCGACGCCGGAAAGCGCATAGGCCGCCTTCTGCGACAGCGTGGCGAACCAGATCGAAAAGGCGAGGGGAGCAAGACCGAGGAGGACGGCCGGCGCACCGATCATCAGAATCCAGGCAACAACCAGCTTCGGCAGGCTGATCTCGGCCAGCAGGCTCCCGGCGAGCGACAGCATTGATCGCTGCTTGGTGCTCGAAGCGTCGTCCTCGACGTCGCCGCGCCGCGGATCGATAAGGAAGGTCATGCCCAGCTCGACACGAGGTTGCCCCGCAGGACTCGTGCTTAAGCGACGTTGCGATGCCTGACAATGCTATGAACGTCGATCGCTGCGCGAAGGGGAAGCGCTGGAATGACGCAATCGCACGCGGCACGGCTTGCCGCGTGCCCACGGGGCTCCGCGCAGGGTGAGCGCGCGCGAACCGCGCGCCTAGGGCCTTCCGGGATGCGCCGCCATGGCGACCAGCGTCGGCAGGCCGATGTCCAGCCTGCCGAGATAGCGCCGGCATTGCTGCTCGCGATCGTAGCCGAGAAGCGTGCCGAGGATGAAATCTTCCTCCGCGCTAAGCTGATAGACGGGCCGAATGGCGATCCGCCGCGCCACGGCGACGAACTGGGCATTGCCGAAATAGAGATTGACCTTCAGCTCGTTCACCGGCTGCCGATAATAGGCAATCCCGTCCCGATCGAGGCGGGCCTGCACCGCCTGCGCCTCCCGCGGCGTCATGGTCAGCATGAACAGTTGCCGCACGCCTTTCCCGAGTTCGTACAGGTAATGCGGCAGCAGGGAAATGATCGGCGTTCTCACTTGAGCTGACTGAGCCATGCTGTCACCCGAGCCTCGGTTTCGCTGGACTGGTTGTCTTCATCGATGGCAAGACCGACGAACTTGCCATCGCGCAATGCGGCCGATTTGGTGAAATCATAGCCGGCCGGGTCGGTATAGCCGATCACGTCCGCGCCCTTGCTCGCCACGATGTCGTGCAGAATGCCGATGGCGTCGACGAAGGACTCCGGGAAGCTCACCTGGTCGCCGGTGCCGAAGATCGCCACGCGCTTGTTGGCGATCTGCGCCTCCTCCAGCTTGCCGAGATTGACGCTCCAATCGTTCTGCAGCTCGCCGTCGGCATAGGTCGGGCAGCCGAGAATCAGGAGCGAGCAGTTTTCCATGTCGGTGGGCTCGGCGTCGGTGATGTCGATGGCCTTGCCGCTGATCTTTTTGGCGATCTTATTCGCGATATTGCGTGTGCAGCCGCCGTCCGACCCGTAAATGATGGTCACACTCATTGACTTTCCCCTCGCCAATCAAAACGCGCCCGGCGAGGTCTATAATCATGCTTTATTCGCAGAACACAATAATAGAAACCACTATATTACGGAGCTTTTGGAATATTCAAAACAACATCAAGAATAATTCTTGCATTAGAACAAATAAAAACAAGCCTTGAGTTTCTTGCCTCGATGCGCCAGAAGACCGCGCTGCGCTTTAATCCTCACTCTCCATCGTCCAGCAAAAACGAGGTTGTCGTGGCGATCGAGCGCGATCCCATTCTGGTTGATCTCGCCCTTCAGGGCGGCGGCGCGCATGGCGCCTTCACCTGGGGCGTTCTCGACCGGCTGCTGCAGGAGCCGTGGCTGCAGATCGACGGCATTTCGGGAACGTCAGCGGGCGCAATGAATGCGGCGATCCTCGTCGCCGGTCATGCCGAAGGGGGCGCCGATGGCGCGCGTATGGCGCTCGAGCGTTTCTGGCGCAGCGTGTCGGAAGCAGCAAAGTTCAGCCCGTTTCGGCGCGGCCCGTTCGAAACCCTGCTTGGCCAATGGACGCTGGACTATTCGCCGTTCTACGTGGCGATGGACATGCTGGCGCGCGTGGTGTCGCCCTACGACGTGAATCCGGGCGGGGCCAATCCGCTCAGCCGTATTCTTTCGGCCCATCTCGATTTCGCCCGCCTTGCCCAGGCGCCGATCAAGCTGTTCGTGACGGCGACCAATGTGCGCACGGGTCAGGGCCGGGTGTTTCGCAATCACGAGATAACGCCGGAGGTGTTGCTCGCCTCGGCCTGTCTGCCGACCATGTTCCAGGCGGTCGAGATCGACGGCGACGTCTATTGGGACGGCGGCTATTCCGGCAATCCGACCATCACGCCCCTCGTGCGCGAGTGCCGGTCACGCGATACGATTCTGGTTCAGATCAATCCCGTCGAACGCGAGGGCACCCCGCGCGCGGCCCGCGATATTCTCAATCGCCTCAACGAGGTCTCCTTCAACGCCGTGCTGCTGAAGGAACTACGCATGATCGCCGTGCTGCGGCAGGTCGCCCAAGCCGGCGATTGCGAGGGCGCATTGTGGGCAGGCATGCGCATCCACCGCATCACCAGCGAAGAGATGAGCGCGCTCGGCGCTTCCTCGAAGCTCATCGCCGAGTGGGATTTCCTGTGCAAGCTGCGCGATCTGGGGCGCCAGGCGGCGGGGCGATTCCTGAGCGCGGACGCGCGCGACCTCGGTCAACGCTCGTCCTACGATCTCGACGTGCTGCTGAAGGGCATCTGACCCGTCAAAGTTGCCCCAGGCGGCAGTCTGTGGGCCGGCGCCGGCGGGGCGCGGCAGACTCCGGCCAGTTTTTTGATCTGGAACAATCTTTGTGAGATCGCGCGGCCTATTCTGAGGCGTTTTAAAGAACAACAGCTTTTCTTTCCACACTGCCCGGCGCGATCCGCGCCGGGCAAATTTTACCGAGGCTCAACGCCCCGCGTTTCCCCGGATCGGCGACGCTGGCGTGTGGCAAGCCTGAGGCTGGTCGGTAGATGGGTAGGGGTGGGCTACTGGAAGGTCTGCGCAAGAGGCGTCAGCGGCTGCCGGGTCATCGGCCCGAGCGAAAATCAGTTCCGGATTCGGAAATCGCTCGGTTGTTCTTTGGGGGCGCATTTTCTGCGGCGAGCCGGTTGCCGCTTCGCCGGAAAATGCTCAAAAAAGCAAAGCGGCCGAGGTCGACTCTCGGCCGCTCCTGTTCCGCCGTCCGAAACCCGCCCGGCGCGTCGCCCCGCCGGTATTCTCATACTTGTTAATTAGCACGCCAATGCTGTGGCGCGCCACGGTCGATGAAGATGGGCACTATTGCTTCGCCGTGGCGCTATGAGGTGGGAACTCGCGCTGCGACGAAGCGGATCAACTGCGATGACGCGGCGTCGGGTGCTACGCTCCAATTCCAGGCCGGCCCCCCTAAGATTGGGAAACCACAACGTGGTCTCTAGCAGCGCGTCTAGGCCGCTCGGCGGCGGGTTACAGGCGGATGCACAGCCAGGCTTGGATGAAGCGTTTGTTCATGGCTGTGCCTCCGGTTGATCGTGCCCTTTTTTCAAGCGCCCGTTCGAACGAATAGACATGTAACCGTGCAAGGAGGAGGTGATGGCGAAGAATCTCGATGATCTGATTCCGTCTGCTGATGAGGTGATGAAGAAGATTGCGCTCGACGAGGCGGAGAAGGCCGCGGAGTCGTTTCGGAAGCACGCGCAGGCGGAAGCGGAGAAGAGAGCGGAAATGGCGCGGCTTGCCGGACCCTCGGGCCTGTCGGAGGATGAGAAGATCCAACTCGCCGCCAAGATCATTCGTCGGGCGATTGATAGCGGCCGCACCGAAATGCTGATCTATCGTTTTCCGAACCAGCTGTGCACCGATCACGGACGCGCCATCAACCAAAGAGAGCCAGGATGGGAGAAGACGCTGACCGGGATTCCCAAGGAAGCCTATCAGTTATGGTATGACTACCTGCGCCCACGCGGGTACAAGATCAAATTCGAGATCATCGACTGGCCCGGCGGATTGCCTGGCGACATTGGCGTCACTCTGGTTTGGGGCTAAGCGGTTTCTTCCCGAAGCAGGGGTGCTGCCGCAAGTACGGGATTCATCCGTTCAGAGGCCGATACCGCTCATGGTGTTGAAACCGCGCGCACGAGCCGCGGGTGTGCCTCAGTATTTGGCGGGGATGATTCGTCGGCCCCGCAAGGATGCTTCATCGTCGTATTTTCCTCTGTCGGTCCGCTTCGGAAGCTTGACCTTCGAGCGAGCGATCTTCTTGTGGGGAATCAATGTGAGGATATGAGAAATGCAGTTAAGCCGCGCCCTGCGCTTGTCGTCCGATCGCAGGATGTGCCAGGGCGATTCGTCGGTATCGGTCGCTTCGAACATCATGTCGCGAGCCCGCGAATAATCGTACCAGCGGCTCCATGACTTGATGTCCATCGGACTGAGTTTCCATTGCCGCAGCGGGTCGTCGAGGCGCGCCGCCATGCGCCGCGCCTGCTCCTCCTTGTTGACCTCGAGCCAAATCTTGATCAGCTGGATACCGGCCCCGATAATAAAGCCCTCAGCCTCTGGGCACAGTTTCAGAAAACGGTTGTGCTCCTCTTCGGTGCAAAAGCCCATCACGTATTCGACCCCGGCGCGATTGTACCAACTGCGATCGAAGATCACGATCTCGCCGGCTGCCGGGAATTTCTCGATATAGCGTTGCATGTAGAGCTGGGACTTTTCGCGATCCGAGGGCGCGGGAAGAGCCGCCACCCGGAAGACGCGAGGGCTCACGCGTTCCGTGATCGCCTTTATGGTTCCGCCCTTGCCGGCGGCGTCGCGCCCCTCAAACACGATAATGACGCGCAGGCCTTTTTTCTTCACCCACTCCTGCAGGTGGCAAAGCTCGGTTTGAAGCTTCTGCAGTTCGTTGCTGTATTCCTTCCACTTCATTTTCTGGGATTGCTCGGCCATCGGCGCAATTACCCTTCTCGTTCCCCCGCTGACACTTCAGGCGACGCGTGGGGCACAGGCAAAACAGTTGCCGCGGGCGGGCGTGTGGACGGTCTCACCCTCTCGCGGATCGATTGGAAGAACACATAAAGCGGCGGGATCACGAAAATCCCGATGAACGAGGCGAAGATCATCCCGCCGAACACCGGCGTACCGACATTGCGGCGCGCGAGCTGGGACGCGCCGGCAGCGACCACGAGAGGAAGGAGCCCGAGGATGAAGGCGAACGACGTCATCATCACCGGACGGAATCGCAAGCGAGCGCCTTCAATCGCGGCTTCCAAGAGCGGGACCCCTTTTTCCCTCTGCTCCTTCGCAAACTCGACGATCAGAATTCCGTTTTTGGCGGCAAGCCCGATCAGCACGACCATGCCGATCTGGCCGTACAGGTCGAGCGTCAGGCCGCCGATAAGAATTGCCGCAAACGCGCCGAGCACGCCGACCGTGACCGACAAGAGCACGGGGACGGGGATGGTCCAGCTCTCGTAAAGGGCGACGAGAAACAGGAACGCAAACAGCAAGGCGAAGCCGAGGATCATCGCGGTCTTGCCTTCCGCCCGCTTCTCCTGGAAGGCGGTGTCGGTCCATGTGCCGCCATAGCCCTGCGGCAGCGTGCGCGCGGCAACCGCCTCCATCGCATTCAACGCCTGTCCCGAGGAGACGCCCGGCGCTGGGCTGCCCTGAACGGTAACCGCACGGAGATTGTTGAAGCGGATCAGCGCCGGCGGCCCGACCACGACACGAAGCTCCACGAGGCTGCGCAGCGGGACCATCTTGCCTTCCGCGTTGCGCACATGAATGCGGCTGATGTCGTCCACGCTCTTTCGGTCGGCGGCCTCGGCCTGCACCTGCACCTGCCAGGTGCGGCCGAACAGGTTCATGTCATTGACGTAGAAGCCGCCGAGCGACGCTTGCAAGGCCTGAAACACGCTGCTCAAGTCGACGCCGAGCACCTGCGTCTTGTCGCGATCGATGTCGAGATAGATCGACGGATTGGTGGCCGAGAAGGTCGTGAACACCCTCGTCAATGCCGGGTCCTGGTTGGCGGCGACCACGAGCCCACGGACGACCTGGGCAAGCGCCTTGGGATCGCCACCCCGGAGATCCTGCAGCACATAGGTGAAGCCGCCGCCGTTGCCGAGCCCGATGATCGGCGGCGGCGCGAGCGGAACCACCGTTCCCCCCTGTATCTCGCTGAATTTTTGACCCAGCCGCGCGATGATCGCCGGGGCGCCGAGCGACTCGCTCTTACGCTCCTCGAACGGCTTCAGCGTGACGACGATGAAAGCGGCATTAGATTGCGAGTAGTTGTCGATGAAGTTCAGCCCGACGACGGACGTATAGTCCTCGACCGCCTTTTCCTCGCGCAGAATCGCCTCTGCCTTGCGGATGACGTCCGACGTCCGCTCGAGCGACGCAGCGCCGGGCAATTGGACGACGACGAAGAGGGCGCCCTGATCGTCTTCCGGCAGGAATCCCGTCGGCGTGATTTTGGCGAGCCCTCCGGTTCCGAGTAGCGCGACGCCGACCGCGACAAGTCCAATTACAGAAAAACGGACGATGCGGGCGACGACCGCGCCATAGCCATCGCGCACCCGATCGATCGATCGCATCACCACGCCGATGACGCCGCGTCGCGGCCCGTGATGCGGGCGCAGGAGAACTCCACACAAGGCCGGCGACAAAGTCAGCGCATTGATCGCCGACAAGAACATCGACACCGCGACCGTGATGGCGAATTGCCGGAACAGCTCGCCGGAAATGCCGGGAATGAAGGCCACCGGCACGAACACTGAGAGCAGCACCAGCGTGATCGCGATGATCGGCGCGGTGATCTCCTGCATCGCTTTTTTGGTCGCCTCGGCGGGGGAGAGCTCCGGATGCTCCTCCATCACTCGTTCGACGTTCTCCACCACCACGATCGCGTCGTCGACGACGATGCCGATCGCGAGCACGATCGCGAGCAAAGAAACGGTGTTGGCCGAATAGCCGATCGCCAACAGGGCGACGAAGGTCCCGATCAAGCTGACCGGCACGGCGAGGGTCGGAATGAGCGTCGCGCGCCAGCTGCCGAGAAACAGAAACACGACGAGCACCACAAGAACGAACGCCTCGATCAGCGTTTTCTGTACCTCGTGGATCGTGTCTTTCACGAAGGTGGTCGGATCGTAGGTGATCTTCCAGGTCAGATCGTCGGGGAAGCGCTTTTCTAATTCGGTGAGTTTGTCGCGCACCGCGTTCAGGGTTGCGATCGCGTTGGCGCCGGGCGACTGATAAATGGCGAGGACCGAGGCGGGTCCGCCGTTGAAGCGCGTTTGCCGGTCGAGGTTGGAAGCTCCCAGCTCGAGCCGGGCCACGTCGCCGAGGCGCAGCACCGATCCGTCCGGGTTGGTGCGCACCACGATCTTCTCGAAATCCTTCACCGAGTCGAGGCGGCCCTTGGTCTGGATGTTGAGTTGCAGCTGCTGGTCGTTCGAAATCGGCCGCGCGCCGATGCGGCCCACCGCCGCCTGCACATTCTGCGCTTCGATCGCTTTGATGATGTCGCCCGTCGTCAGGTTCAAACCGGTGAGCCGGTCAGTTCGCACCCAGGCGCGCATCGCATAGTCCTGCGGACCCCATAAAGTCGCATCGCCTACCCCGGGCGTACTCTTGATCGAGTCAAGCAGATTGATGGTGACGTAATTGGAGATGAAGAGCTCGTCGTGCGTCGATTTAGGGGAATAGACCGCGATGACTCCGAGCAGGGCGGAGGACTGCTTCTTGACCGTGACGCCCTGGCGCTGCACGTCTTGCGGCAGCTTGGAGAGCGCAACCTGCACCCGGTTGTTGACGTTGACCGTGTTGATGTCGGGATTGGTGCCGAGCTCGAACGACACCAGGAGCGTATAGCTGCCGTCGTCGCCGCTGACGCTCTTCATGTAGATCATCTTGTCGACGCCGACGACCTGCGCCTCGATCGGCTGAGCAATCGTCGAGTCAACCACCGCAGCGGATGCGCCCGGGTAACGCGTGGAGACAGAAACCTGGGGCGGGACGATGTCAGGGTATTGCGCAAACGGAATGGCGTAGAGGGCGACCAGACCGGCGATCGTCGTGACGATGGCGATGACGATCGCCAGACGCGGCCGATCGACGAAGATCGCGGATAGCATCTATCACATCCGACTGACGGTTGGCGGCAATGGGCTCGCCCGTACGGCGATGCCAGGGCGCACGTTTTGCAGCCCCTCGACGATCACTTGGGCTCCGGGAGACAGACCATCCTCAACGACGACGTCGGTCCCGGTCTCGTCTCTAAGCTTAAGCCGCTTGACGACCGCCTTGCCGTCCTCGACGACGAAGACGTAGACGCCTTGTTGGTCGGCAATCAATGCGGACTGGGGAATGACCATCTCTTCCTTGGGCGCGCCGCTCTCGAGCAAGACGCGCACCAATTGTCCATCGATCAATACGCCCCTCGGGTTGGGGATGGTGGCGCGCGCGATGACCGTGTCAGTCGTACGATCCACCGTAACGTCGACAAAATTGACGACGCCTAGCTGGTCATAGACCGATCCGTCGGAAAAGCGGATGCGGACCTTGATACTTTTCGGATCGCGCTCGCCGCTTCCGGTTTGAGTCTCCAGAAACTCGCGTTGGCTCACCGGAAACGTCACATACATAGGATCCTGGCTGACGATCGTGGTCAGCGGTGCGCTCTCCGGACCGACCACGTTGCCCTTGGTGAGATTGGTGCGGCCGATCTTGCCGGCGATCGGGGCGATAATATCAGTGTAACTGAGATTGATCTTGGCAGTGCGCAGGTCCGCTTCAGCGGCCATAACAGCGCCCTTCGCCTGGTTTTCTTCCGCCACCGCCTGGTCGCGCGCGACGGCCGTGCCAGCAGCCTTCGCAAGCAGCTCTTCGGCTCGTCTGCGCTGGAGTCCAGCGAGCGTGAGCGCCGCCTTCGCGCGCTCCAAAGCGCCGGCCGCCTGCTCCACTGCGGCTTCGAACAGGCCTTTTTCGATGCGGTAGAGGGGCTGACCTTCCTTGACGAGATCGCCTTCCTTGAACAGCACCGCCTCAAGGTAGCCTTTTACCCGCGCTCTGATTTCGACCCGGTTGATCGCTTCAATGCGCCCGACGAAATCGGCCGTCTTCGCGATCGGCTTGCGCTCGGCGTAGACCGTGCCGACCGCGACCGCGGCCGGCTCCCCGCCTTGCGCGTAAGCCGGACCCGCAAGCGCGAAGCTCAGAAGCAGCACCGAGAGGAGACGCCTTTCCGGTTGCATCATCATCGTCGTTCCTGGGTATGGACACGGGGCCTTCGTGCCTTTCGCCGTCCGTCGACGGAGTCGATTCTTAGCACCGAACACAATTACTTGAATATTCGGCGTCTGCTCAAATGCATCAACTCGCCCTCTCAGTACTATCTTTGTCTT
>JBAPYK010000453.1:0-1502 GCA_049284695.1 Rhodoplanes sp. | reverse complement strand
GGAGGCCGCCGAGCAGCACGGCCACCGCACCAAGAAGATTTTGGAGATCGATCCGATCCAAGCCGAGACCGTGCGGCTGATCTTCCGCCTGGCGCGTGAAGGCGATGGCAAGTCGGGACCGATGGGCGTCAAGTCCATCACCAACCACCTCAACGCTGCCGGCATACGTACCCGAGACGGGGGACGCTGGGGCATAGGCGCTGTCCACAAGGTGCTGACGCGCACGACCTACATTGGCCGGCACCGGTTCAATACAAAGTTCTGGAAGACGCGCGAGCGCAAGCCAGACGCCGAGGTGGTCGAGATGTCCGTGCCGCCGATCATCGACGCGTCCGACTTCGAGGCCGTACAGGCGCTGCTCAAGACCCGTAGTCCGGCGCTGACGGCGCCGCGCGTCGTCAGCGGTCCGACAATGCTCACCGGCATCTGCTTCTGTGCCGCCTGCGGCAAGGCGATGACGCTGCGCACCGGCAAGAGCGGCCAGTATCGGTATTACACCTGCTCGACCAAGGCTCGACAGGGTGACACCGGCTGCAAGGGCCGCACGGTGCCGATGGAAAGGCTCGACACGCTCGTTGCCGATCACATCGAGCGGCGTCTTTTGCAGCCTGCCCGTCTCGAGGAAATCCTGTCGTCCGTGCTCGACCGCCGGGAGGAACGCGCGGAGCGCCGGGCGTCACATGTTGCCGAATTGCGCAAGCGTGCGGCCGAAGCAGAAGCCAAGCTCAAGCGGCTCTACGACGCCATCGAGAACGGCGTTGCCGATCTCTCCGACCCAATGCTGAAGGACCGCATTGCCGAGCTCAAGGCCGTCCGCGATCAGGCCCGCACCGACGCAGAGCGCGCCCAGGAGGCGATCGAGCGCGCCGGGCCGAGCATCACACCCCACGCCCTCAAGACGTTCGCCAGGCAGGCTCGCAAGCGCATGCGGACGGAGAACGGCGGCTATCGCCGCGACCACCTTCGCGCGCTCGCTCAGCGAGTTGAAGTGGACAGGAAAGAAGTTCGCATCATGGGGTCGAAAAGCGAACTCCTGCGCACGCTCGTCGCTGCTTCAAGCGCAAAAACGGCGGCTTTTGGCGTGCCCAGTTTTGTACCGAAGTGGCGCGCCCGAAGAGATTCGAACTCCCGACCCCCAGATTCGTAGCCTGACCTGACGCGGGTCTCGCGGGTTCGCGGGTCTCGTAAGTGACTTTAGCAACACGCCTTTCAGGTTCAGGCGCTTGGACCTGTTTGAGTTTTTGTGTGCATTCGGCCGCACGCGGCGACGTTCGGCGTCGTGGACCACGTAACGGACCGCATTCGCCGCGCGACACGGACGCGACCATGGACGGTGCCAGCCAATGGCGGAGCCGCTCTCGTAATTCCGCCGGGAGTTCCGCCGAATTCCGCCTTGCGGCAGAATTCGGATCAGAGCAGTTGCTGATCCGCGCGCGTCGAGCGTCACTCGACGCGCCAGGAGTCCGGCAATGCGGGTCAACATCACCGATCAGTTCGTAAGA
>JBAPYK010000452.1:0-3644 GCA_049284695.1 Rhodoplanes sp. | reverse complement strand
GGCGAGCATCGCGCATGGCGCGATGCGAGCCGGGTGAGGGGGTCAAGGATCACCGTGGCGGAGCTCACGATAAATCATCTCCAGTACGCCTGGCAGATTCTCGTACACATCGATGTTGGTGACCCGGACCACCCGAAATCCGAATGAATCAAAGATAGCCGTACGCTCTGCGTCGTGAGATCGCGCGTACGCGGCGCTGTGCGTCACACCATCGACTTCCACGATGAGCTTTCCATCGAGGGTAACGAAATCGACGATGTAACGGTCAATGGGATATTGGCGACGGAACTTCCAGCGAGCGAGATTGCGGTTGCGCAATGCGCGCCAGAGCCTCGCTTCAGCGCTCGTTTGCGAAGCGCGCAGTTTCCGTGCTCTATGTCTAAAGCGCTCCATCCCCCTCACCCGGCCGCTGTGCGGCCGACCTCTCCCCGCCGGGGAGAGGTGTAGCATGTCCCGCGGCGGGCGATGAGGAACGATCAATGACCGCGACCCGCATCGATGCGCGTTTTGCCGCTCTGAAGAAGCAAGGCCGCGCCGGCCTCGTCACCTTCACCATGGCCGGCGATCCCGACCAAGCGACCGCACTCGCCATTCTCAAGAGCCTGCCCAAAGCCGGCGCCGACGTGATCGAACTCGGCATGCCGTTTTCCGATCCGATGTCGGACGGTCCGACCATCCAGGCCGCAGGCCAACGCGCGCTCAAGCAAGGCCAGACGCTGGCGAAGACGCTCGCCATGGTCCGCGCTTTCCGCGCCACCGACGATGCGACGCCGCTTGTGCTGATGGGTTACTTCAATCCGATCTATGTCTACGGCGTCGACCGCTTTCTGGCGGACGCCAAGGCGGCGGGCGTCGATGGGCTCATCATCGTCGATTTGCCGCCGGAGGAAGACGAGGAGCTGTGCCTGCCGGCGATCCGCGCGGGCCTCAATTTCATCCGCCTCGCCACGCCCACGACCGACGACAAGCGGCTGCCCGCCGTGCTCGCGAACAGCTCGGGCTTCGTATACTACGTCTCGATCACCGGCATCACCGGGATGGCAGCGCCCGACCCTGCCAAGGTCGCGAGCGCGGTCGCCCGCATCAAGCGGCACACGCCGGTTCCTGTCGCTGTCGGTTTCGGCGTGCGCACGGCGGCCGATGCAGCGAGCATCGCGCGCGGTGCGGACGCGGTGGTCGTCGGCTCGGCGCTTGTTGCCGCCTTGGCGAAGACGCTCGACACAAGCGGTGTGGCAACGGGAGGCGCCGTGGAGTCCGTCGCCGCCGTCGTGCGCGAGCTTGCCGCCGGCGTGCGCGCCGCGCGCCGGCCCGCGTCACGGTGACTTCGGCTCGTTCAACGAGCATCCGAAGCTGATTTCTGCCGCCTCTCATCAGCCGAGCGCCGCAAACCCTTTACCCACGGCCGCGAGCCGCTCAAGCTGCGCCGATGGTTTGTGGCGCTTGTCGCCGGTCTTGGCCGCAAACGCGATGAGGCGGTCGTGTATATAGCCGAGGCCGAGCGTGTCGGCGTAGTGCATCGGCCCGCCGCGCCAGGCGGGAAAGCCGTAGCCGTTGACCCAGATGACGTCAATGTCGCCCGGCCGCTTGGCGATGGCTTCTTCGAGGATGCGCGCGCCCTCATTGATCATCGGGAACAACAGCCGTTCGACGATCTCGTTCTTAGCGATCGGGGCGCGCGCAATTCCGAGCCGGGCCGCCGTCTCGACGATCAGCTGCTCCACCTCCGGGTCGGGCTTGGGCGTGCGCGAGCCGGCCTCGTAGAGATAGAAGCCACGCCCGGTTTTCTGGCCGAAGCGCCCCATCTCGCACAGCCGGTCGGCGATCTCCGCGCGCAGGCCCTGCGCCTTGCGCATCCGCCAGGCGATGTCGAGGCCGGCGAGGTCGCTCACGGCGAACGGTCCCATGGCGAAGCCGAAATCGGTGAGCGCGCCATCCACGTCCTGCGGCAGCGCGCCTTCGAGCAGGAGGCGTTCGGCCTCGACGGTGCGCAGACGGAGCATGCGGTTGCCGACGAAGCCGTGGCAAACGCCGACCACGACCGGAGCCTTGCCGATCGTGCGCGCGACCGTGACGGCGGTCGCGAGCGCGTCGGGTGCGGTTTTCTCCGCGCGCACGACCTCGACTAGCCGCATGATATTGGCCGGGCTGAAGAAGTGCATGCCGAGCACGTCCTGCGGCCTCGCGGTCGCCTGCGCGATCGCGTTCACGTCGAGATAGGAGGTATTGGTCGCAAGCACCGCGCTTGGCTTGGCCAGCCGATCGAGATCGGCGAACAGCTTGCGCTTCACCTCCATATCCTCGAACACGGCTTCGATGACGAGGTCGGCGCTTGCCACCGCCCCCGTATCGGTCGCACTCTCGATCAGCGCCAAGCGGCGATCCATTTCGTCCTGCGCAAGGCCGCCGCGGGAGACCATGCCGCGATAGTTTTTCGCAATCGCGTCGCGTCCGCGCGCTAGCGCCTCCGCCGACATCTCGATCAGGCTCACCGGAATGCCGGCATTGGCAAAGCACATCGCGATGCCGCCCCCCATCGTGCCCGCCCCGATGATGGCCGCGCGCTCGACCTTGCGCGCCTTCACGCCGGCCGGCAGATCGACCTTGGCCGCCGCGCGCTCGGCGAAGAAGATGTGACGGAGCGCCTTCGACTGCTCGCCGTCGCGCAATGCGACGAAGATGGTGCGTTCGCGCGCGATCGCCTCGTCGAAGCTCAGCGTCAGCGCACCGCGGATGGCGTCGATCGCGGCCGCCGGCGCATTGAGCCCCCTCGCCCGCTTCAGATAAGGCTTGGCGAGCGCGTCGAACGCCGCCGGGTCGGCGACGAACGACGCGATCTTGTCGGACTTGTCGCGGGCGCGCGGAAGCGGGCGTTTTTGCGCGATCTCGCGCGCGAATTTGATCGCGCCGGCGTCGAGGTCGTCGACGATCGCATCGATGAGCCCGACGGCCTGCGCCTCCTCGGCCGGAATGGGATCTCCCGAAAGGATCATGGCGAGGCCCTTTTCGACTCCAACGAGGCGCGGCAGCCTTTGCGTGCCGCCCGCGCCGGGAATGAGGCCGAGCTTGATCTCCGGAAGCGCGAGGCGCGTGCCTGGAACGGCGACGCGATAGTGACAGCCGAGCGCGACTTCGAGGCCCCCGCCGAGCGCCGTTCCGTGCAGCGCGGCAACGACCGGCTTCGTGCATGCTTCGATCGCGCCGATCACCTCGGGAAAGCTCGGCGGCTGCGGCGGCTTGCCGAACTCGCTGATGTCCGCCCCGGCGATAAAGGTGCGGCCGGCGCAGCGGAGCACGATCGCTTCGATCGCAGCGTCGTCGGAGGCGCGCAAGAGCGCGGCCAGCACGCCGGCACGCGCCGGAGCGCTGAAAGCGTTAACGGGCGGATTGTCGATGACGATGACGCCGATATTTCCGTCGCGCCGCAGGGTGACGAGGTCGGTCACGTGGGCCTCTTGGGTCGGAAGCTTGGTGGGACCCGCATAAAAGCGCAGCCGCAGGCGAGGTCAACATCGGCCTCGCCTGTGCTTCCGACCCCGCAACTTTTGCGTTTACGCAGCGGACGGTGCGCCGCCCTTCGGCATGTCCTCCTCGCTGATCACGAGGCCCGACATCGGCTCGATCCAGGACAGATGGCTCACCACCGC
>JBAPYK010000451.1:0-3816 GCA_049284695.1 Rhodoplanes sp. | reverse complement strand
CAGATTTTCGCGCATCTGATTACCTTTGTTGGTCTCAGTTGTGGTGAATTCCCGTCTAATCCCGCCAAAATTCTTTGAACCGATCCGGCGCAAGCGCGGAAAAAGCCGGCCCCGAAGCAACCTGCTGACAAAAAACCCGGCGAGCCGCGATCCGTGAGCCACTCTGAGGCAACCAAGTGGCTGCAGCCGTGATGTGACTGAAGCGCGCGTTGGTGGCCTTGAACGGCAATTGCCTCAAGCACGCCGCGGGCCGCAGGCCGCCTTTCGGACAGCCGAGGCGCGCGCTCCCCGGCTTGGAGGAACCGCGGCTGTAACACACCAATCGTAACTCGTGGGTCCGACTTCCCGGTGTGAACACACTCACAGGCGGGCCGGCCCTCCGATGACCCTCGGCAACATGCGCTCGCTGGGCGCTACCACAAAGCAAAGATCAGACGGATAGCGGTCGACGAGATTCCTCTCGACATAAAAAGCCGGATCGCCGGTGCGCCCGTTCACCAGCATGGGATTGAGCATCGGCCGCATCACGAGCCCTGATTCAACGATAATGGCCCAACGCGTATGTGGGCGAATGCGCCCTCGTCGTCAGCACACGCCCGGACCGCCCACTACGCCCCACGACAGGATAACCCGATCATCCGCCGGGGCCAGGAACGAAGCAAAACACCCGCCACCCTTCCTCATCCTCAATCGCGCACAGGATGGGCTCTCCCGTCGGATTGCCGTGATCAAATACAACCCGATCATCAGGAATGCTTAGCCATGCCCCGTTGGGCGCACGGGCTTCCCATGCATTTCGATGCGTGCGCGCTTCGGTGCGCGCGCAATCCGATTGGTCACAACAACTTCCCCCATTTCGCGGATTTTTTAGCCCCTTGAACCAGTCGCGAATGTGTTGGGGGACATCGTTATATTGGCCATAGTCGCGGGCATAGACGCCAGGGGTTAGGCCAGTGATCAGCGCCGCGAGTGCGAGTGCGGTGATAGCGACTTTCTTTTTTGCGGTAATCATTTGACGCATGGCTCACAGTAGCGACACCGGAAGGCGGCTTGCGCCCCTCCTGGCCAGTGCAATTTGCACGCCAATAAGCGCTCATTCGTTGACGAGCGCGCTCAGTCATCAACGCCTTCGACGATGCGCATGTCGCGCACTACCGCCGTATTGCCGAGAGCAGCCAACGCGGCTTGGTAGCCGGGGCTCTCGTGAGCAGCGATCGCCTGGGCGACACTATCAAATTCGACCAATACGACCGGCAGATCGATGCCGGCCTCATAAACCTTGGCGGGGCGGCCGAGAGCAATGTAGCGTCCGCCGGCGGCGCGGAGGGCAGGACCGGCAAGTTTGGCGTATTCGGCTCGTGCTGCGGGGTCGGAGATCGGTGTGATTGCGATTGCTCGCGAATCCTACAACCGCACATTCGACTAGAGGTGTGAAAAGCGTCACCATCCTACATTCGGCAGTCATCCTTCCTAACGCAGTCCGCGCAGCTCGCCCATGTTGCCGAGGGTCATGGAGGGCCGGGAGGGGAAGGCATGTCGCCGAGCCGGGGGTGTGCGGACTGAGGGGCGCATCACATCCGACGGCCCGCCGGAGGGTGGTTGCGTATTCCCTCAGCTAGACGGTTCTCCGGTTCCCCGCTCGCGGCCGCTGACGCTGGTCTATGAACGCGGCCGGCCAGCCTCTGTCGCCGCCGTGACTTCGTTGAGGCGGCCGGTCTTCACGTCATAAATATAGCCGTAGATCGGGATAGCGGGATTGACGAGCGGGTGCGAGCGTATGCGGCGAACGTCTTCAACGACGCTTTCGGCCTGATCGCGAATCGACAGCCAGCGCATATAGCGTCCTTCCGAAGAGCCGCCGACCGTGCCGGCGTTGCGGAAGCCTGTTTGCGTCAATTTCGCCGTTTCGAGGCTGCCTGCCAAGAGCTCCGCCAGTTCGTCGTCTTTGAAATATTCCATACCGCAGTCGGTGTGGTGGATGACGAACCATTCCTTCGTCCCAAGCAGCTTATGGGAGATCACGAGGGAACGAATAGCGTCCTCGCTTGCCCGACCACCGGCGTTGCGGACGACGTGCGCGTCGCCCTCGGCGAGGCCGGCGAACTTCGCCGGATCGAGGCGAGCGTCCATGCAGGTGAGTATGAGAAACCCGCGCGCTGGCGGCAATGCGAGCCGCGTCTTTTCACCGAACGACGCCGCATAAGCGACGTTTGCCTGGATGACTTCGTCCTTGACTCCGCTCATTTGTCTAACCCCATCTTGAGCTGAATTTCCCAGATGGCTTCTGGTCTGAGTGGGAAATCCCATTTTATAGTAACTTTGTGTTCGAGACGACCATGACCCTGCCAAGCCTCTTCCTGTCCCACGGCGCACCGACCTTGCCGCTCACCGACACCCCGGCGCGCGAATTTCTCAAGCAGATCGGCGGCCAGATCGGCAGGCCCAAGGTCATTATCGTGGCGTCGGCGCACTGGGAGACGGCGCAGCCGATGGTGAGTGCCGTCGAATCGAACAAGACGATCCACGACTTCTACGGCTTCCCGCCGGCGCTGTATGAGTTGCGTTACGGCGCTCCCGGTTCGCCGGAGCTTGCCGGGCGCGTCGCTGTGCTTCTGCAAGCGGCCGGCTTCGCCTGCAATACCGACCGAGGCCGCGGTCTCGATCACGGGGCTTGGGTCCCCCTGCTGTTGATGTATCCGCAGGCCGATATTCCGGTGCTCCAGTTGTCAATCCAGCCGCATGCCGGTCCCGAGCATCATCTTCGCCTCGGCCACGCGTTGGCACCGCTGCGGAATGACGGCGTTCTGATCATCGGCAGCGGCAGCTTCACACACGATCTGTCCGAGTTTCGCGGTCATGACCTGCATGATCCGGCGCCCGGCTGGGTCGACAGTTTTGCCGACTGGTTCGATCAGCGGCTCATAGGTGGCCAGATCGGTGAACTGCTCAACTACCGGCGGCTGGCGCCGTTTGCGTCCAAGAATCATCCGACGGAAGAACATTTACTACCACTCTACGTCGCCATAGGCGCCGCCGGAAACAACATGCGCGCTGAACGCCTTCACGCGAGCTCGACTTATAGCGTCTTGCGGATGGACGTGTACGCGTTTTCTAACGTGAGCGACGCTGCCCTGGGCAGATGAATACGTTGGTTGCAGGACGACGCCCAAGGTCATAATCACGGCCAGGATCGATGGAATGGGACACGCGGTGAGTGCCGGTGAGCGCTCGCCACGGTGGAGTGGCGAAAGCCGGCTGAGGACGTTGCCAAGGTGACATCGCGCTGCGATTGGCGGATCGGTGACCTTGTTCGGGGCGAACGGCCGGCGACGCTCTATCTCGTGGTGCCGCCGTCCGACATCAGCCGCACCAAGCCGCTGGTGCGCCTGGTTCTCAACCAGATCGGCCGGCGGCTGACCGAAGACCTCAAGGTTCGAGGTTATCGCATTCTCCTCATGCTCGATGAGTTTCCCGCACTCGGCCGGCTCGACTTCTTCGAGTCGGCGCTCGCCTTCATGGCGGGCTACGGCCTGAAATCGTTCCTAATCGCGCAGTCGCTCAACCGGATCGAGAAGGCCTACGGTCCAAACAACGCGATTCTCGACAACTGCCATGTCCGCGTTGCCTTCGCCACCAACGACGAGCGCACGGCGCGCCGCATCTCCGATGCGCTCGGCACCGCCACCGAACTGCGCGCGATGAAGAACTATGCCGGCAGTCGACTTTCACCCTGGCTCGGTCATCTCATGGTGTCGCGCCAGGAGACCGCACGGCCGCTGTTGACCCCCGGCGAGGTGATGCAGCTGCCGCCGAGCG